>DASXXU010000111.1:0-2300 GCA_036502885.1 Candidatus Tumulicola sp.
GCCACGGTCTATCAAGTCTCAACCAATGGCACTATTACGGGTACGACGGCACTGTCGGGCGCGTCGGGGTGTAAACAATTTGCCATCACCGGAAATCGCACGACGCAACGCTTGACCTGCCCAAATTCGACCGGAGGCAACATTACGATTTACAAGTATCCTGCCGGCGGGGAACCCATGCAGACGTTGACCGGGACATTTACCAAACCGTTCGCCGTAGTGTTTAGTAACTAAATGACCAAAAACGTGGGTGCGCTCCATTGGGTTCGAGCTATTGCTTACCCGCGATTCGCAACTGGTATCACGTACCGAGTTGCAGTATGCGTTTCGCTGTAGGCGCTAATCTTGTTACCAACGAGACCCGCAGCGAAACTGGCCGCACGTACGGCAACATCCTTCGGATCGGCGTCGCGTCCCTTCGGGTGAAAGATCCATAGCACGCCAGTCATCTCCAAATGCGTCGCGGCTACCTCGATCGAAGCGAGGTCGCCAACCCGGTCGATCTTCAAGAAGATGATGTCGTAGCGGGCGCGCAGTCGCGGTGAAGCGCCTTTGGCAAGCCGAACGTCGAGCTCGCGAACGAAACCATCGTCATGCTTGCCGACCAACGCGACGCGGTGCTCGGCGCGAACGCCGAGTTTTTCGAACAAGCTCCGATGCGAGTAGTCTCGATGGCCGTCCATACCGGTAGTGTAGCGCTTTTTCGCCCCCTGCGCCTCTCTTGCTAGGTGGGCGTACAAGCGCGTTGAAGGTGGAAGCCTCTTATTTCTTCCGGGAGGCGAACCGTGCATTATCGTCGCTTCATTTTTCATCGCCGTTCTGGCCGCTTGTGGCGGCTCGGGCACGGTCGTTCCCGCAACCTCGTCGGGCTTGGGCCCATCAGGTCTGGCTGCGCCTGACGCGCCTGGTAATGAGATCCCCAAATCGTATCGCTGCCTTCCGTCGGGATTGCCGGGCGGTCCGATCCAGCCGAATCTTGCGTACATCTCGCAATGCGCCGTTTCGAAAGCGCCGGAAGGACAGAATTTAGAAAAGCTCGCGATCGCTCTCATGCGGTTCGACGGCTTATTTTATCGGTCGTATTGCACGGGGACGCCGATTGCGTTCGATCCTGTAACGAACCTCGGCTTGGTGGTGACGGCGGCGCACTGTGTTGTTGGTGGGACGAAGGCCCCCGCTACGAACATCGCGCCGAGAAATATAATCACGTTCGATGAATACTTCGAATGGGTGTACCAAGGCACGCCCGCACGGGTGTTCGACGAGAGCGCGTTGACGGGTAAAATTATTTCCGTCTACGTGCCGGCGAGGTATTGTCGGATGCCTAGTTTCGACGTACATGGATGCTCGAATCTTGGGCAACAGAACGGCGACATCGCAGTGCTGCAAATACGGGGCCTGTCCGGCAATACGATGCGCGTGTTGGCTAACCTCCGAATCGGCGGCCCGCACCTTACGTTAACAAAGCAGCAGCTGATTATGGCGTTGGGTTACGGGGAAAACACGACCCGGGATAAGCACGACGCTCAACTCTATTACGTGGACTATCATTTCTTCGCGAAAGACAACTTTCAGAGCGTTAATTCGGCGGCATCCCTGATGAACGGCTATCTTCAGAACAGAAATTACTACAACATCATCTGCCGCGGCGATTCGGGCGGTGGTGACTTTGCGTGGACCGGCGCGGGGTGGGCTTTGGTTGGCGATCACTCGTGGGGAGCGGTTCCGTGCGGCACGTATAACAGCGCGTACGGAAAAGCCGATGACGTGTCGGCCGACGTACGGCCGTGGCAGTCTTTCATACAAACGATTGTCGATAAAGCGAAGTCGCCCGGTTGCACCAATCTCGGGCCTCAATACGTCTGCCGGGCGCTAGGAAAAATGTAACGACTTCGGCTTTTCGGGAATGTCCGTGAACGCTTGCGGGCGATCCCACCAATCGTGTTTGCGCGCCGCGAGCGTTCTGTTGTTGGGCGCGGGCGGCGAGCCGAGAGCCAGCGCCTCGGTGTAAGCGACCACGTAGCGATCGATCATCGGCTCGATCGAGAACGTCAATTCGACGCGTTGCCGGCACGCATGACGGTCGAGGTTCACAAGGCCGGGCGCTTTCTCGGCGGCGTCCTCGACGCCGTCGCACAAGAATCCGGTGACGCCGTCGACGACGATTTCGGGAATCGATCCCATGCGGGCGCCGAGGACCGGCGTGCCGCACGCCATCGCCTCGATCAGCGTTAAGCCGAAACGTTCGGGGCGCGTCGTCATGTGCACGAGCGCGAGCGCGCCGCCGAGGACCTCGTCGC
>DASXXU010000112.1:0-8735 GCA_036502885.1 Candidatus Tumulicola sp.
TGGATAACGGTTCGCTGCCCGAAGTATACGTTACCGAAATAGGCGAACGGCGCGCCGGCGATCTCTACCAAACGATCGTGGCGCTGTCGCCCGTCACGCCCACCATCGCGCTCTACGAATACTTGCCACAGGCGGGCGAGGACGAGACCTATGCGATCAAAAGCAATCCGTCGTTATACGCTGCCGTCGTGCGCGCACAGGCATGTCTGCAAACGCAAGCGGCTCAAGGCTTGAAATGCGTTGGCCCGTAGCAGCGTGAGGTAGACGGCATGCGAATTAGCACGTTGTAGGTCTTGCCTGGCTTGATTTGGATTCGGTGGGATAACCCGCAGGCCGGCGTTTTCTGCGCGATGATGCCGTACGGCCCCGGGTCCATTCCGTAGAACGAAAACGAGCCGTCGGAGGCGCTGGCGGCGCCGGCAAATACGGTGCTGGTTGCGATCGCCATCAGCAACACCTGTGCGAGAACCACCGGCTTGCCCTTACCGTCGACGATGCGGCCGTGCAAGTGCGACGTCGCGGGTTGGGCCGAGCGCGCCGGCGCGATGTTGCCGGATAACACGACCGCGGCCAGCGCGAGCGCGAGCGCGGTCCGAAAAATTAGCTTGAAACTAGCTCTCGGCGACGATGGCGGTTGCATGCTCCGGGATTCGCGGCGGCACCGGCGCCGACCGCCCGCGCGGACGGCGTTCGGGTAAGTCTTTGGGCGCGAGCCACACGTACACGTTCGGAATCAACAACAGCGTGAGTACCAGCGAGCTTACGACGCCGCCGATGACGACGATGCCGAGGCTCGAGCGCGAGCTCGATCCCGGTTCGAGCGCGATGGCGAGCGGAATGTTGCCCGCAACCACCGAGAAGCTGGTCATGACGATCGGACGGAATCGCGTATGTGCGCTCTCTTTAATGGCTTCGAGCTTCTCCATTCCACGCGCCCGTAGCGTATTCGCGTAGTCGACCAGCAGAATTCCGTTCTTCGACGCGATGCCGATCAGCAAGATCGTGCCGATCAACGAGAACAGGTTGAGCGTCTTGTGGGTCACCATCAGCGCGCCGATCGCGCCGATCGCCGCTACCGGAACCGAGAAGATGATGATCAGCGGTGAGATATAGCTGTTGTACAAAGCGACCATCAACAGGTACACCAAGATGACCGACACGATCATCGAGAGGCCCATTCCGACCAGCGTTTGGTGCATGAAATCTTGCTGTCCGAGTGGTGCCGGGCGCACCGAGATGTTCGGCGGCAGATGTAACGACGGGATCCGCTTCATCAAGCCCGCTTCGACCGCCGACAGCGACGATGACGAAGAGTAGTTGGAATCGACGTGCACCACACCGTTGCGGTTGGTACGCGTCAGCAACGGAGGCGTCGGGGTCGAATCGAAGCTCGCGATATCGCCTAGGTACACGATCGAACCGTTGGACGAGCGAAACGGTACCGCTTTGAGCGCCGCGATGCTGGTTTGATACGAGGTCGGATAGATGACCTGAACTTGCTCTAAGCCTTCGCTCGTTTCGAACTGGGTCGCTACGTTGCCGCCGAAGGCCGCGCCGGCCGCCTGTGCGGCTTGTCCGAGATCGACGCCTAACGCTTCGGCCTTCTTGCGGTCGAACTGCACCGAGATCTCGGGCGCACGCAGGGTGCCGCTGCTGTTGACGCTGGTCGCGCCCGGAACGGTCTTCAGCAAATCCATAACGCGCGCGGCGTAATTGGTCGGGTCGCCCCCGTTGAGATCCGAAACGAGGAAGTCGATCGGTTGCGAGTTACCGGCCGACGTTCCGGTGGCCGGAACGACGTACGCCGTTACGTTGCTGGGGAGAACTTCCTTGGCGATCTTGGTGAACTGTCCAACCCAATAGGATGTCGATTTTTTGTGACCGTCCTTGAGCCACGCGTGCACTTGGCCGACGTTACTTTGCGTTACGAAACCACCGAACGAGGCGGAGTATGCGCCGGCGACCGCGGTGTTCGCGAAGACGTCCCTTTCTTCCAGGATGCGTTTCTCGAGCGCGAACACGCCCTTTTCAACCGTCGAAATCGGGGTGCCGATCGGGTACACGACCTGCATGTAGATTTCGCCGCGGTCGACCGGCGGGATATACTCTTCACCCACGAGGCCGATGGCAACGAGCGCGATCGCGCCTAGGAAGCTGCCCGCACACAGCGTGGCGACCAACCTCCCGTGGCTCAACGACCACGGCAACACGCGGCCGATGTACCAATCGCGCACGCCGTCGAACCAATCGCCGAACGCGGTAACGAACTTGGGCGGATTCCAGTGCGATTTCAACGCCCATAGACCGGCTAACGTCGGCGTAACCGTAAACGAAATGAACAGCGATGTCAGGGTCGAGATAACGACCACGATGGCGAACTCGGCAATCTGGCGGCCGACTTGTCCTTGAATGAACGCGATCGGCAGAAAGACGACGACGTCGACCATCGTGATCACGACCGCAGCCGCGCCGATTTCTTCCCGCCCCTTTACGGCGGCTTCTTCGGGCGGCTCTTTGAGCTCGCTAAAGTGTCGCTCGATATTTTCCAAGACGACGGTCGAATCGTCGACCAAGATACCGATCACCAGCGACATGCCGAGCAATGAAATCGTGTCGATCGTCAGATGGAAGAGCTTCATCGCGCTGACGGCGATGGCTAGCGAGGTAGGAATCGAGACGCAAACGACGATCGCGCTGCGCCACGAACGCAGGAAGAACATCATCGCGATGCCGGTCAACAGGATCGCTTCGCACAGCGTGCGGACGACGGCCTGGATTTGCTGGCCCGTGAACTTCGACTGAACGTTGATGACGCGGAACGAAATTTCCGGGAACTGGCGCTGAATCGCCGGGATCGCCTTGATCACGTTGTTCGAAGCATCGACCTCGCTGCCGGTCGACGCCTTTTGAATTTGCATGAACAACGCCGGCCGGCCGCTGACGTGCGCGAACTGTAGGCGCGGTTCGTACGCATCGACGACGGTCGCAACGTCCTGAATGCGTACGACGGAGTTGCTGGCCGTCCACGGATTGACCGCGCCGGCGAGCGCTCCGAGTCCGCCGGTGTAGTTTTCGACCTGCGCGGCGACGGCGGCCGCTCCGGAGTTTGCCGGGATGATCGCCAGGTTGCGGACCGTCTCGAGGTCTTGAATGTCGCCGCGGATGTCGATGGTCGTCTGTCGATTGGTCTCGTAGGCGAAGCCGCCCGGCACGCGCTGGTTATCGGCCTGCAGCGTGTTGATGACGTCGTTGATGGTCAGGTTGTTGGCAACCAACTTGACGGGATCGACGGTGACCTCGTAGGCGGGCGTAACGACGCCGCCGACGTTGACGAACGAGATGCCGGGGACTTGCTCGAGCGCCGGCGCGATAACGTTGGTGGCATACATCGCTAGCTTCGAGAGCGACAGCTTCTGCGAGTACAAGGCTAAGGTGACGACGACCGATTCGGTCGGATCTTGCAAGTTGACCGTCGGCGGCGTGATGTTGGTCGGGAGATATTTGGCCGCAGCCTGGACCGCTTTGTTGGTCAACGCCAAGTCGGTTGCGGTATCGGATTGCAAATCGAAGATGCCGGTGATCGTGGCTTGGCCCTGTTGTACGACCGCGTTGATCGTTTGGAGATCGGGCGTGCCGGCGAGGGTCTGCTCGATCGGTTGCACGATGCTATCGCGCATCTCGGTGACCGAAGCACCGTTATACTGAACGCTGATCGAAACGGTCGGTTGGCTGACGTCCGGGTACAGTTCTTTAACGATCGTCGCGGTCGACATGACGCCGGCAAATAGCATCAACGCGACCAGGACGAACACCAGCGTCGGGCGCGCGATAAACAGCCGCGTCAAACTAAACATTTAGCGGTATTGCACCTTTTGGCCGTCGCCGAAGCTTTGTTGGCCGTCTTGTAAGACGCGCGTTCCCGACGAGATGCCGCTCACGACCGAGCTGGTACCGTCGCCTCCGGTTTCGGTGACGTGCACCGTCTTGAGCGTTCCGTCGGTTTGTACGCCCATCACGGCGTTGTGATTGTCGTCGGTGAACGCCGTTAGCGGGACGATCACGCCGCGCACCGCCGGGAGCGGCACGGTTCCGACGACCGCCATGCCCGGACGTAACCGGCGAAACGGGTTCTGAATGACGACCTTCACCTGAAAGTCGGTCGAGCCGGGATTGATTTGATTGAGAACGCCGACGACATCGCCGGTAAAAGTAGCGCGCGTTCCGATATCTGCCGCCGCGATGCTGGCGCGAACGCCCGGCTGGATATTTGCGACCTCGGAACCCGATCCGTGTAACACGGCGTACACCGGATCCACTTGTTGCAGCGTAAACAGTTGTCGCGTCCCGGGATATTCGCCGGGATTGAAGTTGCGGTTCACGACGACGCCGTCGATCGGCGAAGCGATCGTCGCTTTTTCGATTTGTACTTTTACTTGATCGGCTTGTGCCTGCGCGACCTCGACTTGCGCCTGCGATTGCTGCACGGTCGACTGCTGTAATCCGCCCGAGCTCAACGTTCCGTTGGCTTGCACCGTGGAGCGAGCCGACGCGACCTGCGAGTTGGCATTCTCGAGCGTGGCATCGTCATCGCGGCGGGTTGCCATGTCTTGTTGCACCTGCGCGAGCGAAACGTAGCCTTTCGCAAAAAGATTTTGGTCGCGCGTCAACTGCGCCTGGTCGCGTTCCATATTGGCCTTGGCTTGATTGACGGCCGCGGCGGCCGATCGCAACGTGTCGGAGCCCTGTGCGATCGCGAGCGAGCCTTGATAGACATCGTGCGTCGTGGTGGCGCTGTTACTGTTCGCGGTCGCCTCGTCGGCCCGAAGCTGCGCTTCTAAATCCGAGGTATCGAGCACCGCGAGGACCTGGCCTTTGCGCACGACGTCGCCTTCTTGAACGGATACGCTGTCGGCCGGTTCGGCCAACGTCGACTGGACGGCGACGTTTTGAAACGGTGCGATGATCCCGGCCAACCGCCGGCTCGGTTGCACTTGTCCCAATCGCGCCACGATCGTAGCGACGGTTGGCGTCGGAGGGGGCGGGGTCTTATGTGCGCACGCTGCTAGACATGGTAGCAGCAAAAAGCTATAGCGAATTCTCAAGCATCTCAAACGGTATCCGGCCGGCCTGAGAAATTGACCAACAAAAGGAAGTGGGGGGCGAAAAAATCGTCCCCCCAATCGGTCAGTGCGTTAGCACCAGCGTCCTTCGACCCAGTAGTATCCACGAGCGGTGTGCGCCCAGTGACCGTTGCACCACGATCCGGGATGCTGCATGTAATGGCCGTGGGTCCACGCGTAGCTGGATCCGTTCCAACGATAGTGGCCGGGAACCCAGGCGTAACCGGCGCCGGGCCGGGCGGGCACGCGTTCGACGACTGCAACCGGCGGCGCCGCGGTGACGTAGACGACGGCTGCCCGAGCCGAAGAAGAACCAAAGATGAGTCCGGACGCGATCACGGAGATTACGAGAAGTTGCTTGATCATGCGATTCCTTTCTAACGGTCGGTATCCAATCACGCGCTTACCCGATTTCGCTAGATTCGCTCGCTCTTTAGGTTATCGACGTCGCGGATTGAACGGGCCGGCCCTCGTCGAGGTCGAGCAAATCGAACCAGGTAACGATCTCGGGGCGGTCCGGGGCGACACGCTTGCGTTCGGAATCGAAGAAGGCCGCCGAATCGGTACCGGGCTCGGGATGCCAACGCATGCGCTCGAGGTTGAAACGATCGATCTCGGCGCTCGACATACGCGAGAGCGTTTTCTCTCGCAACCAGGCGGCGATGGCGTCGTCGGTCTGTAACTCCCTGACCTTTTGTGCGAACTCATCGGCGTTGGTTCCGAGAAACGCGAACAACGGTTTGTCGTGCGGACAATCGTAGTGGTAGTCGCCTAAGTGGCCTTCGTCGTTCGCTTTCGACTTATCGATGGTGCGCTTGAGCGAAACGATCCCGGCGAGCTTGTCTTTTGCGCTGCGCGGCGCGGTTTTCGTTAGATCCATGCAACGGCGTTCTGCGGCTCTAGACCGGTTCCGCCCGCAGTTGGCGCCGGCTGCGGCGCGAGCCTAAATCTTGAACATCCGTGCGAACCGTTCGAAATCGCGAATGTCGCCGTGCAAGCGAACGATCCCAGCCTCTACCGCTTCCTGCGGCTCGATTTCGCCGGCCATGATCGCGCGGATGGCGGCCCCGGCTTCGATGCGCAGGTCGGCGCCGGCGAGCCGACCGGATCCGACGGCAACGGCGCCGTCGCTTACCACGGCATTGATCTCGATCGGACCTAAGAGCAGTTCGTAGCGTACGGGTGGTCCGGCAGCCGCCTCCGGCCGGAACGTCGTAAGCAGCGCCGCCCGCATCGAGTCTTCCGTGACAACCTCGCCGTCGCGCGGCTCCCCTAACCGCTTGGCGCCCCAGCGGCCCAAGGCGGTGATCGCCGGCTCCAGGTCCAGCCCTTCTTGGGTCAGCTGGTAAGCAACCCCGCCGCCCTCGGACCGGGCCACGGCCTTGCGCTCGATCAGGTTCGCCTGCTCGAGTTCTTTGAGACGATTGGAGAGCACGTTTGTGGGAATCTTTGGAAGCCCGCGCTGCAGTTCCGAAAAACGCTTGCGGCCGACCAACAGTCCTCGAATAATCAACAAAGCCCAGCGCTCGCCCACGAGCTCGAGCGCCCGAGCGAAACCACAATATTGTCCGTACGACCGGCTTCCCACGTTGCTATTATACAGCGTAAATCATTTACTGAACAGAACTTGCTTTTAGCAAGTTCACTATGTTAGCATGCCCTCACATCACAGCACTCGAGGAGAAACGACATGCCCAATCCCGTAGTCCACTTCGAGATCGTCACCGGCGATCCGGACGGCCAGATCGACTTTTTGCGGCGCGCGTTCGGCTGGAATATCGACAAGCAGGTGGCCGGCACCGGCGTCAACATCCCCAAGTACTTTCCGGTTATGCCGAACGGCGATATGCCGCCCAGCAAGGGCATCAACGGCGGCATCGGCGGTAATCCTGAGGGCTATCCCGGGCACGTCACGTTTTACGTCGGCGTCGAAGATGTCGGCAAGTCGCTCGAAAAGATCGAGTCGCTGGGCGGCACACGGATGATGGGTCCGGATCAAGTCCCCAATGGCCCGATCATCGGACTCTTCATGGACCCGCAGGGTCACCCGATCGGTCTGGTGCAGATCGGCGACGACGCGAAATGAAGATCGTCGCCCTTATCGCGCGCATCCTACTCGGATTGATCTTCTTCGTATTCGGGTTGAACGGGTTTCTGCAGTTTATTCCGGTGCCGCCCGGATTGCCGCCAAACGTGGCGACCTTCACCGGCCTGATGATGAGCACGCACTACATCTACTTGACGGCCGGGGTGCAAGTGATTTCGGGCGCGCTGCTGTTGATCGGCCGCTACGTTCCGCTGGCGATCGTGATGCTAGCGGCGATGATCGTCAACATCCTGACGTTTCACATCACGATGTTTCCGCAAACGTTGTTCCCGATGCCGATCCTTGTGCTCGTCCTATGGTTTCTGGTGGCGTGGCCGATTCGCGCCAACTTTGCTGGGATTCTAGCGCCAAAAGCCTAGCGCGGGATGGACTTGGGCCAGAATAAATCCTGGCCCAGTTGACTACGGACCTTATTTGGGCGGCGGATACACCGCCATGCCGGCCGGGTTCTGCACTTGAAACGTCGTGTAGGGTGCCGTTGCGTTCTTTTTGAACGCGGTGACGTCGCCCGGAAAGTTGTGGCTGTTTCCGACGTACATCTGGCCACCCTTACCGAACGCGATGCTGTACGGACCGCTCAGCGAATCGGTGACGACCTTCGCCGGTTTGGTTTTTCCGATGACGAACTCCGACGCCGTGTCGCCGCTGTAGCTAACGACCCACAAGTTGCCTTTCGGATCGATCGAAACGCCGGTTGGATCTTCCAAGCCGGTCAATCCGAGTTCTTTCGGGGTGCTCTTGCCCTTTGCAACTTCGTAGACGTCGTTTTTCAACGCATCTGCGACGAATAAATCGCCTTTTGCATCGACCGCGAGGCCGATCGGAAGATCGAAGCCGTTGATCTGTTTGCTCGGGGTGGACGAGCCTTTCGGGAACACCACGACGTAGCACGAGCCCGCGGTCGCGCCGCTGGTCACGTACACGTTGCCGGCGCTATCGACGGCCACGCCGTTCGGGAATTGCAGCGTATCGGAGAGCGTTACGCTCGGGGTGCTGGCACCGAGCGGGTATTCGGTGACCGTGCTGTTTCCGTTGTTCGCAACGTACAGCGTTCCGGACGAATCGACCGCGTCGTTAATCGGCTCGTTTATGCCGGAGGTAATCGTTCCGATTTGCGTGGGATTCTTTTTGCCTTCGGGATACAGTTCGATGGCTTGCGTGTCGAGATCGGATACGAATACCGTCGGCTGTTTTTTTGCGGCGCTCGCATCGCCGGGTCCGCGATTTGCGAGGACAGCCGAAAGCTGCGACCGCGAGAGCCCGAAGCGGGTGTCGGCGTGGACCGAAGCGGATGACGCTTGTTGCGTCGATTGCAGCGCGGGCGTGGTCGACGACGACGAGCACGCCGCTAGTAATGGAACGACCGTCAACAGGACGGCCGGATAGACGTTCGTTTTCACGATACCTCCCTTTAGCGTTCGCGAAAAATGAAAGTGCGAACCTCGCCGATTCTGTGCGAGGTGATGCCGCACCCCGTCAGGTAACTGAAAACGCACCATGCATAGCCT
>DASXXU010000113.1:0-14940 GCA_036502885.1 Candidatus Tumulicola sp.
CCTTCGAACGCTTCTATCGTGGTGACGAGCGCGGCGAGATTACCGGCACCGGCCTCGGCCTTGCCATCGCGAAACGCGCGGTAGAGCGCGCCGGCGGCGACATCGCCATCGACAGTGCGCCCGGACACGGGACGACCTTAACGATCACGCTGGCCGCACCTCGCATCGCGCTCCCGCGCTCCGTCACGCCGATTTCAGAACAAAAACAGCTCGGCGCCTAAGTGCCCGCTAACGATTACGTAGACTATCGTTGCGACCGATGCGGTCAGCCCGTTCGTATTCCGCTGACCTCCGAATCGTCAGGTAATATTCGTTGTAAAGTGCCCGGCTGTAACGGACCGTTACGCGAAATCGAGCTCGAAATGGATGACCGTTAATCCAGATGGGCCAATCAAGTCACCAAGCGGGAGGTCGCTCGGACGGCCCGAAGGCTTAAGTTCGGAGTTTTACTGACCGAAGTCTAGCTACTTCGTCGCGTTGGAACTCAATCTGTCCGGATGGACAGGAGAGGACTCACATGACAAAACTTCTCGGTATCTCCACATTCCTCGTCCTTGCGGCGACCCTCGTAGCGGGAGGGTGCAGCGGCGGCTCGTCGTCGCCTGGAGCGCTGTTACAACCGCAAGCCGTCTCGCGTGCGAACCCCGATAACCAGAATTACAACGGACCACCGGAAATGTTCAATTGGTGGATGTACGCACCGCCAACCACACCCCCGAGTAACTTCGAGGTGACGTTGTTGGGCGATTGGTCCGGGCAAATCGGCAGTCCGCAAGCCGATGCAAGCACCGACGCTTTCTGCGGCGGGAGCAACGATTGCACGCCTTCCGTCAGCGTTGCAAACGGCAACACGACCATCTCATGGTCGGGAACGACGCTGTATCAAAACTCGCAGAACGGCGGATATCACTTTGGGTTGATGGGCGAGGCTTCCGTGAATACTGTGGATGGCTGCCAAGAGATGGAGCAGTGCCTCTTCTCGGCCCATTGGAGCTATCCGTCGATCCCGCCGATTCCTTGGACCACCGTTGAAATCGCATGGTCCCACCACATTCATAAGCATTTTAAAGTGTGGGAGTATGCCGAAGTCTACATTGAGGTCGCGCTCAAGCAACGCGGACCGAGCGTATACGGGCTTTGGGCTGACGTACCATATTCTCCCGACGGTTCTAGCCAACCGAAAATAACGTTTACCAATCCCGGACCGCAAAAGCTGTACGTCGTCAACTCGGGTATTATCCCAGCACAACCGCCGTCGACCGATCCGGACTGCTTGAAAGACCCGTATTGCAAAGACGATATCGCGCTGCTCGACTCGCTGAACTATGCCGGTGCCCCGCCTCCGGGATACCCAGGTTCTCGGTTCATCCCGTTAACGAATCCGCCGAAGGTTCTTAAACCCACAAAATAGCGGCGGAGGAGTTCCCGCTAGGAAGGCCGCTGGACACACAATCCGGCGGCCTTCCTAGCAGCTAATAAACACCGTCCAAAAAGCCCCACAGAGATTCGCAGGCCGTGCTCGTGGCTGCGAGAACCGCTGTGCGCTTCTCTGGTGAATCGGCGGCTGCATCGATCAGACCCCATTCGGTAGCTGAATGCCTAACGTCCGCGTCTTTGTGCACGCTAAAGAACTCATAGTCCGCTGGATCCGTAATGGCGTAGAAGCGCCGTAATCCTTCGATCTTTACTTCGGCGATCGCAGGCACTTGCGACTCGAACGCGTGGAGCGCTGCTAAGCCTGCATAGTAGGGACGATTTCTACAGATCTCGGTGAACGTTTCCACCAGGTTCTTTGTGGCCGGCATGGGCGAAGCGGCTGCGAGATCGTCCTCCGATAGCCCAAGAGCCTTAGCGAAGCGTTTCCACAGCGCGGGATGATTGTTCGCTCCCAACTCCTCATCGACGAGATTCTGCAGAATTGCTTGTCGCGGGCCGAGGTCGCTTCTGCCATCGCTTGCGTAGTGAGGTGTGTTCGAATGAACGGCGCTTAAGAACGTCGGCTCTGCCAAGACATAGTGCATGTATTGACCCGCATACTGTTCGAGCTGCGCGCGGGGCAGCGTACCTTCCGACCAGGCAACGTAGAAGGGGTGACGCAACAAGTGGCGGCCTTCTATAATTGAGTGTACCTGCGCATGGAAAGATGTCGACGTCATCGTTTTCATAGTCACCGCATTTGCTCCACGTTCGCAAGCTCCTCGTTTCTCAAAGCGGGCGCGGGCTCTAATCGTCCGTGAAATAGTAATCGTGATGTTCGCTGCAGCGAGGATTGAAGGACGCGTTGCAGACCGGGCATTGCGCCGAACTCTCGAGGTATTGCTCGATCGTTAGCTCCGATCCACAGACGCCACAAAGCACCGCACGCCGGCCGCGTCCCTCCCGGGGCCACGGCTCGAGCTGATGATCCGCAAGCTCGTCGTGGCACTCCTTACAAGCGAAGTAGGCGCCACAGCACTTCATCTTGATAGCGATGACGTCGACTGGAGAATTGTAATGGGCGCAGCGGGTCTGCGCGTCTACGCTAATCCCGAGAACGGTAGTCACGGGCATCAGGGAGTGGGCGAAGCGTAACCGCACGTCTTCGGCGACCACCCGCGCTCGTCAGCCGGAATGCGTTCACGCGCGATGTTTGCAACCGCGGCGTGATGTTGCCGCCCTTCCGGCGCGCGTCGCAGCGAATCGAGTAACTGCGCCAGCGATGACTGGATCAGCGCATCGTCGGGATGCAGCTTGACGGCCGCCTGCAGATCCGTAACCGCCTTCGAAGGCGCCGAAGAGCGTTCCATCTGTGCGCGTCCATAATACGCGTACACCGCCCCCGGGTTTTCCAGCAGAGCCTGTGCGTACGCATTGCGTGCCCGGCCCAGATCGTAACGCCGTTCGCCCGCATCGCTGTCGAAGTGTGTTGCGACCTCATACGCGGCGTTCGCGCGATAGAGATAGTCGTCGTCGGTAATGGCCGGCGCGTGCTCTGCCCGTCGTAAATAGTACGTGGCGGCATCCGGATTCGGCGGCGCAGACCGCTCGAGCGTCAGCCCGAGAACGTAGTTCGCGTGGACGCTATCGGGAAACCGATCGAGCGATTCGCGCAATAATCGCGTCGCCTCTACGGGATCCGTCGCTTTCAGATTGATCGCGTATTCTACCAGCGCTTCGGGACCGATGGTCGCATTCGACGATCCACCAAGCCCGTGCGGGAATAACGCGCTTTGCATTTCTTGCAGTCCACACGAAGACCCACCGTCTCCGGAGCGGTCGAAAAATGCGCGGCTCAAGGCCAAGCGATCGTACAGATTCCCCGCCGGCCGTACCGCATGGCCAGCATCGATGGCAGCCTGCAGGTCGATAGCGCGTTCGAGATCGAGTGCCGACGCGCGCGGTCTCAATGCATCGCGTTCGTACGCAGCGCGCGTCGCTAAAGCAGCAACCGAACTCGGATCGGCATCGACCGCCGAATCGAATGCGCGAAAACTCGCCGGCGAGTTGCCCAGCCGCGCGTACAACTCCCCAAGATCTACGTACGCCTCCAGCGCTCCCAATCGCGCGGCCGCGTATTGATACTCGCGCGCCGCGCGTTGCAACGCTCCCAAACGCGCATCCAACGTCGCCAAATAGAACGCTAGATCGCCCGGACACAACGAGGCTTTACTCGCGCCGGCTTTGGTGTCACCTTCGCACGTCTGCGGTTTTGAAACCTCGGGTCGTTGGGCTTCGGCCTGGGCGTCGAACGCGCGTTGTAAATCCCCTTTGCCAAGCGATTGCAATCCGGCTAACGCCGCCGCGCCGCGCCGTGCATCATCCAAAAACGCGGGCGGCGTGCCGGCCGCGCGCAGATCGCTGCCGCACAAATCGTCGATGCGTGCCACGGTCGCGGCAAACGTCCAACTGTACAACGGCGCGCTCTTGTAGCCGATCGGGATGAGTGGGACGGTGATCACTTCGGGATTGATCACGATTTCGTCGGGCTTGCCGTTGACGTTCGAACCACTGTTGTAGAGCGTGTATCCGCCGTATACGATCACGTCGGCCGCGTCGAACCATCCGTGCAACTGCGCCCAGTTGCGTGCCAGGCGATTGTCGGGATTGACGCTGTACGGCAGTTCGAATGCCGTTATCCCGCCGTACCGGTCGCCCACCCGCGAGAGCGTGTGTACGAGCATATCGCTCGGACGGCATTCCTTATACGGATCCGGTAGCGGGGGGCCGTCGAAAACGGCAACCGCAATTCGGGTCGTTCCACGCTCCTCAAGCCGCGGAAAGTACGAGTAGAAGAAGAGCAACGCTAACGCGCCGACCTGTAAAGCAACGGCAGCGGCCACAATCGTAACCCGAAACGCGCGCGCCGAGAACGGATGCTCCGCCAGAAAGCGATGCGACAGCGCATACAGTCCGAGTAGCACGACCACGATCCCGAGGGTCGCAACGGCCAGCAGCCAGCGGTCCTCGAGGATGCTCCACAGTTGCGCAATGACCGTCAGCAGCGCCACGATGGCAACGAGGTATCGCTGCCACGTGTCGAGCGATCCGAGCAAGCCCGAACGCGAAGAGCCGGTGCTGTTCGGCTTTGGCTCGTTCTCCATGCAGTTGCCCTCTACCGAGCGCCTAGTTGGATTTTCGGTTCGGTAGGCTGCCGGGTCAACCTCTGAATAAGCGTTCGATGAAGTTAAGGCCGCTCACAGGTTGGCTTCAGGGGCCGTCGCGTACAATCGGCGCGCTACGATGCGCCGAATTATTGCCGCGGTATTCGCCGCATTCATCGCCTGTACGAGTCTGCCAGCCTCGGCGCAATCCGACTCGGGCGAGATTACCATCGCCGTCACCGATGCGCAGACGAAGCAGTCCGTCGGATTGGCGCGCGTACTCCTTGATGGCGCGGTCATCACCTCGGAGCTGACCGGCACCAATGGCAAGGTCACGTTTACCGACGTGCCGGACGGCATCTATCGCTGCCGCGTTATCAAACGCGGCTACAAAAGTTTGACATCCGAATCGTTCGAGGTGCTGGATGGCCGGCTAGTGACCGTCTCGATGGCGCTCGAAGGCGACACCGGCAATCTCAAAGTCATCGGTACGGTTCAAGTAAAAGCGACCGTCGCGATTTCGTCGACCTCGATCGATCAGAACTCGGCCCAACGCCGGCTCTCCGACGATCTAGCCGGTGCGCTCAACAAACTGTCCGGCGTCAGCGTTACCACCAGCAGCGACGATAGCGACGCCACCCAAACGGTTTCGCTTGAAGGACACGACGCTAGCCAAACGCAGCTCACGCTCGACGGCATCCCGCTCAACGCGCCGGGAAGCGCCGGCAACCTCAATAGCTTCGCGTCGGACCTGTTCCAGGGCGCCTCCGTGCACCAGGGCGCGACGCTCGGTGGATTGGGCGGCTCGGTCAACTTCAGCACGTTGCAGCCGACGCTGAGCTGGATGTCGCAAGCCAGCCTTTCGGCCGGGAGCTACGGCAAATACAACTACTCGCTGGCCGAAACCGGATCGCTCGGAAAACTTGGCCTCGCGGTGCAAACCGTCAACCGCGAAACGCCGAGCTTGGCCGACAACCTGTTCTACCTGGATGGCAGCGGTCTGGATTACAATCACGACGGCAATAGCGAAACGTCCGGCAACCTGATCAAGGCGCGCTACGAATTCGGAGATTCGAACTCGATAACGGCGACGTTCCTCAACTCTACGCGCGACACGAGCATCGTCTGCTTGCGCGAAGGCGCCCCGCCCGCGCTGCCGTGCGGCTACGGGCCCAACAACAGCAGTCAAAGCAGCACCCAGCTGTATGCCTTGACCGACAACGCGCTGGTAGGCGCGACCGAACTGCAGGCCTCGGTCTATTCGACCACCCAGAAAAGCTTTCTCGATCAGCTCGAGCGCTACGTCGATATCTCGACCGGCGATTTCCCGATTCCGGACAATCAGCCGAACGCGTTCGATACCTTGATGAGCACCAAGGGGTTCTCGATTAACGCCACGCTGCCGGCTCAGCAACGCCACACGATTTCGATTCAAGCCTATGGCTCGACATCGGAAAACCAGACGACGCCCTTGGTCGAAGAATCGGCGCCGTTCTACTTCGGCGGTTTCAACACCAGTTACGATGCGATCAGCGCAACGGACACGATCCATTCGAGCGATAAGCTTACCCTGGCCGATTCGGTCGGCATCAGCACCGCAACCGGTGCGGGCGGCGTAACCGCGCTCGGCAGTCTCGCTGCCACATGGAGGCCGACGGCGGTCGACACCTACAACGCCTCGTACTCGTTGGGCGGTGTTGCTGCAACGATGGGGCGTTCGCAAATCCTGAGCGATCCGGCATCGTTGCGCTTCACCTGCGCCGGAGCCGCCGCGCAAGACACGGCCTTCGGATCCGCACCCGGCGATAACCCCGGGCCGAGCTCGTCGATTTCGTATCGTGCCGGATACACGCGCACGTTCAAGGGCGGTAACGTTTCGCTGCAGCTGTATCGTCAGATCCAGTCCGGTGTGTTGCTGCCGATCGATGTCAACGGAACGGTGCTCGAGCAGCAAGGATTGTTGCCGGTCGATTATCTGCAGCAAGCGCAGCAGCTATTCAACTCGGCCGCCGGCTGCAACGTCAAAGATGCGCAGTTGGCTGCGTCGCAGCTGTATTTCTCGACGCCCGTATCGGGCATCCGGCGCGTCTACCAAGGCGCCGAGCTCACGGGCTACGCGACGGCCGGCAATCTCGTCATCCAACCATTCTACAATCTGATTCAGACGACCGCGATCTCCAACTCGCCGTACCTCGATAACCCCTATTCGATCGTGCTCTCCGGATATCAACTACCCAATCAGCCGTTACAGCGCGGTGGCCTCGTGCTCGACTACAAGTCGCCGCATTCGATGTTCGAATGGCTGGCCGACGCACAATATACCGGTCGCAACAATCCAAACAATCTGCCGGCGTATACCAGTTTCGATGCCGGTGTGACCGCGACGCTGAACTTCGGAACGCTGACTTTGGCGGCCAGCAACATCACCAACACCTACGCCGGAGTCTTCTCGTCGCCGAAAAACGCGGTGCCGTACACCACGCTGGCGGGCTATGTAATTCCCACGATCGCGCGCCCGCTGGCACCTAGCCAGATATCGGTCACGTATACCGCACGCTTCGGACCCGGCGCGACCAATTCGCAGTCGTCGTCGGCATACAATCCGGTGCGCACTCGCAGCGGCCGCGGAGGGTTCGGAGGTTTTGGTGGCGCGGGCGGTTTTGGCGGCGAAGGCGGACCGCCGCCCGGTGGACCGCCCCCTGGCGGCGCACCGAATGGGGGCGGTGGCAGCGGACAGCGTCCGTTCTTTGCACCGTTGCCGACGTCGCCGCCGGCCGATCCGCTCGCCGTGGTGGCCGACCCGAACCGCTGTAACGCCGACGATTCCGCCAAAGCCAAAGCGCTCTCGGATGAGTTGAAGGGGTACGTCGCGCGCATCGAAGCTGCAAAAACCGCTGCCGGATATCCGGCCCTGATGGCTGCGCCGGCAATCGCCGACGCATCCGTAACGTATCACGGCCTCGGTTCGACCTACGCATTGACGATCGTGCCGAAGGGTACGACGCGCTTGCGCACGCTGGCCGGCTGTTTCGCGATGCACATCGCGCGGGCCGACGACGTAACGCAACGCAAACTCTACGCGCCCCAAACGACGCTCTTCTTCGCACCGCAACTCTCGTTTATGCCGGAAGTCGGCCTGTACTTCGTGGCGCGTCAACAGCAAGCCGGGCAAGAATCGTTCCGCGTATACAAACTTCCGACGACGCCTCCCAAGACGCCGTTCGAGGTGCGCGCCAGCGACTCGTGTACCGGTGACGCCAAGAATCTCGCGACGCAAGCGCTCGACGAGCTCAACGCCTATTTCACGGAGCACGGAAAAGCTCCGACCTGGACGATCACGCCGCATACCGTAACCAATGGAACGTGGTACGAACTCTCGCCCAGCGACCCGACGGTATTCGGTGCGATTCTGCAATGCGGACGCGTTGCCGCAACGACCGCCGACGAACTCAAGCAGAAGGGCTTCGACGGTAGGAACGTTCCCGAGATGAATTACACCCCGTCGCTGGGGCTGTACTTTATTCGGCCCACGCGGCCGCCGGGCGCAAACGGCAACCGCGGATCCAGTGGCGGAAACTCACCGCCGCCTCCTCCGCCGCCCTAAGGGTTGCCGAGACCGGTGGCGTATCTCCTCACGACGTAGAAAGTGAGGAATCGCGTGCTGCGATTGCGGTGTTCGATCTAAATCTCGCGGGCAAAACCGCGATCGTCTCGGGGTCGACTGCGGGTATCGGTTACGCGGCCGCGTCGGCGTTGGCAGCGCTCGGCGCTCGCGTCGCGATCACCGGCCGCACCACCAAACGCGTCGACGCCGCCGTCGGTAAACTTCGCGAAGAGGGCCGGGATGTCGTCGGCGTAGCCGGCGACTTAAGCACCGCGAAAGGTGCCGACGAGCTGGTTCGTTCGGTTCCCGATGCAGACATTCTCGTGAACAACCTCGGCATCTTTGCCCCCGAAGCGTTCGACGCGATTACGGACCACGAGTGGATGCGTTTCTTCGAAACGAACGTGCTCAGTGGTGTCCGGTTGACGCGGGCATATCTTCCGGGCATGCGCGCGCGCAATTGGGGTCGCGTGGTCTTCGTTTCGAGCGAGTCGGGGTTACAAATCCCGACCGAGATGATTCATTACGGGGTCACCAAAACCGCGCAAATCGCGCTGGCACGAGGACTTGCCGAGTCGGTCGCGGGGACCGGAATCACCATCAACAGCGTGCTGCCGGGTCCGACGCGTTCCGAAGGCGTCGGGACGTTCGTCGCCCAGCTAGCGCAGCACGACGGAATTAGCGAAGCTGAGATGGAGAAGCGTTTCTTCGAGACGGCCCGCCCGACATCGCTGCTGCGACGCTTTCTCACCGTCGACGAGATTGCTAACGCGATCGCATACCTGTGTACCCCCGCGGCTTCCGGGACAACCGGTGCGGCCGTGCGTGTGGACGGCGGCGTCGTGCGAGCCATTTAGGCGCGATATAAAGTGAAACCGGAGCGGCTGACCGCCTTTACCGACGGCGTGATCGCCGTCATCATCACGATCATGGTGCTCGAGATGAAGGCACCGATGGGCGCATCGTTTCACGATCTGTCGTCGCTCGTGCCGCAGATGCTGTGCTACGTCTTGAGCTTCGTCTACGTCGCGATTTACTGGGTGAATCACCACCACTTTTTCCAACTCGTGCGGCGCGTGAACGGGGCGATCTTGTGGTCGAATCTGAACCTGCTTTTTTGGCTGTCGCTGATTCCGTTCACAACGGCGTGGCTTGGAAATCACGACAAAGAAGCGGTTCCAACGGCAACGTACGGCATTTCATTGATCATGGCGGCCTTCAGCTGGACGATCATGCAAACTACCATCGTGCGATCGCAAGGGCCGGATTCCGAGTTGGGCAAAGCGATCGGGGGCGATCTGAAAGGCCGGCTCGTGCCGGCGATCTACCTCGCCGGAATCGGGCTCGCCTTCGTCAACGTGCTATTAGCCGACGCGATGTATGCGATCGTGGCGCTCATGTGGCTCGTTCCGGATCGACGCATCGAAAAGTATCTCGATGCGAAACAGCCGCGCGGTTAGCCGGTAGGTTTGCGCATGAGCAATCCGGGACGCCGCGTCGGAATAGTCTACTTGTCGTACTTCATCGTAGCGATGGCTGCGGAAGGCCTTCTCAGCTCAGGCCATGCGATCGCCGGCATCTCAATCGAAATCGTTTCGTATCTTCTGTACGGCGTTGTTTCTTTGTTGCTTTGCCGGTTGTTTTTCGACCTCGACCTGCGCGTCGCCGCTGCCGCCGTGGTGGTGAGCTGGATCGGCTGTGCCATCGGGGTCCTGCGATTGATCCACGTATCGACCGGGATTCTAGCGCCGCTGCAGTTCTTTGGAATATTTTGCTTGATGCTCGGATACTTGGTGTTCCGATCCGGCCTATTGCCGAAGACCCTCGGCGTTTTACTGGCGCTCGCCGGCGCCGCCTGGCTCGTCCTTTCGGTCGCGCATCCGCACGCGATCGCCGCCTATATTCAAGGGCTTGGCATCGTCGCCGAGTTTGCGCTGATGCTGTGGTTACTCGTCTTCGGCACCGAAAAGATCACCGCTCCCGCCGTCTAGGGGCGTGATTTGCCCCGTCCAGCGGTACAATCACCGGGATACGAAAGGGGCACAATGGAGATTTTTGAGGTCGAACATCGGCCGGTCTACGGGTCGAACGAGAAGGACGAGTTCATCTGTTCGTGCGGTTGGAGCGGTCCTACGCTCGACGTTGCGGGACACTTCGAGCGTGCTCAGCACGATGCCGGCCGGCGCATCGTTACGTTTCTGGACCTCATCGACGACGATTCCACCAGTGATTTTTGGGATAAGCTAGACGCACTCGAGGGGCGCGACGGCTACCTCTCGCCGCAACAGTTCGTCGCGGCGATGCGCAACGTCGGTTTCAAGACCCGTCGTCCACCCGAAGCCTAAGGCGGCGCATGATCGACGTCGTCAAAAACGTGTACCGCGGCTTCGGCGAGGACAAGGTCATGCGGCTCGCATCATCCATCGCGTTCGCCGCGATTTTTTCGATCGCGCCGCTGGTCATTGTTATCGTAGCCGTCGCCGGCTGGTTCTTGGGGCTTAGCAACGGCGGCCACGGAAATCAGGTGGCCGAAAACGCCATCCTCGATCAGGTCGCTCGGGCGGCCGGCCCGCAAACTGCCGACACGGTACGGCAGCTCGTCAGCGTCGCGTTCGGTAAGCCGCGTGAAAACCTGTTGGCGCAGATCGTAGGATGGACGGCCTTCGTGTTCGGGGCCATAGGGTTGTTCGGAACGCTCCAAGATTCGCTCAACTCGATCTGGCTGGTCGAAGCATCCAAAGGCGGCTGGCGCCAAATGCTGCGAGCCCGGTTGGCCTCGTTCGCAATGATCTTGGTGATCGTCGTGTTGTTGTTGGCGACGTTCGCTGCGAACGCGACCACAACGTATGCGGCCGCACACTTCACAGCACCGTGGGGAGCCGGCATCAGCCCGGTCGCGGTAGCGTTCGCGAATCAAGCCGTCACCGTGGTTGCGGCGACGATGGGATTCGCGGCGATTTACAAAGTATTGCCCGACGTTAGCATTGGATGGCGAGATGTTTGGCTGGGAGCATTCGTTACAGCAGTTTTATTCGTCGCGGGCGAAGTAGCGATCGCATTTTATTTGGCAAAGGCCGGCGTTGCATCGGCATACGGCGCTGCCGGCTCGTTGCTTGCGACGCTACTCTGGATCTATTACTCGGCGATCGTACTGCTGATCGGCGCCGAGTTTACCAAGGCGATCGCAGGCCGCGTCGCGACCCAAGCTCCCAGCACGCTTCGTCACTTAGCCGAGCGCCCAGCCGGAATCGACCCGCGCGAGGACATCTAAACAGAGAAGGCCCGCCATGACGGCGGGCCTTTCGTGAAGTGGGTAGCTTTCGTCGCCTTCCCTACAGCAGGGTAACCTTGACGAAGACTTTGAGCTTCGTCCCGTTCTTGTCCTCAACCAGGAAGTATCCACTACCGACTAAGAGTGCGGTGATGGTGAACGTGGTACCTTTGTCGCCGCTGTTCGGCGAGATGCCAACGAGACCATTGGTATCGTTCGTAATGTTGAAGTTGCTGGTGTAGCCACTCTCGTGGAACTTGCATTCCAGTATGCCGAGCACGACGATCTTGACGTGGTCGCCGCAGCTCGAAACGATCTTGGCTTTCTTCTTTTTATCGAGGCTGATGGTGCCGCCCGTAAGATTGGACGGCGCCGCTCCGGTCATGGTGGGCGTGTACTGCGCGCTCGATGGCGATCCACCCTGGCATCCCGCTGCAGACAGTGCGAGAACCGCTAAGGCGAGTAAAAAGCGAACTGGGTTCACTCGTTGCTTCATGTAGATTCTCCCCAAAAGTTTCCGAAATTAGTAGGCATGGGCCGGTCCCATTGGGACTAACCGACCTGTCCAAGATATACCCTAATCCCTTTGGTCTATTCACGTCAAGCAAGAAATTTTCAACCGCTCTCGATGGACGTATGCGTTATTAAGAATAATGCTGATGGCATCAGGCTTTTCGACGATGCTTGCGGTATGATTAATAACCTGCAGGAGCGAATGCTTTCCTTGCTTCCTGCATCACTCAATTCGTTCCGGCGAGCACCCTTTAGAGCGTGCTTGTAGAACCATTTCGAGCATCCGTGGGTGATCGCCGCGAATGGTTTTCACCCAGGACTCGAAACGCGGTACCGGTTCGCCGACGCGGAAGAGAAAATACCAAACGTTCATCTCGCCCATGAAGGCGAAGCGCTTGCGAATATCGGCGGCGAGGCTGTCGTACGAATCGAACGATCGTAGATATGTCGCCACCCCGCCATGCTCGCGGCCGATGGTTTCCAAGGCCCGCGCGTTAGCGATGGTGGCCATCACCTTACGCCGCATGCGCAGCACGCCGGGCGTTCCCAACACGCGGTCGATGTCGATGTCGTCGTACGTCGCCACGCGGGCGATGTGGAACCCCTCGAAGGCATCGCGATATGCCTCCCAGTGGTCGGCGATCTGCTTCCAGCGCACGCCGGCTTGGAAGACGGCACGCGTGATTACCTCAAGATAATCGGCGCTTCCGTCGGGTCGAACGACGTCGGGAATCTCGGGAACGGGCATCCCGCGGCGTTTGCGGCGCTCGGGAAGGACTCATGCCGGAAAGGTCGCAAAATCGACAGACTTACGTCAAGGGGAGACTCGGTTTCGTGTACACTGATGAATCGCTCAACTGTGTGGACTGCGGACGGGAATTCGTTTTCAGTTCCGGTGAGCAGCGCTTTTACGAGCAAAAAGGTTTTCAAAACAAGCCCAACCGCTGCCAGGACTGCCGTCAGGCTCGCAAAGCGATGCGTGCCAACAGCCCCGGCGGGGGCGACCGCATGGGTGGCGGCGGCGGCGGACGGCCGCGTGAAATGTTCACCGCAACGTGCAGCCAGTGCGGCGGCGTAGCGGAGGTCCCGTTCAACCCGCGTGGTGATAAACCGGTGTTCTGCCGCGACTGTTTCCAGTCGCGTCCGAGCTACAGCTAGACCGTAACGCGCCGCGGCGTCGCCAACGAAACGGCGACGAGCACCGCGACGTTTGCGAGTAACGCGATCAGTCCGGCGTTGATGCCCCAAAGCGCGGCGCCGGAAGCCGACAAGATAAGCGCCAGGATTATACCTGCGCTTATTCCCGCTGCAACGCCCCATGCCGTCGCGCGTCGCCAACAGAATGCGGCCACGACGCCCGGCATAAACTGCGTGACCGCGTTGTAGTAGAGCAAGAGCAGCTCGACCAACGTTTGCTGCTCTTTCAGCCAGAACACTAACGCCAAGACCGCGATCGCCAGCACGGAAATGCGCGCCGCTCGAACGCGTGCCGTATCGTCCGTCGCCACGCCGAACGCGCCCAGCACGTTTTTCGTAAACGTGCCCGCCGCTCCCAACAGAATGGCGCTCGCGGGGATGAGCGCCGCCAATGCGCCGGCCGCGACGATCAGGCCCAGCACCCACGGCGGATAGAACTTCGCAATCACCAAAAGAAATGACTGATCGACGTGCGTTCCGCGCAAGCCGGGCACCAAGATCGACGCGGTCAGGCCAGCGAACAGCACCAACAGAAGCAGCATTTGGTAGAGCGGCAACAGCGCAGCGTTTCGGCGCAACGCCTCGCCCGAACGCGCACTGTAGATCGCGTTCATCGAGTGTGGTCCCATGTAAAAACCGATCGAGGTCAGGAGCACGGTCGATACGTACCACAGGCCGCCGTGCGGCGCGGTGAGTGGCGGCAACGTGAGAAAGTGCGGATGCGACGCCAACACCCGGTCGACGACGCCTGCCGGCGATCCGAAGAATCGAATCGGAATTGCGATCCCGGCGAATGCCACGGCCGCCAATACGAACGAATCCTTGATGAGGCTGGCCCACGCCGTGCCGCGCAAGCCCGCGGTGAATACGAAGAATGCAATCAGGAGAAACGCTACCCCGGCCGCAGCACTGCCGGCCACGCGGCCGTAACCCGCGATGTGCAGCAACACTTGCAATCCGCTGATCTGGAGCGTGACGTAGGGGACGACCGTGATGAACTGCACGGCGCCGACGCCGATTCCTAACGCCCGGCTGTTATAACGGTCCGCGAAGAAGTCCGCCGCCGTCAGCAACCCACGATCTTTGCCGACCTGCCAAAGCGCGGGTAGTAGAAAATAGCCGATGACGTATCCGCACGCGCCGTAGGCGAGAATATAGTACGCCGGCGCACCGAACCCGTACGTCCAGCCGGCCATTCCAAGGAACGTGAAGCTGGTGTAGATTTCACCGGCGAGCAGCACCCAAAGAAACGCCGTTCCGAACGAACGGCCGCCCACGATGTATTCCTGCGGGCTCATTTGGAATCGGCGGACGCCGAACAACGCGAATCCGATCGTCGCGAACACGACGATGGCGACGATCGAAAGCGAGGTTACCATCGCCGCTCGATCCGGCCGATCGTCCAAAGGAATGCCGGCGTGATCAACACCCAGCCCGCGATCCACGCCAGCACGAAGGGCAATCCGAAGACCCGCGGGTCGACTCGGTTAACGAACGGTACCGCGACCGACAGCGCAACGATCGGTATCGCGGCCAGTACGAACCGGATCATCAGCAGTGATCGCAGCTAGTTGTTAATGCGATACAGGGTGCCGTAATGATCTGCGCCGCCGTAGTATGTCGTTCCGTAAATCGCCGATTTGCGAACCAGGACGCCAGCCTGCGGCGTCTCGCCGACGGAGCCGTCGAAACTGTAAAGCACGCGTTCGCTCTTCGCCAGGGTGCCGGATTCGAACACGGTCCCGCAAGCGGTGCGATAGCTCTCGCACGTTCCC
>DASXXU010000114.1:0-1587 GCA_036502885.1 Candidatus Tumulicola sp.
ATCGAAGTAGCGCCGGGCGCCGCGTGTGTCGTCGCGACCGTGACCGGCGGGTACTTTAGCCCAAACGAGTACGCTGGTGTCAACATGGGAACGCCGAGCAAATCGTACGACGCCGGCGTGCGTCCCAGCGGAATCCGGATCACCGCTCCGTAAAGCGACGCTTCAAATTTGACGTTGACCCCCTGAGGAACGGGGGGCGCGGCGGCTTCCTCTGAGCTTATCGCTGCGATGTCGATGCCCCGTTCGGCTCGATCGATACCTCGATAATGATTCGTCCGGAAGCGGCTGCCGTCGAACCCGCTGACCTCGACGGTGTAGTCGATGCGCTCGGGGTAACGCGCGGCAGTCACCGCAGCTCGCGTTTGTGCGAACAGCACGTAAGGATCCGGCGGCGGCGAGGCGGTTGCCGCGAACATACAGCACGGCTACTCGCACGGCAGCTCGACCGCCTCTTGCTCAAGGAAGTTTTAACCTTTCCGTGCGAAGACGACGGTATGAAGCCGATTCGT
Source organism: Candidatus Tumulicola sp. (assembly GCA_036502885.1). Lineage (GTDB taxonomy): Bacteria > Vulcanimicrobiota > Vulcanimicrobiia > Vulcanimicrobiales > Vulcanimicrobiaceae > Tumulicola. The sequence goes on from DASXXU010000114.1 coordinate 510, forward strand.
CCGTCCGTTCTCGCGATGGCCGCAGTGTTGGCCGTCGCCGCGCCGGCACTCGCCGCGCTGCCGACTGGTTCCAAAGCTCCCGATTTCACGTTGCAAGCCACGCAAGGGGGCAACGTCTTTACGTTCGCCCTAGCCGACGCGCTCAAGAAGGGCCCCGTCGTTCTGTATTTCTATCCGGCCGCGTTCACCAAAGGGTGCACGATCGAAGCCCACGAGTTCGCCGATGCGATCGATCAATACAAAGCGCTGGGTGCGACCGTCATCGGCGTTTCGCACGATCCGCTCGACACGTTGCAAAAGTTTTCGGTTAGCGAATGCCGCAGCAAGTTTCCGGTTGCGGCCGACACCAAACAGCTTGTCGAAAAGAGTTACGACGCGGTGTTGGCGATCAAGCCGGAGTATGCGAACCGCACGTCATACGTCATCGCTCCCGACGGCACGATCATCTACACCTACACCGATCTGGATCCGGAAAATCACGTTACGAATACGTTGAACGCATTGAAGGCGTGGAAAGCGGATCGCGCAAACCCGTAGTTCAGAACAGTTGTTGCGTCCGCGGTAGGCGGCGCGGTTCGGTCCCCGTGTCGAGGGCGGTGATGTCGCGTGGAACGACGTCGATCGGCGGAATGTCGGCGAGCTCTTCGCCGCCCAACGACGCTTCGTCTTTGAGCCGCCGTCCTTGCGGCAGCAACTTCGTCTCGTAAGAACCGACGGCGCCGTTAAAGGCGCTCACCGATTTTTCGAGGCCCTTGCGAAGCTCGATCAGATGCTCCGAAAATTTGAGCGTCCGTTCGTACAAGACTTTGCCGATGCTCGCGATGCGCTTCGCGTTCTCTTCCTGCCGCACGGCTTGCCAACCCATGGCAAACGTGCGCAGCAATCCGATCAGCGACAACGGCCCCGCCACCAACACGCCCTTGTCGAGAGCGTACTCGATCAGCGCGGGATCGTCGCTGCAGGCGGCGGCCAAAAATGCTTCGCCCGGCACGAACAGCACGACGTAGTCGGCCGAACCCTGCGCGGTTTGATAGCCGCGACGCGCCAACGAGTCGACGTGGTCGCGCAACGCACGCGC
>DASXXU010000115.1:0-4269 GCA_036502885.1 Candidatus Tumulicola sp.
GCCGGTGTGAAAACGATCTACGACGTGCTGCAGGCGCAGCAGGCCGCGCAACAAGCCGCGGTCGACGATATAACTGCCCGCGTCAACTACGTGGAAGCGGTCGTGAAGTTGCGGGTATCTCTTGGAACGTACGACGCGAACTCGGCGGTGGCCGATCTGGAATGAGCGAGCAAAGCGAATGAAACGTCTCAGAAATTTAGCCATCCTCGTCGTCGCCCTCGCGATCGTCGTGGTAATCGCGGTCGTTGCCTCGCGCGGCAATCACAGCGAAGCTCTTGGGGTTCGAACGATAAAAGTCACGCCCACGACGTTCCAAGTCAAGCTGCCCGAAAGCGGCGTCATCATGCGTCCGCTGGTGGACACGGTACCGACCTTGATCGCCGGCAACGTCCAGCAAATCTTCGTGAAGGCCGGCGACCAAGTCTCGGCCGGCCAAACCTTGGCGACGATCGAAAACCCGACGCTTTCGTATACGGCTGCGGGATCGCAGGCCGATTACAACTCGGCGACGGCAAACGTCACCGCCGCGCAAGTGCAAGAACGCAACGCCGGGGTTGGTTATCGTGCCACCGTGCAGACCACGCTCTCGCAGTTGAACGACGCCCGCCGCATCTATCTGGCGGACCGCTCGCTGTTCGAGAACAAGGCAATTCCGCGCAATCAGCTGGACGAAGACAAAGCCAAGCTAGACCAGGCGCAAGTCGCTTTCGATCAAGCCCAGCAGCAAGAGCAACTCGGCGCGGTCTCTGGTTTCAACGGAAACAGCGTTGCGTACGCACAAGCGGCCGCGCGCAAATCGCAGATCCAAAGCGCCCAAGATCAACAACAGCTGGCCTTCACGCGGATTACAGCGCCGTTCGACGGCACGATCCAAACCGTGGCGACGCAAACCAACGACGCCACCCGGTCGCTTCAATCCGGCGATCCGGTGGTGCAGGGGCAGGCGCTGTTTACCATCGCGCGCGCCGGCAACTTCATCGTTAAAGCCGAGGTCGACGAGCAAGACGTTATCGACGTGCGCCTCGGCCAGCGCGTCAATGTCGGCGGCCAAGATTTTCCCGGCCGCACGATCCTAGGGCACGTCACGCGCATCGCGCCGGTCGCCGCGAAGTCGGCCGACGCGAACAACACCGCAAAGCAAGTCGAAACCACGATCTCGCTGGACAGCTCGCCCTCGTTCCTGCGCGACGGGATGAGCGCCGACGTCGATATCCTCACCACCTACGTGCCGCGCGCGATCGTGTTGCCCAACGATGCCGTCACCACAGAAGGCTCGCACTCGTACGTGTACGTCGTAACGAACGGCGTGGCGCACAAGCAATTCGTTCGCATCGGAAAAGCTTCCGACACGCAGACCTGGATCTCGTCGGGCCTACGTCCGGGCGATGTTATCGTCGCCATTAAGACCCCGGGCTTGACGAACGGACGTCGCGTGCGCGTTTTACCGTCTCCATCGGCGTCGCCGGCCGGCGCGTGAACGCGTTCTTCTCCTATCTAGAAGAAGCGGTTAAATCGCTCTGGCGTAATCGCGCGCGCTCCGGGCTGACGATGCTCGGCATGATCATCGGTAGCGCGTCGATCATCACGGTGTTCGGCGTCAGCCGCGCGGCGTCGGGCGGCATCGCGTCGACGTTCGCGTCGTTCGGGCAGCTGCCGGTCAGCGTGTTTGCCGATTCGTCGCAAGACTACCCTGAGCAAGCCGCGATCCATTACCGTGATGTGCAAACGGTCTCGACGGCGCTCGGCGACGAAGCAGCCTACGTCGAACCTTCTTGGCAGCGCACGTTTCGCATCGCCGGCCCGAAGGCGCACGATTACGAGACGGTCGTTTCTGACGGCGGTTACCACAACGATTCGCTGACGTTGCTGGCCGGCGGACGAGTCGATCAAGCGCAAGTCGATGGCGCCACGCGAACGTGCGTGCTAACCAACGATCTAGCAATCAAGTATTTCGGCTCGGCGCAAGCCGCGATGGGCAGCGTTCTGCGCGTGGGTGGCGCGCGGTTCGTCGTAACCGGCGTATTCGCCGACATCAAGGGTTCGTTCTTGAACTCGCTCTTGGGTGACAGCATCGTCTTCATACCCTACACGACGTACTACGAAGATCTCTCGCCCGGCGAAGTCGACTCGCTGTCGGTATACGCCGCCCAGCAAAATCGTGCCGATGCGGTCGGCGCGATGGCTGTAAAGGTGTTGCAACGCATCCACGGCCAGCGTTCTCAATATACGGTGCAAAACGGCGCCGGCTTCATCAACAGCTTCGACGGCGTGCTGAGCGTCGTCGCATCCGGCCTTTCAGCCATCGGCGGCGTTGCATTGGTGGTCGCCGGAATCGGCATCATGAACATCATGCTGGTCTCGGTCACCGAGCGCACGCGTGAGATCGGAATCCGCAAAGCGATCGGCGCGACGCGCGGCAACATCGCGATGCAGTTCGTTATGGAGTCGGTCGTCCTATCGCTCGCCGGTGGGGGAATCGGCATGGGCATCGGTCTGCTGGTAACGGTCGGCGCCGCGACGATCCTCAGCCGGCAACTCGGCGCGCTCCTCATCCCCTATCTCGCGATCATCTGCATCGCGCTGACGTTTTCGATCGTCGTCGGAACCGTGTTCGGAACGTACCCGGCGATTCGCGCCGCCCGGCTGGATCCGATCGAGGCGCTGCGAACGTGATCTACGCCGGCGAAGCGTTTCGCGTTCTGCTCGCGAACAAGTTGCGTTCGCTGTTGACGATGCTCGGACTCATCGTCGGCGTCGGCGCCGTGGTTGCGATCTCCGTTCTGGGGAGCGGCATGGCGGGCGGCGTCGGCGGCCTGCTCGGCGGGATGTCCGACGAATCGTTTATCGTTTTTCCAAACCAGCAGCAGCAAGATTTTCCCGCCGCCGAGTTTCGACTGTCGGATCTGCCTGGCTTACGCGCCGCCGTTCCGCAGTTGATCGATGCGATTCCGCTTGCGTTCGTCACCGATCTCATCAGCTCGGGGCATCAGCGCGGGCGCTATCGTCTCTCGCCCGAGAGCGCCGTTCCGTTTACGAACCTTCCGCTGCTGTACGGCCGGCACATCGACCAGAACGATATCGATACCGCGGCTCACGTTGCGGTGCTGCAACACGATGCGTACGTGCGGCTCTACCCGCAGGGCGGCGATCCGACGGGCAGCAGCGTGTACGCGGGTCCGAATCGTTTCGTCGTGGTCGGCGTGTTGCAAGAACCGCGTCGCGGCTTTATCAACGCGAGTTTTTCCGGACAGATGGCCCTCCCGTGGACGACCTTCGTTCAACGGTACGTCCGCGGCGACCGCGTTTTCGCCGCGCGCTTCGTCGTGCGCGACGCCGGCGACATCGCGTCGGCCGAAACCGCGGTGATTAAAACGATGCGCGCCCTACGTAACCGCCCCGACCTCCAATATCAAAGCTTCGACAAATCCCAGTTCACACAAGGCATCAACGTCGTGTTCGGGACGATCACCGCGATCGTCGCCTTGATCGGCGCCGTTTCGTTGCTGGTGGCCGGCATCGGCGTCATGAACATCATGTTGGTTTCGGTTGCCGAACGTACGCGCGAGATCGGCGTGCGCAAAGCGATCGGTGCGCGTCGTTCGCAGATCCTCGCGCAGTTTTTCATCGAGGCGCTGGCGTTGTGCAGCGTCGGTTGCGCGATCGGCTGGATGATTGGAATCGCTGCCGGATGGGCGGTCGACAGCCTCGCCATCGTGAAGGTCGCCGGATCGGTTCCGGCGTTGCCGATCGTGCCGACGTTGGCGATCGCAGTCGCATTCGCGATCGTCGTGACGCTAGCGTTCGGTACGTATCCGGCGTTTCGTGCTGCGGGCTTAGATCCGATCGAGGCGTTGCGCTATGAGTGATTCGATCGCGATCGCCTTATCCGACGTCGAAAAAACGTACGTCCAAGGACCGCTGCGTGTGCCCGTTTTGCACGGGATCGATTTAACCGTTGGCAGCGGCGAATACATCGCGATCATGGGACCGTCGGGTTCGGGCAAGTCGACCCTGATGAATCTGATCGGCTGCCTAGATCGCGCGACGGCCGGTACGTACGTGCTCGACGGCGTCGACGTTTCCAAACTCGACGACGCCCAGCTCGCGCACATCCGCTTGAAAAAGCTCGGCTTCGTCTTCCAAGGTTTCAATCTGTTGGCACGCAGCGATGCGCTGGCGAACGTCGCACTGCCGTTGTTCTACGCGGGATTATCCGGACGCGAACGCGCGGCGCGCGCGCGGGCCGCACTCGAGAACGTCGGCTTATCC
>DASXXU010000116.1:0-64990 GCA_036502885.1 Candidatus Tumulicola sp.
GAGGCCCAAGACGTCCCCGGCGATTATCTGCAAACGCTGCGGACGTATGCCGGCAACGAGCGCGTCGTCGCGATCGGCGAGATCGGCCTCGATTATTACTACAACCATAGTCCGCGCGAGCGACAGTTACGGGTGTTGCGCGAGCAGCTCGACTTGGCACGCGAACTGAACATGCCGGTAATTTTTCATCAGCGCGATGCGTTCGAGGATTTCATCGGGGTGCTGCGCGAGCAGCTTCTTGACGGTATGCGCGGCGTCGTTCACTGCTTCACGGGCGACCCGGACCAAGCCGAAATATTGGTGCGGGAATTCGATCTCAAACTTGGTATCGGGGGCGTGTTGACGTTTAAGAATGCACAGGGTCTACGAGACGCGGTAACGCGCGTTGGGCTCGACGCGCTGGTGCTCGAGACCGACGCGCCCTATCTCGCGCCGATACCGATGCGCGGCAAACGGAACGAACCCGCCTTCGTTGGCTATGTCGCTCGAACGCTGAGCGAATTGTTCGGCGTCGATCCGGAAATCGTCGACCAGAGGACGAGCCGCAACGCGGGAGCGCTGTTTTCCTTGTAGAGCTTAGCTCGCTACCCGCACGTCACGCACGATTTCGTTTCCGTTCTTGTCCCTGACGATATAGTAACCGCCGCCCGAATCGTAGGCTTGGATAACGAACACGGTCTTCTTGTTGCCGCTAGTAGGAGACACCGTAAAGATGTTGTCGTCATTGGTATTTTCGACGATATGGAACTTGCCGGAGTAACCCGCCTCCGCAAACGTGCACGAGTGCGTCAGACCACCACCGATGATAACGAGTTTGGGACAGCTCGAAACGATTTTGACCTTCGCCTCCGGCCGGCGTACCGATCCGTTTACGGCCGACGCCGACGGAGCGTATTGTGCCACGCTGGGTGCACCGTTCTGACACCCAGCCACGGGCAAAGCAAGAAGCGTGCCGGCAACTATGAGTCGGCCAAAATTAGTATAGCAATGCATTTCGATTCTCCTAGACGATTCGTTCTTCGCTAGACCTGTCGCGAATTCGTTCGTCCATAGAATTACTAACCCGGCGTTGCGGCGCCGGCGAAACGACGGCCTTGCTGCCAGCGCTCGGCCAGACGTGCAGCAACGCTTGCGACCACCGTGCGATTTCTCGTGCACGCTCCCCAATCGATGATATCCGGATCGCCGAATGCCGGAGACGCATTGGCCGAGCCGATCCACGCTCGCGATCCGCAAACGGCGAACTTCTCGGTGTCGTCGGTCGTGCGAACCTCGACGCCGTCTCGAACCAGGCGCGCGAGCGCCGCCCGCTCGCGAGGATTCGATGCCAGCGGCCGGCGCTGCACGAGGAGTCGCGGATGCCCGCCTCGTTTACCGAGCTCGTCGAGCGCGCGACAAACGGCGTTCGAGGTTCCGAACGTTTCGGTTTCGACCGTCACGCGATCGCCGGTCGCGGCTTTCTGCAACATGCGCGCTTCCAAACGCAACGCTTGGCGTTTCCGCAATGCGAATTCCGGGCGTCCGTCGGCGGCACGCCCCGATGCCGTCGCGCGTACCGCGGCGGCATCCGCCGGGTCGTCGTCGCGCAGGATGAGATCGCCCCGCGCCCAGTTACGGTCGTCGAGGTACAACTTGCCGTCGACCGCCAGCGCCTTTGCGTGCATCGGGCCGTCGGCTGCCCCACGGGTTAGATGAACGCGGACGCCGTTGCGCCGTAAGGATGTGGCCAGGTTGCGGTTGTGACCGGCAAAGGATCCGCGCGGATCATCGTAGGGCTGGCCCTCGAGCCGAACCGTTACGCGCGCACCGCGGCGCGCGGCGCCTTCGAGCGCATCCAGCATCGGACGCGACTGGATGGTGTACCCGATCACCGCGATATCGCGGCCTTTTCCGACCGCCGCCAGCGCCGCCGTTCCCGAACTTAGCCGTACCATCGTCGATCGATCCCACCGGCCGACCCACCGGCTAGCCCAGGAGAGGGCCTCGCCCGCCGGAAAGCAGCCGGACCCATGACTTCGAGCCGAATCGAACGCGGAAGCGGCGATAAAGGAGCCTTCGTACGGGCGATGTTCGCCCGTATTGCTCCACGCTACGACGCGACCAACCGCGTTCTGACAGCGGGGCTCGACGAGCGCTGGCGGCGCCGCGCGATCGGCGTACTGGCTCCAAAAGCCAACGATGCCATCGTCGACCTTTGCTGCGGAACCGGCGACCTGGTCTTCAACTTGGTCCGGCACGACCGAACGATGGCCGTCACCGGCGTGGACTTTTGCGCGCCAATGCTCGAGCGGGCACGCGAACGGGCGGCGGCGGCGCACGCCGAAGTCCGATTCGTTGAGGGCGACGTCACGGCGCTTCCGTTTGAAGACGGCGCTTTCGACGGCGCGACGATGGGCTTCAGCCTGCGAAACGTCGAGGATGTCGACCGCGTGCTGCGCGAGATCCTACGCGTGCTGCGGCCCGGAGCCCGATTCGTTAACCTCGACGTCAGCAAAGCCCCGAACCGGTTGTTGAAGCGCGCGTTCGATGCGTACTTTTACGGGATCGTGCCGATCGTCGGGGGCATCGTCGGCGGCTCGCGACAAGCCTACACGTATCTTCCGAACTCGTTGACCCACCATCCGAACGCCGAGCAGTTGCGCGACCGTTTCGCCGCGGCGGGATTTGCCGGCGCCGCATACGTTCCGCTGGTTGGCGGAACGATCGCAATTCATCACGGGACGAAGCCGTGAACGACGCCATCTTTACGGAGGTCGATTGCGGCAAAGGCTCCGACCTGCAAGGCTTGGTCGAGCATTTTTTTGCATCGCGCTTTTCGACCGATAATGCAATTGTCACCGAGGCGGTCAAACGCATGCTGGCGGCGGGCGGCAAGCGGATTCGTCCGCGGATTACGCTGCTGGCATCGGCGGCTTGCGGTGGACGCGCCGGCGAGCATCTTCCGCTGGCGGCATATATGGAACTCATTCACGTGGCTACGCTGGTGCACGACGACGTGGTCGATAACGCCAGCACCCGGCGCGGCGTCAACGCTACCGCGGTGGACTACGGCAACCGCGTGAGCGTGTTGGCCGGCGACTATTTGTTCGCGTGGATTTTTAAGAACGTTACCGCCGGTTACCCGCATCCGATCCCGCACGTTTTGTCGGCGACGTTGGCCGACATTTGCGACGGCGAAGTGCTGCAGTTGCAGGCCCTCGGCAATTTGAGCCTGCGCCCCGAAGAGTACGTTGAAATCGCGCGTAAGAAGACTGCATCGCTGTTCGCAGCTTCGGCTCGATGTGGCGCGGTCGCAACCGGAGCGCCCCAGGCTCAGATCGCCGCGCTTGCCGACTTCGGCGAGTATTACGGCATCGCGTTCCAAATGCGCGACGACGTCCTGGACATGATCGCCGACGAACGTTCGCTCGGCAAACCCGTCGGGAACGACCTGGCCGAACGCAAGATAACGATTCCATTAATCGACGCCCTGGCGGCCGGAGATGACGACTTTCGTACCGTAGTCGAGCGTTTCTACCAAACCGGGGACGCATCGTCGATCCCCGCGATCCTCGCCGGCGTACGCCGGTTCGGTATCGACGTAACGCAGCGCCGGATCGCCGGGTACGTACAAAAGGCCCGCGCCGCATTGGAGCCTCTCGCGCCGGGACCGTCGAAGCAAGAACTATCGAATTTGGCGGATGCGCTCGCCGGCGCCCCGGCCGAATCGAACGGACAAAGGAGAACCTCATGAGCGTACACGTGCAGCTCGCCCTGATCGACGCGCCGATCATCATCGGCATTCTCGTCGTCGGCGCGTTATTGTTCGGTGCGGAAAAGCTTCCGAAGCTGGCGCGCAGTGCCGGACAGGCTAAGAAAGAGTTCGTGATGGGCCAGATGGAGGCCGATGAAGCCACGATGCGGGCGCGCGAAGAAGCGCGTCGCCGCGTGGCCGAACAGCACTCCGACGTCATGAACAACGTCGAAGCCGGCTCGATGACGGGAGAAGCCGTTCCGCCGCCGACGCCCGGTAAGGGAACGCTGAGCTCGTAGAGCCCTCGACGATGCTGCTCGAGCGGCAACCCACCTCGGCCGACGAGACGTGGGATCAAAAGGAGATGCCGTTTACGGAGCACCTTCGGGAGCTCCGACGCCGCATTTTGATCTCGCTGGCGACCGTTGGTGCGATCGCCGTTCTATTGTTTTGGCCGTCGCAGTTCATCATTCGTTGGATGATGAACGCGTATTTCCACGGGATTGCGCTCCACGCGTTCGGACCCGCCGATGTCATCTTCACCGAGTTCAAACTCGCGATCGTGGGCGGCATCGTTTTCGGTTTGCCGGTGCTGATGCAGCAGCTCTGGCTGTTCGTCGTCCCGGCGATCGCGCCGCGCACCAGGCGCATGGTCTACGCATTTATCGTTCCGTCGTTTTTGCTGGCGCTTGCGGGCTTAGCGTTCGGACACTTCATCGTGATCCCGCGCGTCGTTGCGGCGTTGCTCAGCATCACCAGCGAGGTTGCGACCCCGACCTTCGGAATCGCAACCACACTGAATTTCGTCATTATCCTACTCGCATTATTCGCCGTCATATTCCAAACGCCGATCGTGCTGGTCGGGCTGGCGCGTCTGGGAATCGTAAATGCGAAATCGCTGATGCACTATCGGCGCCACGCGATCTTCGGCTTTTTCATCGCCGGCGGCATCGCCGCACCGGATGGCAACCCGCTAACGATGGCGATGCTGGCCGTACCGATGTACGTTTTGTACGAAGCGTCGATCTGGATCATCCTGCTGCTCGGACGCAACTGGCACAAGGCCTAGGACTCTTTTGACCGCTCTCGACCGGACCGGCGTCAATCGCGCGTACGCCGATTTTATCGCGACCTTCGGCAGCGTTTTGTTCGCGGTCAGCTTGTTCGTCGTGTGGGGGCTGCTCACGCTGGTCGGCGTGGTGGTAGACCAAGGGAAAGATTTTCCAACCTACGTCGCGTCGTACGGCGCACCGCTGGCACGCTCGATCGTCCGCCTCGGCTTCGACAATATCTACCACTCGCCGTGGTACGTCGGCATCGTCGCGTTGATTCTTACCTCGCTCACGGTGTGCACGTTCAAACGCGTCATACCGGCGCGCTTACCGCGCCTACACCCCGTTGCGATCGAAAAGATCCCGTTACACGCAAGCTTCGAAGCCGACGGCGACGAGGCCGGCGTCCGCGAACGGGTCGCCACGACGTTGCGCCGGCGCGGCTGGTCGATTCGCGAGCGTGCGTTCGGCGGCGTCGAGTGGACTTTTGCCGATAAGAACAACTGGGCGCGGCGCGGGGTGCTGGTCGCGCACATCGGATTCGTCATTATCGCTGCCGGAACGACGATGTATTGGGCGCGCGGCTTTTCGGGCGATACCGCGGTGCTGACCGGTCAAGCGGTGCGCGTGCCGCAAACTGGGGCGATCCTGCGGCTAGATCGCTTCGCGTACAAGATCCAACCGATTCTTACGAAGAGCGGAATGGTCTATCAGCCGATCGATTACGTATCGCAGGTAACCGTGACCGGAAACGACGGCGTCCCGCGCACGCTGACGGTTCGTGTGAACCATCCGATCGACGTCGACAAAACGTTATATTATCAGGCGAGTTACGGATTCGGGGTTCGCTTTGCGATATCGCACAACGGACGGCCGGATCTCGAACGATCGAGCCGGACGTTGTTCGAAGGCGATTCGATCGACTTTCCGGACGGAAGAACTTTATCGTACGAGCGCTTCGTTCCGACGATGGACCGGCGCAGCGGATTGCCCGCGGCCGATCCGCGCGTCAACGATCCGGGAGCCATCCTGCGCGCTTCGGTCGACGGGCAATCGGTCGGCGAAGCGGTGGTCCCCCTGCGGACGTGGATCGACATCGGCGATGGATGGCGCGTTACGCCACAGAGATACGTGTTGTATAGCGGTTTTCAATACCGGTACGACCCGGGGATCCCGCTGGTTGGAATCGGCGCCTTCGTGCTGCTGCTTGGCTTGCTGATCTCGTTCTACGTTCTGCCCGCGCGATTGTTCGTGCGGGTCGACCGGGCGGGGGCTCAGCGTTGGCGCGTTGGCGTAGCCGCCACGACCGTCAAGGGTTACGACGTTTTCGAACAAGAGTTTCAGAAACTCGTGGTAGCGTTAAGGCCAGGATGATGTTGCAATGAAGACGCCACTCGACGAAGTACTGATGATAACGGCGCTGGGCTCTTACGTCCTGGCCGCCTTGGCCCTGCTGGTCTATTTCTTTTCGCGAGAAGAGTGGCTGCGGTTATTCGGCGCCCCGCTCGCGGTACTTGGCTGCGCGGCACAGTTCGCGCAGCTCGTCGTGCGCTTCGAAACGACCGGCATCTGGCCGTTGCTCAATCTTTACGGATCGCTCTCGCTCTTCGCAGCCATGGCGGTCGCGATATTCATCGGGTTCGCGATCCGGTACAAGCTTTGGTTTGCAGGCGGCTTCGTGCTGGCGTTGGCGGCGATTTTTCTCGCCTACGGCATTACGTGGAACGAAGGGACCATGCCGGCGGTACCGTCGCTGCAATCGTATTGGGCGAAGATCCACGTCCCGATCGTCGTTTCGTCGTACGCTGCATTTTTGGTCGCGTTCGTCTTCTCCGGGATCTATCTCGTGAAGTACTACGCCGAACGCGCGTTTGAAGGTGCGCCGTCGGCGCGGCTGGCGACCAACACGGGTGCGGCCTTTCCGCCCGGCGCGACGGCTTCGGTCAGCCTTCGGCGCGATACGCCGGCACTCGAAGCGGCGGCAGCACACGGCAACACCGTGGCGGCGTGGTTCGTCGCATTGCCGACCCTCGCGCAGCTCGATATCGTCGTCTATCGCGCGATTGCAATCGGACTGCCGCTGATTTCGATCGGCATCATCACCGGCGCGATGTGGGCGAAAGAGGCTTGGGGTGCGTACTGGCAATGGGACCCGAAGGAAACCGCCGCACTCTTTTCGTGGATCGTCTACCTGGCGTACATGCATCTGCACACTCGCCACGCATGGCGTGGCATGCGCACCAACTGGGTCAGCGTGCTCGGCTTCGTTTCGATCGTCTTTTGCTACCTCGGCGTCAACATCTGGATATCCGGGCTGCATAGCTACAAGGTGTGAGGCCCGGCATCCCGGCGACGCCCGGATGCCACAAACGTTGTAGGCTCGCGCGCAAATCGTAGCGGCAGCGCGTCCGGGAAACGTCCCGGCCGCGAGTTTCGTCCTGGCGCGGCTAAACAGGGCAGGCTTACAATGCCGGGAAGAGGGGCCGCTAACGGCCACGTCCTTTTAGGAGAAGTCGAGTTGACCACACATCGCGCGTACGAGGAACCAGAAACCGCCGACGAGATCACCCGCCGGACATTCATGGCCAATGCCACCATGACGATTAGCGGAATCATCGGCGTCGTGCTCGCGGTGCCGCTGATCGGTTCGTTGCTTCCGAGCGGCGGCGGGAGCAAAGGCAGCTGGTCGGGGCTGACCAAGGCGGAGATCGACCAACTCGCAACGGCGACCTCGAAGCCGGTCAAGATGACGTTTACGCTCAAATATAAAGATGGCTATCTGCCCGAACAAGCCGCCGACGAGTACGTGTGGGGCATCAAGATCGACGCCGCCAAATTTCAGGCAGCGCGCCCCGATATCTACAAAGTGAGCGGCGGCAACGTCGATTATCCGGCCGTAAACCTCGGCTTCGTTATCTTTAGTCCGATTTGCCCGCATCTCGGTTGCCGCTTTAACTGGAGTGCGGAGTCGAATCGTTTTCTGTGCCCGTGTCACGGTTCGCAGTACAACTTCGACGGAACGCACGAAGCCGGGCCGGCCCCGCGCGGGCTCGATCCGCTGCCGTTTCGAGAGCAAAGCGGCGCCGCCGAAGTGACCTGGATTCAGTTCAGACCGAACGTACCCGATCGCGTCATCATCTCGTACCAAGCGTAACGGCCAGGAGTTAATACCGATGCTGAATTGGATCGAAAAACGCACCGGCTTTATCTCGATGACGCAGGAGTTCCTCACCGAGGACGTTCCGGGCGGCGCGAGTTACTGGTACGTTTTCGGTAGCGCCACGCTGTTCGCGATGATCGTGCAGATCGTCACGGGCATCTTCCTAACGTTTTTCTACGCTCCGTCGGCTGCGACGGCGTGGGAATCGACGCGCGCCATCTACCTCAACCCGTTCACGCATTTCATCATTTCGGTGCACTATTGGGGCGCGTCGGCGATGATCGCGCTGGTCTTTCTGCACCTACTGCAAGTGTTGATTTGGGGCGCGTATAAGTCGCCGCGCGAACTGCAGTGGATCGTCGGCGTGCTGCTGTTACTTGTTACGCTCGTCTTAGGCTTAACGGGATATCTGCTGCCGTGGGACATGGACGCCTATTTCGCATCGCAAGTCTCGTTGAATATCGCCGGTCTGCCGCCGATTGCCGGGCCGCTTCTGCAAAATATCGCCCAAGGCGGCGGCACGATCGGGACGGCCACGATCAACCGCTTCTTCGGCTTGCACGTGTGGCTGATGCCGGCGGCACTGCTCGGTCTCGTCGGCGCGCACTTAGCAATCTTCCGTCATAACGGTTCGGCCGGCCCGGTTGTCGACGATCGCCGTGGCCTCAAGCCTGGACGTTTTTGGCCCGACCAAATGTTCATGGACGCGTTCGCGTCGTTCATCGTCTTCTTGATCATCATCGCCTTGGCACTGCTCCTTCCGCCATTCCTGGATCAAAAAGCCGACCCAACGAACTCGCAGTTCGTACCGTATCCGGCTTGGTATTTCTTGTCGCTGTTCGGCTTGCTGGCGCTCGTGCCGGCGTCGCTCAGCATCGGTCCGGTTCCGTTGCCGATGGAACTCATCGCTACGGTCATCATACCGACGATCTTTTTACTCGTCGTATTGGCGATTCCGTGGATCGACCGCAGCACGGTGCGCAGCTTCTCGACGCGAGCCGGCATCTTATGGGGAACGACGATCATGATCATCGCGATCGTCGGACTCTCGATCTTCGCACAACTCCAGACCATGGCGAAACAGGCTGCAGCTCCACCGTCGCTCAGCCAGTCACAAATTCTGGCAGCTCCGGCCGAAACGACCGGCACTAACGGGACCCCCGTGAGCACCGCGCCGGGATCAAACAGTGCAAACGCTCCGGCCGGCGGTTCGGCTCCAAGCGCGCAAGCTGCCAACGGCGCCAAGGTATTCAGCGCCAACTGTTCGTCGTGCCACGGCGCACAAGGCCAAGGCGTGCCGGGCGCGTTCCCGCCGCTGGCCAACAATCCGGTCGTCACCGGCGATGCAAACAAGGTAATCGGCATCCTGCTCGGCGGTTTACACGGATCGATCACGGTGGGCGGATCCACGTACAACGGGCAAATGCCCGCGTGGAAGGGCACGCTCTCGAACTCCGACATCGCCGACGTCATCACGTACATCCGCACCTCGCTCGGCAACAACAAAGCCTCAGCCGTGACCACGGCGCAAGTGAGCGGATATAAACCCTAGGGAAGTTGCGGCTACCGCGCGGCTCGTCTGCGCGTCGCGGGCCAGCGCGCTCGCAATGGTGCAAACGCGCGCGGTTGCCGCGCGCCTAGCCGAACGTGGCATCGTAACCACGATTCTGCCGATCAGCACCATCGGCGACCGCGAGCGGGATCGCGCGATCGACCGCATTGGCAGCGTCAACGTGTTCGTCGGCGAACTCGAATCGGCACTGCGCGATGGCCGCGCCGATTACGCCGTACATTCGTGCAAAGATCTGCCATCGACGCTCGCGGACGACATGTGCTTGCCCGCCATTTCAAAGCGCGAAGATCCGCGGGACGCCTTTTGCAGCCAGCGCTACGCGTCGTTCGAAGCCTTGACGCCCGGAGCAGTGGTCGGCACGTCGAGCCCGCGGCGCGCGTTTCAACTGCGCGCGGCGCGCCCCGACCTCGAGTTTCGAACGATCCGCGGCAACGTCGACACGCGATTGCGCAAGCTTGCTGACGGCGAATTCGACGCGATCGTTTTGGCGATGGCCGGGTTGAACAGGTTGCGGACCGGCGCACAATACGTCGTGCCGCTCGGCATCGATTTGTGCGTGCCGTCCGTCGGGCAAGGCGCGTTGGCGGTGGAAACGCGCGCCGGTGACGACTGGGTCGCGACCCAGATCCGTGATGCGGTAAACGATCTCCAAAGCGAGCTTTGTATTCTCGCGGAGCGCTCCGCCTTGCGCGCAATGCAGGCCGGATGCAGCGCTCCGCTCGGCATCTATGCCGAATGGGCAACCGATGGCTGCGATATGCGCGGGGTAGCGGATGGCACTCCCCCGGTTGCCGCACGCCGCAGGGCGACGATTGCGTGCGAGTCGGATGCCGAGGGCCTCGGAATCGCGCTGGCCTCCGATTTACGGGCGGCCGAACGACGGGACGAGCGCCCCCACGCCGAAGGTTTACAACAACCATGACTACCTCCGCCCCGGACACCGTCCGAACGCTCCCGATCCGTCCGCGCCGATTGCGCCGTGACGAAACGGTGCGGGCGCTGGTGCGGGAGCACCGCGTGAACGTCGATCAGCTCGTCGCGCCGATCTTCGTTGTCGAGCGCCCGGCCGACGCCGGCCCGGTGAGCGCGATGCCGGGCGTATCGCGGTTGACGATCGACGGAACGCTGACGGAAGTTCGCGAACTGCGCGAGCTCGGTGTGCGCAACGTGTTGCTGTTCGGTATACCGGCACGCAAAGACGCGGTTGCCTCGAGCAACTACGACCCGCAAGGCGTCGTGCAACAGGCTACGCATGCGATCAAATCTACGTTTGACGACGTCGTCGTAACGGCCGACCTGTGTAACTGCGAATACACCGATCACGGCCACTGCGGCATCGTCGACCGGAACGGGAACGTCGACAACGACGCGACCGTCGATCTGTTAGTTCGCACCGCGTTGACATACGCCGACGCCGGCGTCGACGTGATCGCGCCCTCGGACATGATGGACGGACGGGTGGGTGCGATCCGCACGGCGTTAGACGAACGAGGAGCGACCGGCACGGCCATCATGGCGTACAGCGCAAAGTATGCGTCGGCATTTTACGGTCCGTTTCGCGAGGCCGCCGGTTCGGCGCCGCAGTTCGCCGACCGCCGCGGTTATCAGATGGACCCCGCCAACGCGCGCGAAGCGATGCGCGAGATCGCGCTCGACGTCGACGAAGGCGCCGACATCGTGATGATCAAGCCGGCGCTCGCGTATCTCGATATCGTTCGCGTGGCGCGCGAAACGTTCGACGTGCCGATCGCGGTGTACAACGTAAGCGGTGAGTATTCGATGATTGCAGCCGCCATCGCGAACGGCTGGGTCGACGGAGCGCGCGTCGTCGACGAAGTGCTTACGTCGTTCGTCCGCGCCGGCGCCGACATCGTCATCACATATTTCGCCAAAGAATACGCAACGCGCGTGCGAGGGTTGCTATGAAGTTCGAACGTTCCATCGCGGCGTTCGCGCGCGCCAAGCGGGTGATTGCGGGTGGCGTCAATTCGCCGGTGCGTGCGTTCAGAGCCGTCGGCGGCTCGCCCGTCTTCGTGAAGAGCGCCTCCGGTGCGACGTTGCACGACGTCGACGACCACGAATACATCGACTACGTGTTGTCGTGGGGACCGCTGTTACTCGGGCACGCGCATCCGGCGGTCGTAAAAGCGATCACCGCGGCGGCCGCTCGCGGAACGTCGTACGGCGCGCCAACCGAAGCCGAAACAGAACTCGCCGAGCTGATCGTTTCGATGATGCCGTCGATCGAACGCATTCGATTCGTTTCGAGCGGCACCGAGGCGACGATGAGTGCCGCGCGGCTCGCGCGCGGCTATACGCACCGCCCCAAGATCATCAAATTTGCGGGCTGTTACCACGGACACGCCGATTCGTTTTTGATCGCGGCCGGGTCGGGCGCGCTCACCCACGGTACGCCGACATCACCCGGCGTTACCGAAGGCACGGCAGCGGATACGATCGTCGTTCCGTTCAACGATACCGACGCCGTCGAAGCTGCGTTCGATGCAAACCCGCAGGCGATTGCGGCAGTTATCGTCGAGCCGTACGCCGGGAATATGGGCCTGGTGCTTGCGATGCCGGGCTTTCTGCAACGGCTACGCGAGCTGTGCACCGCACACGGCGCATTGTTGATTTTCGACGAAGTCATGACCGGGTTTCGGGTCGGACGCGGCGGCGTACAAGGACGCGAGGGCGTCAAGCCCGATCTCACCGCGCTCGGCAAAGTCATCGGCGGCGGGTTGCCGGTTGGCGCGTTCGGCGGCGCGGAACGGATCATGGCATATTTGTCGCCGGCCGGCCCGGTCTATCAAGCTGGCACGCTGTCCGGGAATCCAATCGCGATGGCGGCCGGCGCGGCCACGCTGCGAATCGTTCGCGACGATGCCACCCTCTTCGAGCGATTAGAGGTGCTGGCCAAGCTTCTCATCGAGGGCCTGAGCGAAATCATGAACAAGCACGGCGTACCGCATTACTGCGTGTCGGCCGGCTCGATGTTCTGTACGTTCTTCACGCACGGCCCGGTGACCAATTTGGAGAGCGCCATGCGCTCCGACACGGACGCCTTCACCCGCTACTTCGACGCTATGCTCGATGACGGGGTCTATATCGCCCCATCGCAGTACGAGGCCGGATTTTTGTCGACGGCGCACACGACCCGGCACATCGAACGGACGCTTGCTGCAGCCGATGCGGCGTTTACACGGGTCTTAGTGTCGTAATGCCGATCGTCTGCGTGGGATTCTCGCACCATACCGCCCCAATCGAGGTGCGCGAAAGCCATGCTTTCCCAGCCTCGAAAATGGGCGAGGCTTTGGTCGCGCTGCGCGATTACGAAGCCGTGCGCGAAGCCGCCATGCTGCAAACCTGCGGCCGCTTGGAAATTTACGCCGAGGTCGACGATTTCGAAGCCGGCGTCGCGCAGATCACGTCGTTCCTATCGCGATTCAGGCACGTCGATATCGGCTACGACATCGAGTCGTATCTCTACACGTTGCTCGGACGGCACGCTGTCGACCACCTATTCCGCGTAGCCACCGGTTTGGATTCGATGTTAATCGGCGAGGCCGAAATCCTCGGCCAAGTAAAAGACGCTTACGTACAAGCGCAGCGCGCCCAATCGCTCGGTACGACGTTGCACCGGCTGTTTCGCGACGCGCTCAACGCCGGCAAAACGGCTCGCGCGCAGACCCGTATCGGCGACCAGTCGAGCTCGATTGCGACGGCCGCGGTGGAAATGGCGAAAGCAAAGCTCGGTACGTTGGACGGCGCCGAAGTGCTGGTGCTCGGGACCGGGCGCATGGCGCGTGCGGCCGTCCGCAGATTGCGCCAAGAGGGAGCGCGCCGGGTTGCGATCGCTAGCCGGACGATGTCGCGCGCACAAGACGTCGCCGACGAACTCGGGGCCGCGCGCCCGGTCGAAATGGGCGAGATCGTCGATGCGCTCGCAAATAGTGATTTGGTGGTGACGGCGACCGGTTCGCCCGAATTCGTGCTGCAATACGACGATGTGGCCCGCGCGATGGCACGACGTCCGGATCGCGCGCTCTTCGCGATCGACGTGGCGGTGCCGCGCGATGCGGATCCATCGATTACCGCGATCGCAAACGTCGGATTGGTCGACGTCGATGGGCTCAAAGAGGTCGTCGATGAAAAGCTGTTGGTGCGCCGCGACGCGATCCCGGATGTCGAAGAAATCGTCGGCGAAGTCGCCGATCGCTTCGAACGGTGGTATCGGGCGCGCGACGCAATGCCGATCATCGCGACGCTGACGCGTAAAGCCGAGGCCATTCGAGTTGCCGAACTGGATCGATTGTTCGCGCGCTGTCCGGAGCTCTCGGAGCGCGAGAAGTTGCTCGTGACCGGCTTGACGATGACGCTCGTGTCGAAGTTGTTACATTCGGTGATTCTCAAGGTGCGCGAACGCGCCACCTCGGACCGGGCGCAGGCATTATCGTACGCACGCGTGCTCGACGATCTGTTCGAGTTGGACCTCGCACAGCACATCGCCGCATTAGTCGCGCGCCCGAACGCCGATTCCGACTGATCCGCTAACCGGAAAGCGCGTGATGGTGACGCGCCCGCGCGATCTGGCGCCGGCATTTATCGCCGAGCTAAAAACGCGTGGCGCGACCGTTCTGAACACGCCGCTCATCGCCATCGAGCCGCCCGACGATCCAGAGCCGCTTAATCACGCTCTCCAGCATCTGCACGAATTCGAATGGTGTGCGTTCACGTCGGCCAACGGTGTCGACGCGCTCGTATCGGCATTTGAGTCATCGCAAGCCGCGGCACGCGCTCTGCAAACGTTGCGGGTCGCCGCTCTCGGACCGTTTACCGCCGAACGTCTGGCGCGCGAGGGCATCTCGGTTGCCGCCGTGCCGACGGAATACGTCGGCGAGTCGCTGGCCGAAGCCATCCTCTCCCACGCGCGAACCAAAGCGCGCGTCTTGATCGTGCGCGCGCAAGAAGGCCGCGACGCCCTTTCCGACGCGTTGGCCGCAGCCGGATTGGAGCCCACGGTGGTCGCGGCATATCGCACCGTTTTCGTGGCGCCGGCCGATTTCGAAACGAACGTGCGAATGGCGGACGCGATTACCTTCGCGAGCTCGAGCGCGGTGAACGGATTCGTCGCCGCCGCGGGCGATCCGGAACGCGCGCGTTTGCTGGCTGCGGGCAAAGCGATCGCGTGTATTGGGCCGGTGGCGGCAAACACCGCGCGCGAGGCCGGGCTCGAAGTAGATGTGGTTCCGCCATCTTATACCGGCCGCGGGATGATCGATGCGCTGTCGCTCTACTTCGGGCGCTGTGCGTGACGATGTTGTGGGGCATCGTGTTTGCTGCGGCCGTCGCGGCCGGCGCGTGGCGCGCGCGGGCGCTTACGCCGGATGGCGCGGTGGCCGCGTGGCTCGTCGGTTCGGCAACCTTTGGTGCCGGCGGTTGGCCGGCGGCTGTCGTGTTATTCGCATTTTTCATACCATCGGCGCTACTTTCGCGAATAGGTTCGGCACGCAAACACGCGCTGGCGGATGCCGGCAAACACGGACCGCGCGACGCGCGCCAGGTATTTGCAAACGGTGGCGTTGCCGCGGTCTGCGCGCTGCTGGCGTCGCATGGTGGTGCCGTCTTTGCCGCGGCTTTCGCGGGCGCGTTTGCAGCTGCGGCGGCCGATACGTGGGCGACCGAGATCGGCGTGCTGTCACCCCAACGCCCGCGTTCGATCTTGACGTTGCGGCCGGTCGCGACCGGCTTGTCGGGCGGCATCAGCGCGGCCGGAACCGGTGCTTCGATCGCGGGGGCAGCCGTGGTTGCGTTGTGCGCGTCGGCAACCGGCGTTGCCCCGTTTGCGCCGGTCGTTTTGGCCGGCATCGCGGGATCGCTGGCCGACTCGGCGATCGGCGCAGCTTTACAGGCGTTACGTTGGTGCCCGCAATGCGAACGCGCGTGCGAAACGAATCCGCACGTATGCGGTTCGCCGACATATCTGCATCGCGGCATCGCGTGGATGGATAACGACGCCGTGAACCTGGCAGCAACGCTGGGCGGCGCGTCGATCGCCGGGCTGCTCTTCCTCGCGACTGGCGGGTAACGAATGCAGCGCAAACCATCGCCGAAAAATCTCGCGCATCGTAACCGGTTAGCAAACCGGCAATCCGCGTCGGCGCACACGACGTTGCCGCCGCTCCCCTCGAAACGCTACGACATCGCTTACGTGGACCCGCCGTGGCACTACTACGGCAGCGCCGTCAAAGACGCCGCCGCCGCAAAACACTATCCGCTGATGACGCCAGGCGAGCTCGCCGCGCTCGACGTCCGTTCGCTGCTCAATAAGCGCGCGGCGATATTTCTTTGGGCCACGTGTCCGCGCTTGAACTTCGCGATCGACCTGCTGCGCGCTTGGAAGCTACACTATCGCGGCGTGGCGTACGTCTGGGTCAAAGTCGGAAAGAGCGGGCGCATCATCAACGGCCAGGGCGTTCCACCGACGTTCACCAAACCGACCACCGAACTGCTGTTGGCTGCAACGACGATGCCGACGGGCCGGCCTTTCCCGTTACACGACTTGGCACAAGCACAGGTCGTCTTAGCACCACGCGGCGCTCATAGCGAGAAGCCGGCCGTGTTTCGCGAGGCGATCGAACGACTGTGCGGCGACCGTTCGCGCATCGAGCTATTCGCCCGAAAACGCGTCGATAATTGGGACGCCTGGGGCGCAGAACTTGACGGCGCGTAGCGCTCCGGCCGCGCGCCTACTTCTTGCCGTACGTCTTTCGCAAGTACTCGATGATCGCGTCGTCATCGTCGGCGATTTTCACGTCGCCGTCGGTCATCGACGGGATGCCGGTCGTTCCAAAAATCTGCTTGACGTTGGTGCGCGCGCCGTGATCTTCGGGCACGTTCACGACTTTGTAGTCCAAAAGCAGGTCGGTTAACTCGCGCCGGACGTGCGCGCAGTAGGGGCACCATTCGGCTTGGTAGAGGACGATATTCGTATCGGTCATGGCCGTTGAAATCGCCCCGAAGCGGGGTGGGTTGCAGGGCCTTCACGAAGTACGAGGGTGGTGCAATGATGGCAGCAACGCTCGTTACGAACCTTCGGATGCGGGGAGCGGTCGCGGGATCGGTGGTCCTGCACGGCTTGGTCGCGTTGGTCATTCCGGCCCTGGCGTTCACGGCGGCTTCGGGCGACGCCATCCCGACGATTTCTTTCGCTCGGATCGCGCGAATTCAGATCCAGCCGACGCCGCATCCGATACCGCTCGCCCAAGCGCCGCATCTCAAGATCCGGCCGAACGTATCCCTGGCTTCGCAAGCCGCGCCGGCTCTCTCGGCCTCCCGGCACACCGTGCTCGCCAACGCGACGCATGGACAACCGGCCGCGGCCCCGCGTTCAGCGCCGGTCTTGCGACTCGGCGAGGGCAAAGCCCCGATTGCCGCCGCGCCTCAGGCCACAGCCTCACCGGCGGTGCGAACGGTCTCGAGCACCAAAGGCCGCGACGACGGCGGCTACATGCCGTTCGGCGCTGAGGAGCCCGTGCCGGTTCTCGATCCGGCAGTCCTAAAACAACTGGCGGCATTGGGCGTGCACTCGACGCTAACGATCACCGTCGACGAAGACGGCAAGACGAAAAACGTCGTTTTCGATCCGTCGATCGACGATGCCACAAAATCGAAGGTTCAAGCGTTGCTCGCCGATGCGAGTTGGGATCCGGCGGTCTGCGGCGGCGGAATCGCCTGCGAAGGCACCGCCACCATCAAGCTCTAGCGCACCGCGCTCTTACAGAATCGACTTCCCGAGACCCGAGCAAATCAGATCGACCGCTAGCGCCGCGGTTTGATTGCGTTGATCCAAAATCGGGTTGATTTCGACCATCTCGATCGATCCCAACGAGCCGCCTTCGTGCAGCATTTCCATGATCAGGTGAGCTTCACGGAAGCTCAATCCGCCTTTGACCGGCGTGCCGGTGCCGGGCGCTTCGCTCGGGTCGATACCGTCCATATCGAACGAAACGTGAATCGAGTTCGGACCGTCGCCGGCGATCGATTGCGCCTCTTCCATGATGCGCACCATACCGAGCTTATCGACGTCGCTCATCGAAAACGCACGCACGCCGAACTCGCGCAATAACTGCTTTTCGCCTTGATCCACGTCGCGCAATCCGATCTGCACGCAACGCGCCGGGTCGGCGAGGCCGTTTTTTATCGCGAACCATAATGGCATGCCGTGCACGTTGCCGCTATGCGAGCTCTGAGGGCTGTTGATATCGGCGTGCGCGTCGATCCAAACGACGCCGGGAATCGCCTCGCGCGCGCGGCCGAGGCCCTCGAGCGTTCCCATGGCGATCGAATGGTCGCCGCCGAGAACGATTGGCATACCACCCTCGCGCACCGCTTCGTCGACGACATTGGCTAAGTCCGAACATACACGGCGAATGACGCCCAAGTATTTGGACGTGGGCTCTTCGACATCGGCCGATTCGCGAATCGGAACGATTAGGTTGCCGTGATCCACGATATTTTGGATGCCGAGACGCGCCAACTTTTCGTGCAACTTCGCGTAACGAATCGCCGAGGGGCCCATGTCGACGCCGCGCCGGCTGGCGCCCAAGTCCATCGGAACGCCGACGATGTCGACGCGAGTAGGAAGTGCGGTGGTTGCGATCACGATGCGTTCGGCTTCGGTTCTTGCGGGCGCAGCACCCGCAGGACGATCGTACGTAGGATTCCCGCTACGGGGATCGCCAGCAGCAATCCGATGATGCCGCCCAGCTCGCCGCCGGCGAGCAACGCGATCAGCACCACGAACGGGCTCAGGCTAACCGTCCGGCTGACGATGTTCGGTGCCAGCAGATGACCCTCGGCCTCGAAGATTATGACGAAAGCTCCAGCCACGAATAGCGCGTTGACGATGCCGTTGCTGAGCCACGCCGTTCCGAAGGCGGGCAGAAACGCCAGCAACGCGCCGACGTACGGAACCAGATCGCCGATCGCGGCGATCAATCCGAAGAAGAACGGATACGGAACGTGCAAGATCAACAGCGCGATCGTTATCAACACGCCGACCGACAGTGCGACCAACAACTGGCCCCGGATAAATCCGCCCACGACGCCATCGATATCGCGCAGCAAATCGACCAGCCCGCGCCAGCGTCGCGGCGGGACTACGGAACGCAATCCGGCTTGCAAATGTTCCAGGTCCATCAACAAATACGCCGTCACCAGCGGAATGATAACGAAGGTGGTGATGGCGGCGAAACCGCCGGCCACGACGACCAACACGCGGCTGGCGCTCTCGAACCCGCGAACTTGCACCCATGTGGCGATCTCCTTTGGCACGCGCGAGATCTCGGCGCGCAGCCAATCCGGTAACCGCGCCGTGAGCGGGTCGTTGGGGTCGTATAACAGCCGGTTGACGCGATCGGCTAAGGCCGGGTATTGGCGCATGAACGTCACGATATCGCCCGTGATGTGCGGCACGATGAACCACCCGACGCCGACCAGCCCAACGATGATGCCGGCGTACACGATCAAGATGGCCAGCGCCGTCGGCATCCGTTTGCGCAGCCAGTGTACGGCCGGATAGATCAGATACGCGAAAAAGATCGTGCCGATCAAAACGTACGCAACCGCGCGCAATCGCTCGATGGCGCCGAACGCCGCCTGGCAAACGTACAGCGCCAGCACGACGATCATCAGAATTTTTAGCGCGTAGGTCACGCGCTTGTCGCTATACCGCCTCCACGGATCGCGCGACCGGCGCATCATGCCGGTTTGTCGTCGCCGGCGTGAAACGCGGAGGGCATCGTACGCTTGACCAAACCGGAGACAGCATTGGCCGCCATCCGAACGACACCGTGCAGCGGAAACTTTCGATAGCCGTCATCGATGTCGAGCACGGCCAAGAACCACCCGAAGCGCTTCGGAAGCATCGCGCTCCATTCGCGCGCACGCCGCAAACCAGGGTCGTACGGTTGCAGCGCCGCTTCGAGCGCCGCGTCGTCGGGCGCGGCGGCCGCGACGCGCGCGAAATCGTCGTGCGTGCATCCGAGCACGCGAAGCAAGGAGCGATCCATCGGACTGTGTCCGTACAAATACGTGCCCAACGATCCGTTTTGTGCGGCACGCGCTTTATCTGCCAAGCGCGCGAGCCAGCGCACGCCACCGATCTGAGCGCTCCAGCGCCGCGGCGCGCTAGCGCACAAATTTGGAGCTTCCATCGCGCGGCCTTCGTGAAGCAAGCGGTTAGGCCCCGGTCCGTCGTTCGCGCTGCAGGACTCAGACCAGCCGTTCTGTGAAGCTGTCCCTGGTGTTTCGCCGCATCTCGAGCGTCCTCGTGCTCGCCGGAGTTGTGTTTGTTACCGGCTTTGGACGCGCGGACGCATTCCTGCCGGAGCCGCTCGCACAGTTAACGCACGATGCACGAAAACTCGCCGCGACGTTAGCGGCCCCGACCGCGCTCGAAGTGTTCGATCTGAGCACGGGATATCACACCGGCGTCAATTCCAGTGCCAGCATGCCGGCGGCATCGACCATCAAAATTCCCGTAATGGTCGAGGTTTTTTCGCAGTTACAATCCGGTAAGTTCGACTTGCTAAAGCGCGTCCGATTAACCGCAGCCGACAAGGATTGGGGTTCCGGCGATCTGTGCGAAGCACCGGTTGGAACGACGTACCCGATCTCGGTGCTGCTCGACAAGATGATCGACATCAGCGACAACACCGCGACGAACATGCTGATTCGTCTCGTAGGCCGTCGCACCATCAACCGCGACATGTCCTATTTAGGCCTCCGCCACACGCGGCTGACCGAGGATATTCGCACTGAGGATTGGGGCATACGCCAAGGACTGCGCACGTCGCCCTCGGATTTGGTCCGGTTGTTATCCATGATGGCGCGGCGCGAACTGGTCGACCAATGGTCGTCCAACGAGATGATTTCGATCCTCGAACAAGACCAGTTCAATACGCTGATTCCCGAGCCGTTGCCGCTCGATATCCCAATCGCGCATAAAACCGGGTCGTTCTCGGATACGCTCAACGATGCCGGAATCGTTTACGCCGATGACGGCCCATACGTTATCGCGGTCATGACGACGTCGCTGCGTTCGCAAGATGCGGGTCGCCGCTTCATCCACACGATTTCGAAGCTTACCTACGCCGACGAACGCCGTTTAGCGAAGTGGCGCCAACGCAGCGGGCTGACGTTCGACGCGTTCGATAGGTCTGCGCCCGGCCCAGCCGGCGCAACCTCACCCGACGTTTTTTACTGGGGCGCGGGAACCACTTCTAACCGCTGACGGCTTCCCGCATATACACGCGTTAGCCATGCGTCGTAGCGCGGCTCGAGACCGGTTACGATCCGCTGATAAAACTTCGATAAACGCTCGGTGACCGGCCCGCGCGAACCCGCGCCGACTTGACGGCGGTCGATGCTCGCAATGTGCGCGATGCCGGCGGCGGTGCCGGTAAAAAATGCCTCCTCGGCGCTGTAGAGTTCGCCGCGATCGATCGACCGCTCGATCACCTCTATGCCAAATTCCTCGCGCGCGATATGCATGATCGCACGGCGCGTGCAACCCTCCAACACGTTCTGCGACGGGTCGGGTGTATACAGCTTACCGTGTCGCACGAGGAATATATTTTCAGCCGATCCCTCGGATACGTGGCCGTCGTGCGACAACAGAATCGCCTCATCGTAGCCGTTGACAACCGCCTCGCTTTTTGCCAGAGCGGAGTTGACGTATAGCCCGGTGATCTTCGCGCGTGGTGGCGCCATCGTGTCGTCGGCCCGGCGCCACGAGCTGACGCAGACATTCAAGCCGCGTTCGGTGTCCAGGTAGCTCGTGAACGGCAATGGCACGATCGCGAACTCGTCGGGAACGCCGTGCAGGCGCACGCCGACATCTTCGGCAGCTTTGTAGACGAACGGTCGCACGTAGATGTTCGAGCGAAAATCGTTACGGCGCGTGAGCTCTACGGTGATGTCCATCAGCTCGCTGCTCGACTTTGGCAGCGCCATCGTAAGAATTTTTGCGGAGGTCGACAAGCGATCGAAATGGTCGCGCAACAGCACCAGGGCCATGTCGTGCTCTTCCTCGAGCCAGTAGCCTCGGATGCCCTCGAAGCACCCGGTGCCATACTGCAAACCGTGCGTCATCAGGCCGACCTTGGCTTCGTCGTAGCGTTTGAAGGTGCCGCCGGCGTACACGATGGTCGATGAAAGATCCATGGCGCTCATTTCGATGGGATGGGAGCAAGGCCCTCACCTAGCAATAGCACTGCCCGATGACCTTCGGTGACTCGACCACGCGGCCAGGTCGAACCGTCGCGGTGCGCTGGAGACCGTGCAGCAGAGCGCCGTCGCTTTCGACGTCACGACCACGACTAATCGCTGGGCGAAAATGCGATCCCCTCATCCGTCGAGGCCGGGCTCGAGTCTTGATTCAGCTGTAGAAAAACTTCACGACTTGCCGTCGTAGTGGCAGACGTTGACGTTACCGGCGAGGGTACGACTCGTTCGGTTGGCGTCTGCACCAAGCGTAAGCCCTGGAGATGAGCGCCGAATACGGCGCCGCCGAAACGCTGTTTTTGCAATGCGTTGCGCCCTTAAGCGCGCGCGGACGGTCCGATCGAGATGTTGACCATGTACTGCAGATTAGCGTCCGTACCGTCCATCATCACGTCGAAGCAATACTTAGCAAACTCGGCGTAGCCGGCCGCGAGCGCATCGCTGCCGCGCTGGACCGCTCGTCACAAATCTCGACACCCTAGCGCGCCATCGAGGGGCCCTACTCCGCTCGCACGAACCGGCGAGCATGACCGCGGCTGCGCATGGCGATCACGTTTTCGAACCGGCCCGTCTCCAAGCGGTCTTCGCCTCCGGACTGCTCGATTCGGAACGAGAATCGGCGTTCGACGACCTCACCGCCCTTGCCGCCACGGTAATCGGCGTACCCTTCGCCTTTGCTACCGTCGTGGACAGCGAGCGTTCTTTCTGGAAAAGCGCCTTCGGCATACCGCCCGACGGCCCGCATCAAAACACGGTGGAAGAATCGTTTTGCCAGTACGTGGTTCGATCGCAGGGCGAAGTGGTCGTATTCGATGCAGCCATCGACGAACGCACCCGAACGAATTCGTCGGTTCGCTCGATGGGCGTTCGAGCTTGGGCCGGCGTGCCGCTGCGCGGGCCGTCCGGTGAAGTCCTTGGATCGTTTTGCGCCGTCGACACCGTACCGAAGAAATGGACTCAAGAGGATCTCGACGTCTTGCGTACGTTGGCAAGGTCGGCGTCTCGCGAGGTCGCGCTGCGCTCGGCCGTCAACGAAGAACACGAAGCGCGCTTACGAGCCGAGCTTCTCGCCCATACGTTGCAACAAAGCCTGCTGCCGCCGACGCTCACGCAGGTCGAAGGTTTGGATATCGGCGCATGTTTTCAGCCGGCCGGACACGGGCTCGAACTCGGTGGCGATTTCTACGATGTATTTCAGTCCGGCGGCGACGTTTGGACGTTCGTTATCGGCGACGTGTGCGGAAAAGGAATCGACGCTGCGCGAATCGCGACGTTGGCTCGGTATACGGTCGGCGCGGGGGCTATGCGCACGCAGGACCCATCCCAAGTGCTCGCGTGGTTGCACGAAACGCTAATCGCTCGAGCAACGTCGAGCGACCGGTTTTTAACCGCGATCGTTGGGTATTTGCGCCTCGATGACGACGGATGCAATATCCTACTCGCCAACGGGGGACACGTGCCGGCAATCGTGCGACGTGCGAACGGCGACATCGAAACGCTCCACGCGCCGGGAACGATCGTCGGTTCGTTCGTGCCCTTTTCTTCCAGCCCGGTCAAACTACGGTTACGAACCGGTGACTCGATCGTGCTCTATACCGACGGTGTCAGCGAGGCTCGCTGCAACGGAATAATGTTCGGCGAGGATGCGGTTCGCAGCGTCGTTGCGGCTATTAGTGATGCAAACTCGTCGGTCGAACTCACGCGGCGACTCGTGGAAACCGCACTCGCTTACGAAGGCGGCACGGCGCAAGACGATATGGCGGTTCTCGCGCTCAAACCTACGGACCGTCGGCTTCGATGTTGAGCGAGATGTCGACCATGTTGCCAACGAACACCGGACCGTAGCTCATCCCCCACTTCGTGCGGTCGACCGTCGTCGTGGCCGAATACGCGATGAACGAACGGCCGCGAGGCGATTTGCCGGATCCTAGAACTTGTGCGTCGAGCACGACCGGATGCGTTTGACCGACCATCGTCAGGTCGCCCGTGATCGTGAAATGTTTCGGATCCGTTCCTTCGACTTTGGTGCTAACGAACCGGATGTCCGGCGTCGATGCTACGTTGAAGAAATGCTCGGAGCGTAAATC
Organism: Candidatus Tumulicola sp.; assembly: GCA_036502885.1. GTDB lineage: Bacteria > Vulcanimicrobiota > Vulcanimicrobiia > Vulcanimicrobiales > Vulcanimicrobiaceae > Tumulicola. The sequence goes on from DASXXU010000116.1 coordinate 23,891, forward strand.
GCCGTCGCGATCGTCGTTATGCGTATCGATCTTCGATACGTCCAGCGCGGCCGAAACCGCAACCGGAATTTGGCCGTCGCCCGATAGCGTAACGGAGGCGGTTTTGATCGGTATCGTGCCGATCACCGGTACCACACCAAAATGCTTGGCCGTAAATTGTGCGCTGGAGTGAACGGGATCGACGCTCCACGTCGCGTTCGCCGCAAGCGCGACCGGCGCCACCGCCAGAGTGATCAGCAAAGAAGCCGCAAACGCTATAATTTTCATCGCACGCCCTTCGAGTGCTTCGGGGCAGGTGCCTCCGGTAGGCCGATCGACGAAGGGCGAGAAGGTCGCTCTGTAAAGGAGCATTCATGCCTCACATCGCTCGTGTTTTCACAATTGCTTCGCTGGCAGCTTTTGCCGGTTGCTCTGCGGCGCAACCCTCCTTACCGCAATCGACCGGCGATGCCCGCGCATCCGCCAGAACCACTCGATCGTGGATCGCTCCCGATGCGAAGACTGGTGCCCTGCTCTACGTGACGGGAGGCGCGGATGTCGACGTCTTCCAGTGGCCAACGCTGCAAACCGCGGGTGTTCTGAGTGGATTCCAGCAAACGACCGGGGCGTGCGTCGACGCCGCGGGCGATGTCTGGATCGCCGATGCCTACGCGCAGAAGTTGTACGAATACGCGCACGGTGCTACGACACCGATCGCGACGCTCGACGATGCCGCGAGCTTCCCGAACGGCTGCACCGTAAACAAACGCGACGGCAACCTCGTCGTAGGAAACGAATATAACAATAACGTCGGTAAGGGCAGCATCACGGTTTACAAACACGCCTCGGGTGCCGGTACGATTTACTATGACTCGGACTTGGACGACGTCTTTTCGCTCGATTACGTGCCCAATGGTAATCTTTTTCTCGACGGCTGGACCGGGTATGCGTTCGCGATGCAAAAGTTCGTACGCAAACAATTTACGACGATCCCAATCAAAGGCGCGACGATCGGATATCCGGGCGGCGTGCAATACTGGAAAGGCCAGCTGACCGTAGCCGACGCCGGCAGCACGGTTACCAATACGACGATCTACCACATTAACGAATACGGCAAGGTTCTCGGCAACACCGTCATGGGTAAGGCCTACCAAAGCTATCAATACCAGATCATCAACGGAAAAGTTATCTGCGCGTGCTTCGAGGACCAAAACGTGCAGATTTATCCCTATCCGGGCGGCGGAAGCCCGACGAAGACACTTTCAAAGATGAGGGGAATCCAACCGTGGGCCGCCGTCGTTAGCCCGGCAACAAAACAATGATCGCCCGTAACGTTCGCGTTTCCCTATTGCTCGCAGCCGCGATAGCTGCCGGGTGCGCCGGTCAGAGAGCGTCCCTCCCACAGTCGCCGGGCGTTACGTTAGCCAGTGCCTCCGCGCGAGTCGCCGGATCCTGGATGGACCCGGCCGCAAAAACTCGCGCATTGTTATACGTCACCGGCGGCAGCGATGTAGACATCTACACCTGGCCGGAATTGCGGACCGCGGGCGTTCTCTCCGGATTCCAGCAGACTACCGGAGCATGCGTCGACTCGAGCGGAAACGTGTGGATAGTCGATGCATTCGCTTTTAAACTCTACGAATACGCGCACGGCGGTACCACACCAATCGCCACCCTCGACGACCCCACCGCCTTTCCGGATTCGTGCAGCGTTAGCAAGCGCGATGGGAACCTCGCGGTCGGAAACGTGTACGACGGCAACGAAGGCAGCCTTACCGTCTACAAACATGCATCCGGCGCGGGAACGGTCTATTACGATACGGCAGTAGACGTTGTGGGACCGGTCGTCTACGCACCAAACGGAAATATTTTTCTTATCGGGCGAACCGGATTGACCTACTACGTTCAAAAACTTGTACGCAAGCAGTTTAAAACCGTTTCGATTAAAAGTCCCATTATTACGCCCTCGATGGGCTTACAATATCAAAAGAGCGAGCTAACCATCGGTGAGCAAAGCAAGACTGCCTCTACCGCGACGATCTTTCGTATCGACGAGCACGGTAAAGTAACCGGCCGGACGACCTTGCAACAAACCACTCAAGGTCTGCAATACGAAATAAGAGACGGGAAAGTCATCTGCGCATGCTACGGAAATGAAAGCGTGCAGGTATACGAATATCCTGAAGGCGGAGCCCCAATCAAAGCGGTAACGAGATTTAAGGGTCTTGCGCCCATGGGTGTCGTTGTAAGTCCCGCCGTATCACCCGAAGCTAGAGCAACTCGATAAACTCTCGAATCAGATCGTTGAACAACTCGGGGTTGTCGGCGTTGGCAACGTGACCGGCGTTCGGAACGATGTCGCGCTTTGCGCCCGGGATACCGGCTGCAATTTCGTCGGATAGCGGCTGGGGCGCGATGCCATCGCGCTCGCCACGCGTGACCAACACCGGCACCGCGATCGAGGGTAGAACCGCGCGATAGTCGCCGGTCCACGTCGCCTGGGTCGACGCCAGATAGGAAGGCACAGATTTCGATGCCATTTGTTCGACGGTTTCGCGCAGGCGCTCGGGCGGAAGTCCGAGTTGTGCCGCGCGCGCCTCGGCGAACGTGCGCATGTCGCCGGCCGCGCGAACGGCCGTCTTAACATTATCGGCATATGTTTGACCGTCGGGATATTTCGCGAACGAACCGACGATCACCATCGAGCGGAACCGTTCCGGAACGCGTTGCCATAGTTCGAACGCGACCACACCGCCCAAACTGCAGCCGATCAAATCGAACGTCTTGAAGCCGCACGCGTCCGCGACGGCTAGAACGTCGGATGCGAAGTTCTCGCGCGTGATGAGTTCCGGCGGCGGATCGCTTAAGGCGCCGTTGCCGCGCAACTCGATCGACGCGCAACGATAGTCGTCCGCAAAGGCGTCGAGCTGGTAATCCCAAATCGCGCCGGTCGAACCCACGCCATGAACGAAGATCAGCGCGGGACCGCGCTCGCCGGAAAGCCGTGCGCCGGTAACGGCGCCGTCCGGTTGCCGGATGGTTTTGGTGACGATCACGATACGCGCTCCCGTTTACGGCGTACGAATTCCAACACTTCCTCTAGCGATTTTGTATTCAACACATCGTCCTTCGTTAAGCCGGCGCGACGCGCTTGGCCGACCGCAAGTTCGGCATTTGCGAGGTCGCGGGTTCGGTGCGCGTCACTATCCGTCGTAAAGGTAACGCCGAATGATTTGGCGCGCCGCGCCAACGGCGACGGCAGATCCAATCGCATAGCCTGACCGTCGATTTCGAGCGCGGTCCCGGTTCTGGCCGCGGCCGCAAAGACGGCGTCGTAGTCGAACTCGTATCCGTGATAGCCGTCTAAACGGCGTCCGGTCGGATGTCCGATGATATTGACGTGCGGGTTCTCGCACGCCCGGATAAGACGCGCGGTCATTTCTTCACGCGATTGCTTCATCGCCTGATGCACCGAGCCGACCACGATGTCCATTTCGCCCAGTATCTCGTCGGGAAAATCCATCGTTCCGTCGGCCAAGATATCGACTTCGCTCGAACACAGCGTCCGGATCGAATGACGGCGCCCGATCGCCTCGACCTCGGCTCGCTGCGCACGCACGTCGTCGATCGATAAGCCGCGTTTGCGCCCGTCGCGGCCGCGAGAATGATCGCTGATCGAGTGATACTCGTACCCGCGAGCCGCTGCCGCTTCGATCATCCTCTCGAGCGCGTCGTCGCCGTCGCTCCACGTACTGTGCATGTGAAAGTCGCCGCGGATATCCGACGTCTCGATCAAAACCGGCAAGGCATTAGCGAGCGCGAGCTCGACTTCGTCGCCGCCGGTTCGCAGTTCCGGTGGTACGTATTGCATTCCCAGGGCGGCGTACACTTCGGCTTCTGACGAACAAACGATCGATTCGCCGGTCTCGAGATTCAGGATTCCGTTTTCGCTGACGCGCAATCCGCGTCGCACCGCGTATTCGCGCAGTTTCACATTGTGATCGCGCGAGCCGGTGAAATGTTGCAGCAGGTTTCCATACAGATGATTCGGCAGCACGCGCAAATCGATTTGCAGTCCGCCAGGCAACCAAATACTCGCTTTGGTCGGGCCCTCACCGAGGACGGCCTGTGCGCGCGACCACGCCGTAAAGTGTGCGATGGTTTCGGCTGCCCGATCGGTCGTGCAAACGATGTCGATATCGCCGACGGTGACTTCTTGGCGGCGCAAGCTTCCGGCGTACGTCAGCCGGTCGATCGCGGGGCCCTCGCGCAGGTACGCCATCGCTTCGAGCGCGATCGTCAGCGCGGTTGCCAGCGGCGTCCGGTGCTGACGTCCCTGTACGGCAAGGATGCCGCGTTTCCAATTTTCGATCGTCTTCGAACCCAAGCGCGGAACCTCGGCCAAGATGTTGGATGCGATGGCGGCTTCCAATCCCGCTAGCGAAGCGATTCCGTACTCCTCGAACAGCATCGCCGCCGTCTTCACGCCGATGCCGTTAACCGACAGCACTTCCAAGATCGATGGCGGAAAGCGCTTATGGAGTTCGTCCAGGTGTTCGGACGTGCCGGTTTTCAATAACTGCTCCACCGCTACGCCGATCGATTTGCCGATGCCGGGGAGTTTCAAGTGCTCGCCGCCGGCGATGAGATCTGCCAAAGGCGGCGCGTTTTCAACCGAAACCGCTGCCTTTTCGTAGGCGGTGTATTTGTAGAACGATTCGCCCGCCATCTCCATCAGCGTACGAGTTTCCAGCAGCTTGGCCGCGATTTCGGCATTCGATAGCACGTGACTGACTTTGGCCAAGCGACGCGAATCGTACTGCCTTGAGCTCGATACTGCGCATGCGCGGCGCTACGTTCGGCGACGGCTGCGATACGGTCGGCCCCGTCTCGGTCGACGTGAACGCCGGCGAACGCGTCACCCTGGTCTGTTCGTCGGCGCGCGAGGCGGCCATAACGGCCAAGCTTGGCGCCGGCTTGGTGAAGGCGACCGCGGGAAGCGTTTCGATCGGCGAATTCGATCCGCGCGTGCAACCGGTGCATTGCAAACGAATTGCGGCGTTCGTTCCGCATGCGGCGCTGGCGCTGCCGGAGATGGAGTTCGAACGCTACATCGCCTATCGAGCCGCGTTATGGAACGTCGATCGCAGACGCGCGACCGCGCACGCCAAACTGATTCTCGAACGCCTTCAGGGCGTGCACGAAGCGTTTGCCTTTCCGCTAGCGGGTGCGCTCATCACGCCAGCTACGCTGGTAGTGCTCGAACGGCCGCAACCCGCCTACGCGGAACAGATCGTTGCCGCCGTCGGGTCGCGCTCGATGTTCTCGACGCACCTCGAACGCGCGGCGGCCGAACTGTTTGCGAACGTTGCGGTGCAAGCGTGACGACCCGTGCGTTTGCCGCCGTCGTCGAAGCACGCGTGTTCTCGCAACGGCACACGCTGGTATACGGTTTGGTGGCCGCCGGTTTGGTAGGCGCCGTTCAGCCGCGCGGTCTAGCCGCGCCGGCATTTTTCTGCTCGTTGGTCGGTATCGTCGCCGCGTTGCAGCAAGGCCCGGGGCGGTTTATGGATCTGGATTTGTGCGAGCAATGTGCTCCGCTGTTCGGTCGCGAGTTGGCGCGCGCAAAAGCGTTGGTGCCGTGCGCTATCGCAGTAGTCGCTGCGGCTGCATACTGTGCTACTGCGTCGCTCGCAGGCTGGCGCGGCATTCCGGCGACATTCGCGTATACGATCGCAGCCGCCGTTCCGGCAACGCTTACGGCGCTGTGCGCGACGCTACGCACCGGGCCGGCGCGCCGGCTTTATTTGGTCATGGCCGCAGCCGCGAGCGGAATAGTGGTTGCAATCGTTGTTTGGACGCGCGTTCCGTGGGCGGCCGGCGCATTCGCGGCGCTGGCGGCGTTTCTTGCCTTACGGCAATACGGCGAAGCGCTAGCGCGCTACGATCCGGTGTAAGCGATCAGACCGGTTGCGGCGGCGCGGCCGTGGCGAGCTTTTCGAGCATCGCACGGTTGAACTGCGGCATATCCTCGCCCCCGCGCGTGGAAACCCAATTCGAATCGCTGACGGTCGGTTGATCGCGATACAATCCGCCCGCATTGCGAATGTCGTCGGCGATCGCGCGCGCACCAGTCAACTGGCGTCCGCGCACGATTTGCGCGGAGATCAACACCTGGGCTCCGTGACCGACCGAAAACACCGGCTTCTTGGCGGCGTCGAATTCGCGGCAGAGGCGCTGTACGTCGCGATCCGTGCGAACGTGATCGGGCGAAGTTCCGCCCGGGATCAGCAAGGCGTCGAAATCTTCGGCGGTGCAATCGGGGATCAGCTCTTCGGCACGAGCGTTTTGCCCGTCGTCGAGGCCGCGTTTACCGCGGATGCGCTGACGCGCACGCTCGTCCAGTCCGACGATAGTAACGACGGCACCGGCATCTTCGAGCGCCCGGCGCGGTTCCAGTAAATCGATTTCTTCAAATCCGTCCGCGATGAGGGCCGCGATCCGTTTTCCGTCTACTCCTTGCATCGCCGCCTCCGTTCGCGGGACCGGCTAGAGGGTCCCACCGGTCTGCTCGACCGCGGCCCGGAGCAGATACGCAAGCTCGACCTCGGCCTTTCCGACCGTATCGAGGATCGGATCTTCGGCCAACGCTTTAAGCGTCGGGTTCCGGCGCGTCATGTCGCCCTCGGGGACGCGATGCCGGGGGTTGATCTCGCGCATGTAGATGCGTGCGTCGTAACGCAGCGGACCCTCGGGCAGAAAATAGAGCGGGTCCACACCGAAGGCGTACACCTCTAGCGATAAGACGGCGGTACGCTGCAGAAACTCGATCGGTCGGAGGCGCAGGCCGATACAGAGCCGCGCCAGCGCGCTGACCCCGATGCGCCGCGCGCCGGCCAACACCTCATCGAACTCGCCGGCGGTCAAGCCGAGCGCATCCGCCAGCGAGGCGGCTTCCACGCCTTGCTCGCAGATGCAGGCTGCCAGACCGGTGCCAAAAGCAGTTCCACCGGCCGTGCCGATCCGTCCGTTCCAGGCGGCGTCGTTCGTCATAGTGGCTCCGGTTCGGTGGCGACCTCGACCCAACCGTCGCGGACGCGCGATTCGAAGCGGCGCAGGCTAGCGAAGCCCGGTCCGATGGCCATTTCCCCAGTGTGAAGGTCGAAAGTCCAAGCATGCCATGGGCAGGTCACCGTCGCGCCATCGATCTGGCCTTCGCCGATCGGCCCCCCCTGGTGCGGGCACGCGTTCTCGTAGGCGTGCACCGCGCCGTCGACCAAAAAAATCGCGACCTCATATTGTCCGATCCGCACGATGGCGGGCCGGTCGGGGGCGATGTCGATACGGCGCGCGGCACCGACGAAGACGCCGGCACTCGAAGCTGGTTCGCTCAATACGGGACGCCTTTGCGCTTTTGGGCGCATAGCGCTTCGACGTACCAGAGAAACTCGTCGAAGAACTGCTTCGAGAACGAGACCGTGTTTTTGTCGGTCGGGGTCCCGTCATCGGTAAACGCTTCCCCGACGCGGGCCATCGGCAACAGCGAAGGGATCGTCACCATCCCCATCTCGGCCAACGTCATCCTCAGCTGCATGGCCCCACGAACGCCGCCCCAGCGGCCGCCCGAATAGCACGCGATCCCGGCCGGGCGCCAGAAATACTCCTCGAGAAAGTGGTCCATCATATTTTTGAGCGCGGGCGGGACGCCGTTGTTGTACTCGCCCGAGACGATGATAAACCCATCCGCTCGTTTCAGGAGAGCTGCCAGGTCGCTCATCACGACCGGGGCTTCGCCCGGCGGGAATTCCTTGAACATCCGGTCGAGCAGCGGGAACTTCCGCTCCAGCGGGTCGACCAGGATTGCATCGATGCCACGCTCGCGGAGCTGCCCGCACACGAAGAGCGCGAACTTTATGCCCTGCCTATCGGTGCGCACCGAGCCGTAGATCACCGGGACCGTCAACTGTGAATCCATCCGAAACCGCGATTGCGCTTGCACGCTGCGGCGTCCTTTGCTATGGTAGGCCGGTCGCCGGGACGGACGTACCGCCTGTACCCGAGCGAGACCATCCTGTTAAGGAGCTTTTCGCGTGCCACTTTCTAAAGACCAAAAGGCCGAACTGGCCACCAAATACGGTCGCAGCGCCAACGACACCGGATCGGCTGAAGTACAAGTCGCCATCCTGACGGCCTCGATCAACCACCTTACCGAACATTTGAAGATTCACAAGAAGGACCATCACAGCCGTCGCGGCTTGCTGCTGCAAGTCGGCCAACGCCGCCGCCTGTTAAACTATTTGTCGCACAAAGATCTCGAGCGTTATCGCACGCTGATCTCCGACCTGGGATTACGCCGCTAACATCGCAGATCGACGACTCGATCTTTTTGAAAGGCTGCGGCGAGTGACCGCAGCCTTTTAAACAAGTTCCCGCAACGAAAATACTTTCGTGAAGGTGTGCCCGTTTCGCGTAAGCGTCAGGCTAACTCGTTTGCCGACCTTGTCGTACCACATGTCGCGAAACGCAGCCATGTCGAGCGTCTTCGCGTCTCGGCCATTCAAGGACAGCACCACATCGCCCGAGAGCACGCCCGCTTTGGCCGCAGGGCTGTTGTCGATTACGCTAGCGACGCGCCATCCCGCAGAGCTGCGAATGACGGTGAGACCGGCGCGGTTGAAAACAAACGCTCGCGCGAAGTTCGTATTTGGGTCGAGGTAGAGCGTATGGCCGGGCACATCGAGCGTGACCGTGAAGTGGCGAAGTACGTCGGATCCGAGATTGCCCGAGAAGTCTTCGTTGGAGAACACTCCGCCGCGCGAATCTGCAACGAGAACGATGGGCCGGTGTAACGTCAGTCCCCCGATGTTTAGGCTCTGCGCTCGCGTGACCGTTCCGTACATCGCTCCTCCGACACCGCGCCCAATCTCAGCCCGAAGTCCGCTTGCGAGCCCTAAGCCATTTGCGAAGGTCTGTGTAACCGTCACGGCCTGACTGGACCCCGCGTCGACGTCGAAGTTCCCGGAATGTCCGTCGATGGAGGCTGGAATATTTGGTATCCCGCTCGCCCGCAAAGAGACGGGGACGTGAGCGGATGCGCTATCGGCTTTAAACGAGGCCGGCTGCGTAAGCGTTAGTTTCGAGTTTTGGTAGTCGATCGTCACCACTAGGCTTCGGAAGAACTCTCGTCCCAGAATCCCGCCAAAGATCGCTCCGCGAAACGGGCTCTCCAGCGGAAGTCGCGGCAACACGAGAAAGCTCGCTCCCACCAGGCTCGCGCTGCCTAGCTCGATGCGAGGAACTCGCACGATATCGACCCGCGTCGCGTCTTCACCAACGCCTCGTGCCTCGACTTGTCCAACCGGCGTAAGGTGCAAGCGCTCCGACAACTCGGGGGTAAGCGACTCCGTCCCCCCGGTATCGAAAGCAAACGCGTAGGATATGCCGCCAATCGATGCGCGGATGTAGATGTGATTGCCGTGCAGCGTAAACGGGACGGTCGTGCGATCCGTAAGGGAGATCGTTCCATCCGCGAGCGGCGAGCAGCCGGACGCCGGCAAGAGACAAGCAGCAAGCGCGCTCGCGAGAAGCGCTGGGCCAAACTTCATTTATGCGTGTACTGTGCCCGCCGGCCAAAATCATGGATTACTTTGTGCCTAAATTGTGCCATCGCAAAGGCGACGGAGAATTCCGCCCGTCGCCTATCGAGAATCTTCCCGCAGCTTCACGGCTGTCAAGAGCGCTTGCGCTTGGCGACTTTTCGAACGGCATCGGCGATCGAATCGATGCCCATGCCGTAGAACTCGATCAGCTCGAGCGGATCGCCGGATTGTCCGAAGCGATCGTCGACGCCGATAAACTCCATTGGGACCGCGTAATTCTGCGCCACGATTTCGGCGACGCGCGAACCCATGCCGGCGTGGCGTTGATGCTCCTCGACCGTAACGATCGCGCCGCAATCCTTCGCGGCCGCTACGATCGCCGCTTCATCCATCGGTTTGATGGTGTGATTGTTGACCACGCGGCATTCGATGCCGTCTTCACGCGAAAGTTTTTCGGCGGCCATCAACGCGTTGTAGACGAGGATGCCGCACGCGACGATTGCGACGTCCGAACCCTCGCGGAAGATCTGCGCTTCACCGACGGTAAACGGCGTCTGTTCGGTCGTAATCACCGGCGATTTTTCGCGGCCGAAGCGCAGGTAGGTCGGGCCCCAGCGTTGCGATAGCGCCAGCGTCGCCTTCTTCGTCTGCACCGAGTCGCACGGCACGACGATCGTCATGCTCGGTATAACGCGCATGATTGCGATATCTTCGATTGCTTGATGCGTCGCGCCATCCGGACCGACCGAAACGCCCGCATGCGCGCCGGCGATTTTCACGTTGGTTTGGTTGAGCGCCATGATCGTGCGGACTTGCTCCCACGAGCGTCCGGGATTGAACATCGCATAGCTTGCGATCCACGGAATTTTACCGACGGCTGCGAGGCCGCCCGCCATCGCCACCAGCATCTGCTCGGCAACACCGATCTCGACGTACTGTTCCGGATGCGCTTTCTTGAACGCTTCGAATCGTGTGGATTCGGAAAGATCGGCGCAGATGCCGAGGACGTTGCGATCGCGCGTCCCGGCCTCGACCAAACCTTCTCCAAAACCGTTGCGCGTGGGGACCTGCGCGACGCCCTTGCGATAATCGACTAACTCAACCACGGGCCACGATCCGTTCGCGCGCGGCGGCGAGCTCTTTGAGCGCGATTTCCGTTTGTTCGTTGTTGGGCGGCTTGCCGTGCCACGTGTAATCGCCTTCCATATACGAGACGCCCTTACCGGGAACGGTGTTCGCGACGATCACTTGCGGCTTGCCTTTTACCGCTCGCGCGCGTTCGGCGGTTTCGACGAACGATGCCATATCGTTACCGTCGCATTCCAGCACTTCCCAATTGAACGAGCGGTATTTCGCGCCCAACGGCTCGAGCGGCATCACGTCTTCGGTGCTGCCGTCGATCTGGATGAAGTTTCGGTCGATGATGCACGTCAAGTTATCGAGCTTGAATTTTGCAGCCGTCATCACGGCCTCCCAGTGCAGGCCGCACTGATGTTCCGCGTCCGACGTAACGACCCACACGTGAAAATCTTCGCCGTTCATCTTCGCGGCGAGCGCCATGCCGGTGCCTTGCGCGAGGCCCTCCCCGAGCGGGCCCGACGTCGTTTCTAACGACGGTAGCGTAACGCGTTCCGGGTGGCCCTGGAGACGCGACCCGAACTTGCGTAGCGTCAGCAACTCTTCGACCGGAAAGTATCCGAAGTTGGCCATCGCCGAGTATCGCACCGGCGCGATATGACCGCACGACAAAAGTAGGCGGTCGCGCTGCGGCCACTCCGGACGCTGCGGATCGTGCCGCATTAGCGTTCCGTACAACGCGGCAAAGATGTCGGACATATCGAGCGGACCGGCCGAATGACCCGATCCCGCAGCGTGCAGCGAACGAATGATGCCTTGCCGGATATCGTTTGCTTTGAGCTCGAGATCGCGCAAGCGGTCGGGGGTTAGGGTCGGCATGGGGGCCGATATACCAGCATGCTCGCTCGCGAACCTACTACGCTCGACCACCTCGATAGGCCGGCCTCGGCAGGGGCAATATGCGACCGGCCCGAAGCGCAATCGGTTAATCAAAGACATAAAACGATTTCATTTTAGGAGTTAACGTGCCCGAATCCGTAACCTTAGAGGTCGGCGGGCGCACGATGGTCATCGAGACCGGCGAACTCGCGAAGCAAGCAAACGGCTCCGCTCTCGTTCGTTATGGTGATCAAAACGTCGTGCTCTGCGCCGCCACGGCCTCCACACAGCCTCGCGAAGGCATCGATTGGTTTCCGCTCACCTGCGACTTCGAAGAAAAGATGTATGCAGCCGGAAAAATTCCCGGTGGTTTCATCAAGCGCGAAGGCCGTCCTAGCGAACACGCGGTCTTAAGTTCGCGTCAGATCGATCGACCGATCCGTCCGCTGTTTCCGGAAGGTTTTCGCAACGACGTGCAAGTCGTCGCGACCGTGCTTTCGGTCGATCCCGAACTCGACGCCGATGTTTTGGGCGTTTGCGCTGCCGGCGCTGCGCTCGCGTTGAGCGACATTCCGTTCGACAAAACGGTTGCCGCCGTACGCGTCGGTCGCGACGAGGACGGCAAATTCATCGCCAACCCTACGCTTCCCCAATACGAGACCGGCGGACTGGAAATCGTCGTAGCCGGAACCGCCGACGCGGTGATGATGGTCGAAGGCAGCGCACACGAGATCGATGAGGAAGACTTCCTCAAAGCGGTCGCGTTCGCACACGACGAGATTCGTAAGATCGTTGCCGCCATCGACAAACTCGTCAAGAAATCCGGAAAGAAGAAAAGCGAGTTCGTCGTCGCAAAGCCCGACGGCGATCTCGACAAGTTCGTTCGCAAATCGTTCGCCAAGGACGTTGCGAAAGCGATGCGCATCGTCGAAAAAGGCAAACGCGAAGAGGCGTTTGCCGAACTGAACGCCGACGAAGCGATCGCACGTTGCGGTAAAAAGGACGCGAACGTCCGCGCGCTGCTCGAAAATTCGGCCACGCGCAAAGAATTCCATAAGATCATCAAATCGATGGAAGAGGACGAGCTGCGTACGATGGTCGTGGACGAAAAAATTCGTCCCGACGGCCGCAAGCCCGACGAAATCCGCCCGATCTGGTCGAAAGTGCATTACGTGCCGCGCGTTCACGGATCCGGCGTTTTTACGCGCGGTCAAACGCAAGTGTTTAGCGCTGCGACGCTCGGCTCGAGCAGCGATGCACAACGTCTCGACGGTATCGTCAAACTCGAAGACAAACGCTACATGCACTTTTACAACTTCCCGCCGTTCTCGGTCGGCGAGACGCGCCCGATGCGCGGTCCCGGCCGTCGCGAAATCGGACACGGCGCATTAGCCGAACGGGCGCTGCTCCCGGTGCTGCCGCCCAAATCCGAGTTCCCGTACACGATGCGCGTGATGAGCGAAGTGCTCGAATCGAACGGCTCGTCGTCGATGGCCTCGGTTTGCGGTTCCACGCTCGCGTTAATGGACGCCGGCGTGCCGATCACCGCGCACGTCGCGGGCGTCGCGATGGGGTTGATTCTCAAGGGCGATAAGTACGCGATCCTGACCGACATTCAGGGCCTCGAGGACGCGCTGGGCGAGATGGACTTCAAAGTTGCCGGCACAAAAAAAGGCATCACGGCAATCCAGATGGACATCAAAGTCCAAGGCATCACCATCGACATCATGCGTGAAGCGATGGCTAGCGCCAAGAAGTCGCGCTATTTCATCATCGACAAACTGGCCGAAACGATCGCCGAGCCGCGTCGCGAACTTTCTAACTTCGCGCCGCGCATGATCATCGTCAAGATCGATCCCGCCAAGATCAAAGACGTGATCGGGCCGGGCGGAAAGGTGATCAACAAGATCATCGCCGACACGGGCGTTACGAAGATCGACATCGAGGACGATGGTTCGGTCTACATCACGTCGGCCGACGGCGAATCCGGCGATAAGGCCAAGACGATCGTCGAAAATCTGACCAAAGAGATCAAAGTCGGCGAAACGTACGAAGGCACCGTCGTCCGGATCATTCCGATCGGTGCGTTCGTGCAGATTCTGCCGGGCAAGGACGGCCTCGTCCACATCAGCCAGTTGGCGCCGCAACGCGTCGAAAAGGTTGAAGACGTCGTGTCGCTTGGCGATACCGTTACGGTCAAAGTAATGGAAATCGACTCGCAAGGACGCGTGAATCTGTCGCGTAAGGCCGTGCTCGGATCGTCCAACGGCGCATCGCAAGAACGCAGCGCGCCGCAAGAACGCAGTGCACCGCAAGAACGTAGCGCACCGCCGGACCGTCCGAAACGCCCGGCCCGCGATTACGAAGACGAACGCAACGGTTCGAGTGCCACCTCGTACGAAGCCGAAGAGGTTCCCGCACCTGACGCTCCCGGCGCACCGCCGACGCGGCGGAGGCGGAGACCCCAAGGCCGCCGCGACGACTAGCTAGTTTGCGGTTCGAGCCAGCCGCAAACTAAAAGCCGATTCGTAAGCCGGCGCTCACGTACGTCGTGCGCATCAGGTCTTGGATGCCGGCATACCATCTCAGCCCTCGGTAAACGGGGCCGGACACGTCGCCGTCGATGTGTTCGAACGGCAATCCATTAAGGAAATCCCGGCGATAGATCGCATCGAAGCGAATGGCGCCGGGATTTTCATATGTCAACCAAATCGCGTCGGCGTTCCAGGTTCCAGCCGATGGCAAGTAGGGCGAATAGAGCGGCTGCGCCGTCGTATCGTCGACGTGCATGAACCACGCGCGCAGCGAAAACGCCGGCGCAAACTGCCACGTGGTGGAAACCCCGGCGCTGGTAATTATGCCGTTATCCGCACCGTAGACGTGTTGCGTCGCGGCTTCGACGTCGACGCGCACGCGCTGCATATCCGTATAGGATAGCGTCCCCACGAACGAGGAGGCGCGATCGAGTTGCAGCGTGTCGTATTCCACCGCGTCGTATTGTTGCACCAGCGTCGGCAACGTAAACGATTCGTTGGCGGCAAACGACGCGCCCCAACGATCCTTCGGAAAGAGCCGGAGTTGCAACGACGGCGTTGTGAGCGCCGCGTGATAGCCGCCCGAATCGGCAAAACCGTAACCGCTGTAATCGATACCAAACGTTCCGGCTCCCGCGACGACTTGATAATCGGGTTCGTCGGCTTCGAAACCGTAGTCGATCCGGCGCTGCGCGAAACTGCCGGTGGCATCGTATAAATCGCCGCTCGCGTCGTACGAACCGCTCGACAAACGCACGCCGGCATCGGCAAACACGAATACGGATCCGTGGGTGCGAACGCCCGCGCTAAATCCAGAATCGGCCCAGGCAGCATCGTACGGGGTCGCGGTTCCAGACGTCGAGTAAATGCCGCGATCGGCGATCAAGTCGACTGCAGCGTCGTATTCCGGCGTTGCGTCGGTGTAACTGGCGCGTCCGAACGAATATGCGCCCTCGATCGAATCGCCCGTAGCACCGGCCTCGCGGTACTGCGACGTCGCGACATCGAAGCCGAGCGTTTGCGTGGCCGCGAGTTGCGCTTGAAACCGACCGTCGAAGCGCTGGCGCCAATCGGTCGCATCGTCCGAAGCGGTTAGCACCGCGCCGGCTTGCGGGGTTCCAGCCTGCAATCGCAGCGACGTATCGCCGCCGATGAGCGCAACGAGTTCGTTATCGTCACCGAATGGGTCGGTCGAAACGGTACCGGAACCGCCGCGGTCTCCATACAGAAACGCGTCCGCCGGGGGCGCGATGTTCGCCGAGCGGACTTGGTTCTGCGGAATCGCGTCGTACGTACTCGTTCCATCGACGATGTCGTAACTTGGAACGCCGGAGTCTACCAACAGTGATGCAGCCGGCGCGAATCCAAGCGTGCTTAGTTGCGACCCGGTTGTCGCGACCGTCGTTTGCCGGAGCAGCGTAAATGGCCGCAGGGCGAGCGATGACTCTACTCGGGAGTATGGCAAGTTCTCAAGATCGGCTGGGGTCGGCGAGTCGGAGAGCAGCGCTTCGAACCGGCGTACGATCGCAACGACCGGCTTCCCGGGAACGACTGCCACCGATGTCTCCTGGCAGAAACGGCAATGAATCGTAAGGCGCTGGACGCCCGAACCGGTCAACGCGAACGTCCCGGCAGCATCGGTTTGTGTCGTGCCGACCGGTGCGCCGGCTGCCGAAAGACCATCGACGGTCGCGCCGGCGATCGCCTCACCACTGCGATCGCGGACCGACCCCACGGTCAGCGCCGTCTGTGCTCGCGCGGGCTCCGCCCACCCCACGGCAAGCGAGGCGGCCAGGAAAAAGAGCGCTCGAATTTGCCGGCGGTTCACGGATTCCTAACACCTTCCGCTATAATCGAAAGCAGTGTCAAGAATACCGTTCCGGCGGACGCTGCTTGCCGTCGGATTCGCCGTAGGTGCCTCGCTGGCAGCCTACGGCGCCACCCAAGCCGCCTCGGTGGCGGATTTGCTCGCGCAGGGAGCGCTCGCCCCGCAGGCGCCGGCGCTGCTCGGCCCTATTACGTCGGCCGGACGGGTCGGCTGGGAGTGCAAGCCCGAACGCGCGGCTGCTGCGAAGGGCTCGCACGAAGCCGAGCTGCCGCCGCCCGATCCTTCGCCGCTGCCCTGACCCGTGCGGCGCACTATCGTGGCCGTCGCACTGGCGGCAATCGCCGCATCGGCCCCGGCCGGCGCGCAAGTCTACGCCCCCGGAACACCGGCTCCGCGAACGACCTCCGTTCCCGCCATGCGCGCGCTCGCGACCGCCCGCGAGGTCGAAGAGCGATTTCGCATCGGTCTGCAAGATCAAGCCACCGGCAAGTGGAGCGCGTCCGCGCTGGAGTTTGCGAGAATCGTTCAACTGCACCCACCCGAGCCGAAAGGTTCGACGGCATTTTACGATCTCGGAATCGCCTACGCGCACCTCGATCGTAACGCAGAAGCGGCTACCGCCTTTCGTTCTGCTATACAGATCGACCGCGAATTCCTCGCAGCTATGGCGAACTTAATCTCAGTCGACATCGCTACCGGCAATTTGCAGGACGCGCGTTCCGTCGCAGATCGCTACATTGCCCTCGCTCCCGACTCGGCCCGCGCCGTCTACTCACGCGGCATCGTCGCGTTGCAGGCCGGCGACGCTAGTACCGCTCGCAGTGATTTCGGCAAGCTTCTCTCCCTCGATCCGGCATATGCGGTAGCGCATTACGGCCTCGCGCTGGCCGAAGAACGCCTGATGCAATACCCCGAAGCGGAACGGGAGTTACGAACCGCGCTCACGTTGGCCCCGAACTACGCACGGGCCGAATTCGCCCTAGGCGTCGTCCTTTTGGCACAAGCCCGGCGCGGGCAGGCGCGCGAAGCGTTCGCACGGGCGTGCCAACTATCGACCGGCGATCCGGCGTTGTCGAACCTGGCCGCCTCGATGCGGGATTCGATCACCCGCTGATCCTTCACACTTTCTTCATCGTGCGCCGTTACGGTGCTCTCACACAGCATATTGCAAGAGAGGAACGTATCGTGAAGCAGCGATTGGGTACAGTTGTGGTTTTTGTCGCGGCCTGCGCGCTGGCGGCATGCGCGGGTAACGCCGGCTCGACGGCGTCGCAAAGCGGCAACAACGTGATGACCATGCCACTCGAACAAGATATGGTCGTTCAGGCCAAGCTCCCGAAGAACACCGTCGGTGAAGAACTCCCAAGCGAAGGCGTCGGAACCGAAAACGATCCCACGTGGGGCACGGTTGGCGGATACACGCAAACCAAAAAAGCACAAGTTTTAGCCTTTCCGCCGGGCACCAAATTGACGATTAGAAATCTTTCGAAATCGATCCCGCACACGTTCAACGTTGTCATGAAAGCCGGAAAGCCGCCGGCGAAGTTTCCGCCGAATCCGTCCTTGTCGACGAACCCTTCGGGCAACGGCGTTTTAGGAATCGGTTACGCCAGCGGCGTTATCGAACCGGGTAAGACCGTCACGGTAACACTGTCGAAGAAAGGCACCTATCTGATCGGCTGCGCGTTCCATTATGCCGAGGGCATGCAAGACGTAATCGTAGTCAAGACGGGCGCGACGCCCGGGCCGCAAGGCTAGTAGCGACGAAGCTGGATCCGGCGTGCGTATTCTAGTCGTAGAAGACAATGAGACCATCGCGAACGCGGTGCGAACCATGCTCGAGGCGCGCAAGTTTGCGACGCGCGTCGTCAGCGACGGCCGCCACGGCCTCGAGCGTCTTCTGGGCGAGGGATACGATGCGGCCATCGTGGATGTCGGGCTACCTGGGTTGGACGGGTTCTCGATCGCGCGCTCGGCGCGCGCCGCCGGAGTCTGGACCCCGATTCTCATGTTGACGGCTCGCGATGCGATCGAAGATCGTGTCGCGGGCCTCGACTGTGGCGCCGACGACTACCTCGTCAAACCGTTCGTCGAGAGCGAGTTGATCGCGCGGCTGCAATCGATCGTTCGTCGCGGGAGCGGCCCGCAAGTTACGATTTTACAAGCCGGACGGCTCGCAATGAACCTGGGGGCACGCGCCGTTTCGTATAATGGCGTGCACGTCGATCTCGGTGCGACCGAGTTCCGGGTTCTCGAATACCTCATCCGCAACGCCGGCATAGCGTTGAGCCGCAATCAAATCTTGGAAAAGATCTGGGACGAGGACTTCGACGGGTCCAGCAACATCGTCGACGTCTACGTCAGCCAGCTTCGTAAAAAGCTAAAGAAAGCCGGCGGCGAACGTGTGATCGACACCGTATGGGGCGTAGGATACCGCTTGCTTCGCTAATCACGCGCACCGCCGCGTTATATCTCGCCGTCTTCGTGCTCGTGTTGCTCGCCCTCGATGCGGGCGCTTACGCATTCGTCCTACGGGAATATTCCTCGCTGTTGCAACCAGCGCTCGGAACGCCCGAGGGATCCGCAGGTCTGGCCAGCTCGATGCGACCCGTGGCGTTGGCCATCGCCGCGATCGACGTGCCGCTGATCGTTATCGTCGCGGTCGCTTCGTACGTGCTCGCGCGAGCGTCGATCGCTCCCATCGCCGCTGCTCGCGAACGCGAACACATTTTTGCCGCCGGCGTAGCGCACGAACTACGTTCCCCTTTAACCACGATTGCCAGCGTTGCGCAAGCCAACGCGGCGACTGCCGATTCCGCGCATCGCCAGGCGTTCGAAACCATCGCCGCACAAGCGTTCGAGGCATCCGGGATCGTCGGCGATTTGCTCACGCTGGCCCGCAGGCCGGGGCCGGAGGTGCTTCAATGCGAGCCGGTAGACCTGGGTTCGATCGTGGGCCGCTGCGCGCGAGACGCCGGGCCGTATGCGACGGAGCGCGGCGTACGCATCGAATGCGAACCATCCGGCGCGATCGTCGATGGTGACGAACGGCGCTTGCGCGAGCTCACACGCAACCTGCTCGAAAACGCGATCCGTCACGCGCACGGCTACGTTCGCATTGCCTCGCGAAACGATGGGCACTCGTGCGAAATCTCCGTCGAAGACGACGGCGACGGAATCCCGGATGCCGATCGCGAGCGCATCTTCGAGCGTTTCTATCGTGGACGGCAAGACGGTCTCGGCGCCGGCTTAGGCTTGGCGATCGTCCAATGGATCGCGCACGCGCACCGCGGCGAAGTGTCGGTTTCAAGCGCGCCGGGCGGCGGCGCTCGCTTCGTCGCCACGATGCCCGCCTACACGGCCTAGCCGTACTTCAGTCTTAGCCCAGCCTTCATGTGCGTTACAGGGGGTGCCGGGCCGCCTTCGTAACAAGCGGCAGTGCCGTTTGCGTCCCTCCAGTCGTTCGTCGACGCCATACGCTCGGCGGGCGAATTGCACGAGATTTCCGTACCGGTCGACCCGTATCTCGAGATCGCGGAGATCACCGATCGTGTGGTCAAAGCGGGTGGCCCGGCGTTGCTGTTCACGCGCGTCAACGGCTCCAAGTTTCCGGTGCTCACCAATCAGTTCGGAACGCAGCGTCGTATGGCGATGGCCCTCGACGCGACGACGCTCGACGAGGCATCCGAACGGTTGCGCAAGCTATTGCAAATCCCGTCGCCGGGAAGATCGCTGCGCGACCGTCTCGGTGCGTTGGCGTCGCTCGCCCCGCTACGCAACGCATTGCCGAAAATCGTCTCGAACGCACCCGTGCACGAGGTAGTCGATCGCCGGCCGGATCTACGGCAACTTCCGGTCCTTACGACCTGGCCGCTGGATGCGGGACCGTTTATCACACTTCCGCTCGTGATTACGAACGATCCGAAGACTGGACGTCCGAACGTCGGGATGTACCGCATGCAGGTCTACGGTAGCACCGAAACCGGGATGCACTGGCAGCGGCACAAACAAGGGCGCGCGCACGCAGCCGCAGCCGGCAGCAAGATTCCGGTCGCCGTCGCGATCGGCACGGATCCCGTGCTAACCTACGCTGCGACGGCACCGCTGCCGCCGATCGTCGACGAATTCGCGTTTGCCGGATTGCTGCGCGGACGCCCCGTCGAACTGACGCGCGCAAAAACCATCGACCTTTTAGTGCCGGCGAACGCGGAGTTCGTGCTCGAGGGTTACGTCGACAACGACGACCTGCGCACCGAGGGGCCGTTCGGCGATCACACCGGCGTGTACAGCCTGGCCGATACCTATCCGACGTTTCACGTCACGTGCCTTACGCGCAAACGCCGTCCCATCTATCCGGCAACGGTGGTCGGCAAACCACCGATGGAAGACGCGTGGCTCGGCAAAACGACCGAACGCCTTTTTCTGCCGTTGTTGCAGATGGTGCTGCCCGAAGTCGTCGACATGAACTTGCCGGTGGAAGGCGGGTTCCACAATTTAGCGATCGTCTCGATTCGCAAATCGTATCCGGGACACGCGAAAAAGGTCATGAGCGCGTTGTGGGGTCTCGGCCACATGATGATGTTGACGCGCGCGCTGGTGATCGTCGATGCCGACGTCGACGTGCAGGACACGCGCGCGACCGCGTGGTTCGTGCTCAACAACCTCGCCCCCGAACGCGACCTCGTAACGATGCCGGGACCGGTCGACGATCTCGACCACGGATCGTATAACGTCGCGTACGGCGTAAAAATCGGAATCGATGCGACGCGCAAGGATGCATCCGAAGGGTACGCACGCGAGTGGCCGCCCGACATGGTCATGAGCGACGACATCCGGCAACGCGTCGCCAAACGTTGGCGCGAGTACGGTTTGGGAGGCCTCGGTCGCGCCGCCACGCCGGATGATTGGTCGGGGCAAGGGGCCAGCGCATTGCGCCGGTTGATCGGTGACCTCGGGGAAACGCGCGGGTGAAGGTCGCGGTTTTTCTCAAAGAGATTCGGATCGAACACACGCTGTTCGCATTACCCTTTGCGTACACGGGCGCGATCGTTGCCGCGCACGGCGTGCCGCCGTGGTCGGCGTTGGTGTGGATTACGCTTGCGGTGTTGGGAGCGCGAACCGCAGCCATGGCGATCAATCGATACCTCGATCGCGACATCGACGCGCGCAATCCGCGTACGGCCCGCCGCGCGCTCGCAAACGGAACGCTTTCGGCGGCGTCGATGTTGTGGGCGACCTTCGCCGGCTTAGCGTTACTGCTCTTGTCGGCGTGGATGCTCAACCCGTTGTGCGTCAAGTTGTTGCCGGTCGCTGCGGTATTGCTGCTCGCGTACCCGCTGTGCAAACGCTTTACGTGGACGACGCACTTCGTGCTCGGCGCGGTCGACGCGCTGGCGCCGCTCGGCGCGTACGTCGCCATCGCCGGCGGGATCGCGCTGCCCGCGGTGCTGCTATTCGTGGCGGTCACGATTTGGGTCGCCGGTTTCGACATTATCTACGCACTGATGGATCTGGGGATCGATCGCGCGCAAGGAATCTGCTCGGTGCCGGCGCGTTTTGGCGAACGCAGCGGCTACATCGTACCGCTCGCCCTGCATGGTTCGATGGCGATCGTTTTAGCGATGGTCGGCTGGATTTCGGGTGCGGGCTGGCCTTTTTACGCCGGCGTGGTTGCCGGCATCGCTCTAACTGCATATGAAAAACGGCTGCTCGACGGCAGCGAAAACGTCTTTGTTTTGAACGAACGGGTCTTCATCGCGAACATGGTGTTTTCGCTCGTCTTCCTGGCGGCTACGGCGGCGGGATACGCCGGGGGAGTTGGTTCGTGAAACGACAGGCGTTCGTAGCGGGATTGGGTGCGGCCGGAGCCGCCGGGATGGCAATACGGGCTAACGCGCAGGTGCGTTTCGCGACGCCGTTACCGCAAGGAAATCAATACCCGAATCAATTCTTGACGCAGTATACGATCGGCGTGTGCGTAACGCTGTCGGGTCCGTTTGGCAAATACGGCAACGAGGTCGTGCGCGGCGTTCAAGCCGCCGTCGACGAGTCCAACCGCTTCACGACGCCGATCGGACACGTGTGGGGTTTACGGGCGTACGACGACCGAAACGATACCGCGCAAGCCCAGTCGAACCCGAGCATCGCGGCTGCCGATTCCACGGTCATCGGCATCGTCGGAAACCTGACGAAAGCCATGACGCTCGCCGCGCTCTCGCGCTACGCCAACGTGGGTTTCGCTGTGGTGGTTCCGAGCGTGACCGCCGACACGATCACCGCGCGCGGATATCACAATATCTTCCGATTGCCGTCCAAGGATACCAGCGCGGGAACGCTGTTCGGCTCGACCGTTTTAGAGCATAAGCGCGGTACTTCCGCACTCGCGGTGGCACTCGACGGCGACTACGGTTCGGATGTCGCTCGAGGCTTCGTGCAAGGCGCGAAAACGAATCACGTCAACGCCGACGTCTTGCTCTTTCCGCAGAGCGGTTTCGATCCGGCGGCGGCCGCGCGCAGCGTGCTGGACCGCAGTCCCGATTACGTGTTCTTCGCCGGAAAAACTCCCGAACTCGGACCGCTGGCTGAGGCTTTGCGGTTGGAGAAGTTTACCGGCGACATGGGAGCCTCGGACGGTTTCTACAACTCTGAAACGATCGCCACGTACGCGGCGACGCTCGACGGAGGGTTCGTCGCATCCAACCTTCCGCCGCTCAACCGCGTGCCCAGCGCCATCGGTATACTAACGGATTTCGAACACGAGATGGGTGCGATCACCGCGTTATCGGCATACGGTTATGCCGCCGCACAAGTCATCATCTCGATCGCCGCGCGAGCCGGAGCCGCTTCACGATTCTCGGTCTTGACGGCGATGCAACGCAATCCGTCGTTCACCACCTTGGTCGGGCAATATGGATTCAACACCAACGGCGATCCGCTCATTCCCAACATTTACATCTACCAGGTCGGAAAGAAAGGTTTCACGTTTTCACGTCCCGCGATTCGAAACGGATTCGTGCTGTAAGGGCATCCGCGCGCCGTGGGCGAGCGCGTCGGTATCTTCGAGCACTAGCGCGAAGCGGAGGCGCCACCCTCCAAGCGTCAGCGTAAACTTCGTTCCAAAGAATTCCACGATTAAGCCTCCACGCGGCGCCATTGCACGATGGCGCACGCGGCGTATACGAGCGAGAGGGCAACGAGCACCGGAATATCCACCTGGTACGGGGGCGCGTGCATCGCGTGAGCCGCCGACGGCATGACGATGCTGATCCGCGCATAGGTGAACGGGTCGATCCAAGACAGCGGCCGCGCGATCGTGCGCAGCAACAGGAACAACTGCGGCGCGTTATCGTCGATCTGGGAAACCACCGGTATCAACTGCCCGACGATCCACGCCGTTCCCAAAATGATCCCGTAGTTTCTTTTGAGCGACGCGGTCGAGCAACACAACAGCGCGTACCACGCGATCGCACCCAGGACGACGACCACCGCGAGCAGCCAGTCGCGCCCCGTGACCCCGAAGTGGAATCCCAAAAAGAGAGCCTGTAACGCATACATTGCGATGGCGCTCATGACCCAGACTGCAACGATGCCGACGCAATCGACCAGCATCGTTTGAATCGCTAAGGTCGTTCGCGAGACCGGCTTGGTCATGGCGATCTCGAGGTGACCGTCGTTCTCGCGCGAGAAGCAGCCCGCCAGGATCATCCCGGCGATCAGCGCGACGAAACCGGCAATGCCGAATTCTAAGGCCGAGCTTCCCGTGTCGGCGTTGTCGGTTTCGATCGTCGTTTCGGAGCCGGTGCCATTTCTGGTGGTGTTAACGTCGCCGTTTCCAAACACCGCGATGTGCTGCCGTCCCGTCGCCTTCGAATTCGTAATGTGCACGATCTCATGCCCCTTGCCGAGATCGACGGCCACAACGTGCACCCCTTGCGCCGGGTTGTCGACGATGGTCTGGCGCGAACCGTCCGGCAGGGTCGTGGTTGTAACGTGCGATGCGGGATCCCGCTGCAGCATTCCGACGTACGACATGGCGTCCACCGGTCCGTAGACGCTTAACCAAATCCGCGCGGCAACGGCGATGAGGAATATGATGCCGAGCGTAATGGCGGTGCGCTTCAGCGTCGTGCCGACGCGCAACCATTCGACGTAGGTCACGATGCAATGCTCCTCGTCGCCGCGTCCGACGTCGCGTCGGCCGGCGAAACGGCGTAGAAAAAGATATCTTCCAGATTGAGGTCGAGGATTCGCACGCCGGTCGCGCCCGCGTCACTCAACCGTTGCGCTACACCGGGCGCTCCTGCTGTAACCAGCAACCGCGCGATACGTTGGACACGGTCGATGCGCCCTACGAGGGGGTCGGCTGCAAATGCATCCAGGTCGTACTGAGAATTAGGAAACACGCCTTCGACGATCTTTCGATCGGCTTTCAGGTCATCGACGCCGCCGCTCAAAACCAATCTTCCGCGATCCATTACGGCGATGCGGTCGGCGGCGCGTTCGACTTGACCGATCTGATGCGACGAGAACAACACGGTATTTCCGCGCGCCGCCTCGTTGACGATCAAGCCGAGAACGTGGCGCTGATTCACCGGATCCAAGCCGCTGGTCGGCTCGTCCAAAAACAGTACCGTTGCGTTGCGCGCGAAGGCGAGCGAAACCATGGTCGCGGTGCGCATGCCTTTGGAAAGCGTGCGCACGCGTTTGCGCGGGTCGACGCCGAAACGTTCGAGCAGTTGCATCGCTGACGCCGGATCGAAGCGTTGGAACGCGCGACGGTTCATCTCGATGTGCTGCGCGACGGTCATCCATTCGTATAGCACGTTGCGCTCGGGAACGTACGCCAAATCCTCGAAGGTCGCCGGCACGAGCGGCTTTCCATCGTACGTGACATTGCCGTCGGCGTATCGCATCAATCCGAGCATGCATTTGAAGGTCGTCGTTTTGCCGGCGCCGTTGGGGCCGAGCAGACCGAACACCGTGCCGGACGGAATCTGCAACGACAGATCGTCAACGGCGGTGAACGATCCGTAACTCTTGCTCAGGTGTGAAATTTCAATCGAGCTCATCGTTCCTCCGGAAACCAGCGATCGAACGCGAGATCGACCGTAAGGCGAACGTCGCTACGCGACAGTCCGAGCGATTTTACCTCGCGTAAAGCGGCATCCAGGGCCGCGCGAGCGATATCGGTGGCGGCGCTACGGACCCCGGCTTCGGCGTCGTGCAGACGCACGAACGAACCGCGCCCGACCGCCGTTTCGATGATCCGATCGCGTTCGAGATCGCGATACGCACGGGCCACCGTGTTTGGGTTAATGGTGAGGTCGAGCGCCAGCTGCTTGACGGTGGGCAGCTGCTCGCCGGCTTGCAGTACTCCTAGCGCGACCGATCGCTTGATCTGCTCGATGATCTGCAGATAGATCGGCACCCCGCTCCCAGGGTCGACCGTGAGTACGGCCGGCATGTCGCCGACTACGCCTTCGGGCCCCAGCCCTGAAAGAACGAACCACCCGGTTGGCCCGGGAATCGAACGGTGGTGCGGGGGTCGCGGGTCACGCTGGGCTCGAGGGTATCGGTGAGACGGGCCATTTCTTCATCCTTCGTACTAGTAAGCTGTTGTACTATTACACTAGTACAATACCAACCCGTCGTCAACCCCTTGGCACATATTTTTTGTAGGATTGCCGCACCGAAGCCGCCGAGAAGGCCCGGTGGACTCGCCGCTCTTCATCGGACCCCAGTCGCTGCGCGATCCCAGGGAGCGTTTCGCGTTTTGGGCGACCGCCTTTCTGGCGCTGCCCGCGGCCTTGCTCATCGGCTACGTATTGCACGAATCGATCGGCGCGTCGCAAGTAGCGCTCTTTATCGTGATCGCGATGGTGTACGTAACGTTAGCGCGTGGCCGGCTGCTCGGTACCAGCGTACGCGTCCATCAAACCCAATATCCGCGCGTGTTTTCGATCGTTAAATCGGCCTGCGCGGCGCTCGAAATTCCGATGCCGCTCGTGTTCGTTCGAGAAGACAACTTCGTTCCGGTCGCGGCGCTCGGTTTCGGCGAGCCGTATTCCTTGGTACTCTCGAGTCACTGGATCGAAGTGTTTGCCGACGACGAGCTTGCGTTTATGATCGGGCGCGAGCTCGGACACATCGCCGCCGGCCACACGCGATTTCTTTCGCTGCTGAGCGTCAACGGCAAAGAGAATCCGATCGTCGCGATGATTTTCGGAGCGTGGTTGCGACGGTGCGCGGCCACTTGCGACAAGTTCGGCTTGCTCTGTTGCGGGGATCTGGACTCCGCGATTCGCGCGATCGGTGTAGCCGAATTCCACGAGTTCGGCCGGAAAGTCGATTACCACGCGTTTGCCGAGCAATATGCCGAGCTTCAGGCGGATACCGTTTCGCGCTGGGGCGTTTGGTTGGGTGCCGAACCGTACGCGACGACGCGTCTGGCGTCGTTGCGCGAGTTTATGTCGACACCGCTCTACGAAGCCGCGCGCACGTGGTTCGTACGCGAGCGAGATGAGGAACCGCCGGTGCTTGCCGCGCCCGGCGTGATGACGGTTGCGAAACGCGATTGCGCCGGTTGGTGGCGTCGCGGCGCCGCATTCGGTATCGATATCGTGCTGGTGTTGGCGATCATCAACTCGTTTGTCGGAAACAGCGGCGCGCCCGTGACGGTGAACATCGATGGTTCCAAACCCACGACATCGGCCTCGGCCGGCGAACGGCGCAAGGGAGCCAAGCCGGAGCCGACAGCGTCGCCCGAAGCCGTTCACTTTGGGCCGATCACGCTGATCCCGTCGGAAGGGAACCCCGAGTTCAAGCTCGGTCCGCTTACGATCTCGCCCAGAACCGTCAACCCGAATAACAATTCCGGCAAAACGTTCTGGTTTGTGGTCTACATGGCGCTGTTGGTCTCGGTTGCGGGCCAGACGTTCGGGATGATGATTGCCGGACTACGCGTCGTCACCAAAGATTTCGGTCGTCCGAGAATCTGGCAGACGATCTTCCGCTATGCGCTCGTTTTCTTCTTGTGGTGGTTGATCGTCCCGGCCAGCTTCTTTGCGCGACATATCTTCTTGCACGACCGTTGGACGAAGACGCGTCTGGTTAAGGTCGAGCGCGTCGTAGCGCGGGCGACGGGATCTTCATAGGAGGAGGTTACTCGCCGTTCGGCAGCACCGTGCGAAACGCGTTGCTGGCGCGCGAAAGGTAGTTGTGCAGGCCGATCGTCGCGACCAATTCGACGATCTGACCGTCATCGTAGTGTGCCGCTAGGCGATCGCGCAGCACCGGCGAGATGCCGCGGGGCTCGCGCGTGATAACGACGGCGGCTTCGAGTGCGACGCGTTGCGCAGGCGTGAACTCATCGCTCTCGGTGTATCGCTCCAGTGCATCCAAAGCGGCTTGCGAAACGCCTAACGACTTAGCGGCGTCGAGATTATTTTCGACGCACCGTTCGCACGCGTTGAGCCATGCGACCATTACGGCGCACAGCGCCTTGGTTTGCGGATCGACGGTTCCTTCGCCGACGGCGCGATCGTGGCTCGCCAACGTGCGCGCCAGGTTCGGACGCATTCGCAACGCGTCCCACAGGTTCGCCAAGTGCCCGCGTTATGCGCGCTTATCGGCGGAACTGACGTCGCCTCGCAACGAGGCGAAACGCGGATCCGCCGCGACCTCGGCGCGCACGAACGCATCTACGCCGTCGCGACGTAACCACGTCAGCGCACCGCGGCGTTGGCCGACGGCAGCATATGCCGCAGCCAAGTCGCCCGCGCCGACCGACGATGCCTTGGCTCGTGCCACCGCAAACTCGGCGCGCGCCGCCGACGCATCTACTGTCGAGTACGATACCGCCAATAACGCGGCTGCCTCCGGGCGGCACGACGCACAAACCGCGGCCATCCGTCGGAACGCCGCAATCGCGCGACGATGGTCGCCGCGCGCTTCGTACGTTAGCCCGATGGTTTGCAGCGCATCGGCGCGCATCGGCGAGAGGTCGAGCGTTTCGCGTGCGTATCCTAGAGCGTCGTCGTAACGGCCCTCGAGATACGCAGTGCTGGCCAACCAGGACGTCGTGGCAACCGACAACGGGTCGAGTTGGTCGGCTTGACGCAGCTCGGCATAGGCTCGCGCGAACTGACCGCTCTCGACCAGCGCGACACCCAACCATTCATGCCCGGCGGCGCTCTGCGGATCGATCGCGATCGCGCGACGCAGCTGTCGTATCGCAACGTCGAGATCGCGCGGCGTCATCCGCCCGGCATCGATATCGACGATGCCGAGAACCGCGTACGCATCGCCAAGCCGCGGGTCCAAGTCCAGTGCTTTTCGCGCGTACTCCCGGGCCTTACGAAAGTACGTCGATGCAGGAAGCGGACCGTACATGTAGTCGCCCATCACTTCGTCGGCCAACGCCATCGCGGCGTAGCCGCGCGCGTCGGACGGATTCTCGCGGATGAGCCGGTTGAAGTAGGACAGACTCTTGGCGGTCGAATCCGGGGTACGCTGATTCCAGTAAAATCGTCCGATCGCATACAAACGCGATGCTTCGCTCGTCACCGGCCACTGGGCGCCGTGCTTCGGGGCTAGCAACCCGAAAGCGGCGCTGGCCGTCACCAGGAACGCCGCCAGCGCCGCCACCGCGGGCCAGCGCCAACGCATTTGCGCAGCAATCCGTGCCGGCGCCGGCGATGCTTGAACGACCGCCCGATCGGAAATCGGAGTTTGAACTTGAGCTTGAACCGGAACGCGGTCGAAGAGCGTCGCGGTGGCCACGAACCGGTAGCCACGCCGGGGAATCGTTTCGATGACCTCTTGACCCCAGTGCGCACGCAGCGCCTTACGCAGCACGTAAACGTTCTGCGCTAAATTGGCCTCGTCGACGTAGCCCTCGGGCCAAACGCGATCCAGCAAAGCTTGTTTGGAAACGATTTCCCCGCCCCGTTCTACCAGCGCGAGCAGCGTTTCGACCACTTTGGGCCCCAGCTGCATCGGCTTGCCGCCTTCGACCAGCAACAGCCGCTCGGCGTCGAGATAGAACGGACCGAACCCGTAGACGCTCATGGCTCCCCTCCGGAGGTTTGTACGATGGCTATACGCCTCGTGTGACCAAAAGTTTTCGTCCCGGGCGAAAAATTACGCCAAGTAGGGCTCGGTCGGGGCAACCGGCTCGAGGACCCGGTCCATTGCGGCAAACACGGCCGGGTCGACGTCCAGGTCGCCGGCGGCCAAATTGTCCTCGAGATGTTCGATCTTCGTTGCGCCGACGATCGCGCTGCACACCTCGGGCCTTCTCAGGCACCAAGCTAGTGCCAATTGGGCCATCGAGCAGCCGGCCTCGCGCGCCAACGGAACGACCCGCTGGACCGCCTCGAGCACAGGCGCGGTAAAGTAGTCCTCCATCATCTCTTTAAACGGGCCGGCCGCACGCGTTCCGGCTGGCGCCCGATCCACGCTGGTATATTTCCCGGTTAGGATCCCCATTCCCAACGGCGACCACACGACGTTGCCCAGACCGTACTCCGCGGACACCGGCAGCACGCGCGCCTCGACGCGCCGCCACAGCGCGCTGTACTGCGGCTGATTGCTGATCGGAACGGCCCAGCCGTTTGCCGCACACAAGGTTGCCGCAGCGGCGATGCGATCGGCGTTCCATTCGGAAACGCCCCAGTACAAAATTTTCCCCTGACGGACGAAATCGTTCATGGCCGCGCAGGTTTCTTCCACGGGCGTCGTTTCGTCGAAGCGATGGCATTGGTACAAATCGACGTACTCGACGCGTAGGCGCTCCAGCGAGCGATCTAATTGATCGCGCAGATGTTTGCGCGAAAGCCCGCGCTCCATAATCGAGTCGCCCATCGGGAAATACGCTTTGGTCGCGAGCACCAACGCACCGCGCTCGAGTTCTTTAAGAATCGGGCCCAGCGTTTCTTCGGCCGCGCCGCGCGCGTACACGTTGGCCGTGTCGATGAAATTTACGCCGCCTTCCCACGCGCGCAAAACGCACGCGCGCGCCGTGTCGCGATCGACGGCGTTACCGAACGTCAACCACGACCCCAAGCCGATTACCGAGACGTGTAAACCCGAGTGCCCTAGTTTTCGATATCGCATGTCCGCTACTCCGGCGAGAAGACGCGCAAGGCCTTCGGCAAGATATCGAAGGTGGCCGGCGTTTTGCCGGCCTTTTCGCCATCGGCCGTTATATGATGGCGATGCCGCGCAAAGATGACGAACCTGTGGGCGCGCAGCACGCGCAACCCCGGAACCGCTTCGCGCCGTCCGCGTGCGAACGCCCAGACGACATCGATGGCTTCACGCAAATTGTCGATTTGGACGGAATAGAGATCCAACCAGCCATCGTCGATCGCCGCGTCGGACACCTCGAAAACGCCGCCGAACCTGTGGCTGTTGGCGATCGTTAGTTGCATCGTCCGCAACCGTAGAACTTGCGAATCGTAGTGCACCTCGGCGTGCATCGGTCGAGCGTGCGCGATCGCTCGCAGCGCGGTCGCCACGACGCCGGCGATTCCGTA
Organism: Candidatus Tumulicola sp.; assembly: GCA_036502885.1. Classification (GTDB taxonomy): domain Bacteria; phylum Vulcanimicrobiota; class Vulcanimicrobiia; order Vulcanimicrobiales; family Vulcanimicrobiaceae; genus Tumulicola. Next base: position 54,324 of record DASXXU010000116.1, read on the forward strand.
GCGGCGCTTGATTTCGGTATTCTGCCAGCGCGCCGCTCGGCTCGAAATTCCGATGCTCGCCTCGGCCAAAAAGAACATCCCGTTCACGCGTCCCACATCGACCCGGCGGGTATGGGCCGCCGCGATGAGATCGCACGCGCCCGCGGGGTCCAGCGGCACGTCGAGCGTTCGGGCAAGTTCGTTGAACGTTCCGGCCGGAACGATGCCGATCGGAATCTCCGCCTTGAGCGCATGCGGGATCGCGTGGGTCACCGTGCCGTCGCCGCCGACAACCACCAACGCGTCGACGTTCGCTTCGGCGATTTTGTGCGACGCACCGTGGACCGAAACGACTTCGATATCGCGCGCGCGGAGTTCGCGAAGCGCGACGTCCCCGAGCTCGCGTCCGCGCCGCGAACGATCGTTGACGACCACCACGACGCGCACGCTACGGCCTATTTCGTTGCGACAGCCAAACGCCAAAGGCGCGCGCCGCCGCCCATAGCGCCAACCCGGCAAATACGAGCGTGCCGCCGAACATACCGGCATATCCGAGATAGATGCCCATCTGCGTGACCGAATCGACGTAACCGGTAACGCGTTCGGTCTCGCTGAGGTTTACGAAGACGCCGTGAAAAACGAACCAAACGGCGATTGCCGCCGGCGAGGATAGCGCAAAGATCGTTAGGTAACGAACCAGCTCGCTATTATCGCGCCGCACGTTCAGCGATCGTTCGTCCGCATCCGCGTTGGCTTTTGCAATCGTACCGAGAGTCCTCGGGCGGGATTCGACCGGCGCGATCCAAAAACCGAACGACCGCCACGGAGGATCGAACGATCGCCTTACGTCACCGTCCGGCAAATCCGATGCCGGAATCGCCGTATGAAGTGCTCGCGCTTTTTGCCGGCGCGATGGTTGCTGCGTCGATCTTCGTCGTCGGCACCGGCACGGTTACGCCCTTCCTTAAAACCGCGTTTAACCTGGGTCAAACGCAACTCGGAATGGTGCTTTCGGTCGAGCTAATGGGTTCGCTCGTCGCGACGGCGGTTGCCGGCGGACTAACCGACCGCTTCGGCGATAAGCGCGTGGTCCTGTGGAGCGGATGGCTCATGGGCATAGCGTTGATTTGCGCGAGCCTGGTGCGCGATTTTCATTGGATCCTCGGATGGTTGCTGTTGTACGGGGTCGGTTACGCGGCCGTTACGCCGGCGGGCAGCCACGCGATCGTGTTCTTCTTCAAAAAGGAAGCGCGCGGCTTCGCGATGGGCGTTCGTCAGTGCGGCGTCCCGCTGGCGGGCGTGATCGCGTCGTTGCTGCTTCCGGCGATTGCGATTCACTACGGATACCAATGGTCGATCGCCGTTGCCGGAATCGTGACGATCGCCGCGTGCACCGCCGCTTCGATGTTGTATCGCGAGCCGGAGGAACTGCACGGCGAGCGAATTTCATTTCGCGCGATGCTCGTCGATATGTTGCGCGTTGCCGGCGACGCACGCTTAATCTTGCTTACGCTTACATCGATGACGCTGGTGAGCGCGCAGATGGCGATGTTCGGGTTCCTCGCGCTGACGTTCGCTCATCAAGCCGGTTTTTCTATCGGTATAGCCGTGCTCGTCTTTACCATTTCGCAAGTTGCTGCGATGGCCGGCCGCATCAGCTGGGGATGGGCCTCCGATAAAATTTTTCACGGCAGCCGTTCGCTCCCGCTGGTGGTCGTATGCGCGATGGCGGCGGTTTGCGTTTTCGGCGTTTCGCTCGTTTCCCCGCACACCACGTTGTGGGAAGCCGGCGCACTGGCGGCAGTTCTCGGTTTTAGCGCCGAAGGCTGGTTCGGCGTCGCGGTGATCGGGATCGCGGAGATCGGCGGCGAAGAGCATTCCGGCAGCGCGCTCGGAGTATCGCTAACCTTTATTTTCTTCGCGGCGTTCGCAGCTCCAACGGTCTTCGGCGCGATCGCTCAAGCGTTCGGGTACGACTTTGCTTGGCGATCGCTTGCGATTCTGGTGGCCACCGGCATCGTGCCGGCCTTGCTCAGCAGCGCGGTCGTACGACGACTGGCCGTCCGACCGCGCGAGGCGGCTTAAACACGCGATAACGTTTCCTTAAGCGATTGCGGATGTAGGTGCGCCATACTCGACGGATGCGCTCTCGTCCGCTGTGTTTATTTCTATTCGTGTGCTTGGCCGCGTGCACGAACAACGCCCCATCCGCGCAGCCCGCTGCGGCATCGCCGCCTGCGGAAGTGCCGGCCCCGCGAATGCAAACGGTGCCCGAGATACGTGCACGCCATGGCGTCGTTTCGTTTGCGATGGACGCCGTCATCGATCCGAATACGAAGGCGCCCGCGTTTGAGTACGACGGGAAGGTCGGTATCACGCCGACGATTCGCGTTCGTCCGGGCGAGTCGATTCACGTGGTCGTCCACAATCGTATGCCGGCCGGGCAGACGTCGCCGAACCTTATCAACTTGCACTTCCACGGCTTGACGGTATCGCCCAATCCTCCGTCGGACGATGCGATGCGCGTCGCCGGTCCGGGTCAGTCGATCGCCTACGACGTGCACGTGTCGCTAACGCAACCGCCCGGACTCTACTGGTACCATCCCCACGTTCACGGCGCGACCTACTGGCAGATTACGAGCGGTATGTCAGGAGCGCTCATCGTGGAGGGGCTGCAAACCCATCTGCCGGCCCTGGCCCACATGCGCGAGCGCATCATCGTGCTTCGCAACCTGCAGACCGACCCGGATATCGACGGGATTCCGATCGTTGCCCGGCCGGCGGCGCTGCGCGATTACGTGATTGCGGGCCGGCGGCGCGCGGGCCGTCTAACGGCGATCGACGACGACGATGCCGCCGGATTGCCGTGCGCGCCGCTGGACGGCATGCAAACGACCGTCGACGGCGCGGATAAAGCCTCGTTCGGCATCGACCCCGGCGAGCGTCAACTCTTTCGGGTCGTGAACGCATCCGCAGGCCGCTACTACGATCTCCACGTCGACGGCGAGGAACTTCAGCTGGTAGCGATCGATGGAACGCCGCTCGATGCCGCGCCGGGGATGCCGGCGGTTCGGCGCGTTTCCCACTACCTTTTGGCACCGGCAGCCCGCGTTGAGTTCGTTGCAACCGGCTTACGCAAGCCGACGGCGCTGGCTTCGAACTGCTTTACCTCCGGCGACGCGGGCGACCGCGATCCCGCTGTAACGCTTGCGACGCTTCGGCCCGACGGAGGCGCTCCAAAGGGTTCACGGGTCGACGCGGATGCGGAAAGGGCGCGACCCTTGGAGTTGGCGTCCGCGATATTACCTGCGCCGGTGGCCGACCGGCACGTCGACTTCACCGAAGATGCCGACGGCTTCTACATTAACCATCACCGGTACAAAATGGGCGAGCCCCCGTCGATGACCGCGCATTCCGGGACCGTCGAACGTTGGACGATTCGAAACTTCACGGCCGAAGTTCACGACTTTCACATCCACCAGGTTCATTTTTTGGTTCGGTCGATCGACGGCCGTCCCGTGGCGCATCCATACTGGGCGGATACCGTCACCGTACCGGTGGCTGACTTTCCACATCGCGGCGTGATACCCGGAACCGCCGTGGTGTTGATGGATTTTCGCAGTCCCGCGATCCGCGGGACGTTCTTATACCATTGCCATATCCTCGACCACGAGGACGGCGGAATGATGGCTTCCATCCGAGTTCTTTAACTACGGATAAGGAACCGGTAATGCGCGGTTATGCTCGCTCGGTTTCAATTGCGTTATGACCGCTACTTCTTTGACATTGCGCGCGCTTCGTGCCGCAGCGCCACTCCTCGTGGCCTCGCTCGGGCTGTCCGCCTGTAACTCGTCGTCGGTTCCGGCTTCGAACGCCGGCCCGGCCATGGGAACGCAGGTGCGGGCGGCCGCGCTCGGCTTCGCCCACCACGACGTCGACTTCAGCAAGATCCAACACATCGTCGTGATCTATCAGGAAAACTGGCCGCTTACCGGATTGTACGGTTCGTATGCGGGCATGAACACGATTCTGCCTGGAACGACGGTCGTACAGAACGACTGGCGCGGACGGCCGTTGACCAGCGTTCCGCAGCCGCTGGATTACAACGGAAATCCGGACAAGCGCTTCCCATCGTCGCTTCCCGTGCAGACATATCTCGCGTCGCAGTACGTACCGGCCAGCGAAAAGACTGGCGACATCGTGCACAAGTACTACCACGAAATGTATCAAATCGATGGTGGTAAGATGGACAAGTTCGTCACGTATAGCGACAACGGCGGATTGGTGCTGAGCCAGTACGACAACACGACGCTGCCCGAAGGGGCCCTCGCGAAACAGTACACGATCGCGTCGGACTACTTCCACAGCGCCTTCGGCGGTTCGTTTCTCAACCACCAATACTTGATCTGCGCCTGTGCGCCGACGTGGCCCAACGCACCGAGCGATTACATCTCGGTACCGAATAAGAACCCGGCTAAGCTGAATGACAATCACGTGACGCCCGACGGTTACGTCGTCAATACGTCGTACTCGTCGTATTCGCCGCACCCGGCCGGCATCACGTCGGAAGACCTCGTTCCCCCGCAAACGGCCACGACGATCGGCGATCGTCTCAACGACGCAAACGTCAGCTGGAAGTGGTACTCGGGCGGCTGGGATGCGGCGATCGCCGGCCATCCGTCGCCGCTGTTTCAGTTCCACCATCAACCCTTCGCGTACTATCAAAACTATGGCGACGGCACGAAGCTCCGCGCCGAACATCTGCAAGATGAAAAGAACTTCAAGCGCGACATCGCCAACGGGAAGCTGCCGTCGGTCGCGTTCATCAAGCAGATCGGTCAAGACAACGAACATCCGGGGTACTCGTCGCTGCTGCACGGACAACTCGCGGCGTTGGGCTTGATCGACGAGATTCGTCAAAGCCAATACTGGCAGAACACCGTCGTCATCCTGACCTACGACGAAAACGGTGGCCGCTGGGATAACGTCGGACCGCCCCAAATCGATCGCTGGGGCCCGGGCAGCCGCGTTCCGGCGGTCATCATCTCGCCGTACTCGAAGCAAAACTATGTCGACGCGACGCCGTACGAAACGGCCTCGATTCTGGCGCTCATCGAACAGCGCTTCGGCCTGAAGCCGCTGGCCAAGCGCGACAAGCTGGCGAACCCGTTCGAGAACGCGTTCGACTTCTCGCAACAACATCGTTAAGCGCTCGCGAACTAAACTCAAAACCGGGAGCGGCACGCCGCTTCCGGTTTTTCTTTTTACGCGGCGTGCATCAGCGCCCGGCCCGCGGCGAAGCCGGCGAAGGCGGCAAACACGCCGAGCAGGACGCTTCCAAGGCAGTAGCCTAACGCCAGCGCCGGATTCTCTGATAGTAGCGTCAACGTGTCGAAGCTAAACGTCGAAAAGGTCGTGAACCCGCCGAGGACCCCGACGGTCAAAAATACGCCGACGTACGGGGCTATGCCGGCTCCGGATTGCAAATACGCAGCCGCAAGGCCGATGCAGAACGACCCAACGATGTTAATCAGCGCCGTGTGCCAAGGAAACCCCGGGCCGAGCTTCTCGACCATAACGAATGCGACGGCGTAACGCAGCATCGACCCGATCGCACCGCCAAGCGCGACGGCTGCAAACGCCCCGATCTTCACTTCGGGTCGCCGGCTTTGTACGCGATCACGCGCACCGTTTCGATCGTCACCAGTCCTTCGGAAACCATCGAATCCAGCGTCGGTAAGAACGCTTCGATCTTTTCCTCGGTATCGACGAGCTCGATGACGACCGGCAGATCCGAGGACAGGTCGACGATGCGGGCCGCGTGCACGACAGAATGTGCCCCGTAGCCGATGATGCCCTTGAAAACCGTTGCACCGGCCAGTCCGGCAGCTCGCATCGCCTCGACGATCGCGATGTAGAGCGGCTGTGCCTTCCAGCGATCGGATTCACCTAAGAAAATCCGAACCAGCTTCGCGGTGCTCTCGCGCTTCATAGCGCGGCATCCGGAACGGTCGCGTCTTTGTAAACGATGCCGTCCTTCATAATGACGACGATGTTGCGCGCGTAGTCTTCGAGCAAGCGCAGATCGTCGATCGGGTCGCCGTCGACCAAGAGTAGGTCCGCAAGCGCGCCCTCTTCGACTACGCCGAGCGCGCCTGGGTACGGATTGCGCGGTCCGCACATTGCAAGAAGTTCGGCGTTATCGCGGGTCGCCATCGCTAACACTTGCGCAGGAGTATACCAGCGCAAAAGTTTCGTCAATTGGGCGCCCTGGCGCTCCGCCAGTTTTGCCTCAAACAACGTGTCGGTCCCGAATGCCGTTCGAATGCCATACCGCTTTGCGAGCTCGTACGCCGTGGAAGTGCCTTGCGTCATCTCGTCGTGTTTGATTCGTTCGTGCGCTCCGAGCGTGGGTGCGGCATCTCCATCTGGGAGAAACGGCTGCAAGCTGAGCCATATTTCTCGCCGCGCCAACAGTTCGGCGGTGGGCTCGTCGACTAACTGTCCGTGTTCGATGCAGCGAACGCCCGCATCGACTGCCTGTCGAATCGCACGCGGCGTATAGGCGTGCACCATTACGTACGTATTCCAATTGTCCGCGGCGTCGACCGCTGCGCGCATTTCCTCCGACGTAAACTGTGTGGAATCCAGCGGGTCGTGCGGTGACGAAACGCCACCGCCGGCCATAAGCTTGATTTGCGTGGCGCCGAGTCGCAACTGTTCGCGCGTCCGCAAGCGCACTTCGTCGGGACTGTCAGCGATGGCGATATGGCCTTCACGCTCCATGTGCGTCAACGGTGCGCCTGCGGCTCGCGGAACGTCCCACGGCATGCGAAAATCACCATGCCCGGATGTCTGCGAGATCAGCGCGCCCGACGGATAGATACGCGGTCCCGGTACGAGACCGCTATCGATCGCGCGTTTGAGCCCAAAGACTGGACCGCCGGCATCGCGCACGGTTGTAAAACCGCGCATGAGCGTTTGCTCGGCGCTGCGCGCCGCAAGCAAGTTGATGTATCCCGTGTCCGACGTCATAAGCACCTGCATTGGGACGGTCGCCCACATCGTGTGCCAATGTGCGTCGATCAGACCGGGAAGTAGCGTCCGACGGCCGCCTTCGATGACATCGGCGTCGTCGTACGAATCGCTGACCAGATTTTGCCCGATGCGGTCGATCCGATTGCCGGCGACCGAGACGTTCGTGGGCGCCGAAAGCTCGTCTCCGCCGGTAAAGATTCGAACGTTTTCGAAGATGGTAAGGGATTGCCGGCCGTTCATGCGACGACGCTTCCGCGCGCGACCGGTCGTACCTACGGCGAGAGTTCGCCCGGCAAAGACCCCGCGGTGCGGCGTAGCAGGGCTGCGATTACGAGCGCGACCGGCAACCCGAAAAAGACGGTGTGCGCGGCCGTCGTGTTCAGCAGGGAGGGCGCGGCATGCGACGCCTGCTGCGCGTGGCCCAGCGGGACGACCAACTCCAGCATTACCGCCATTACGACCAGGCCAAAGAGCAACCCAGACAGCACCGGCATGCGGCGTACCGGCGCGAACGTTTGATACACCGCGGCGAAGATCGCCGCCCAGCAGATCGAGACGATGCAATCGAACAAAAAGCCCAGCACCGCCGATCCGACGCCACCGGAATATGCCGAAGCGCCGACGATGTTGGACGCGTCCCACTGAAACAATAGCAGCGGCTTCGTGTGAAAGAAGAGCGGCAGCGTCACCGCTAGGTAAATGCTGATCGCGACGTTACCAGCTAAACCGGCGATCACCGCCGCTCGCGCGTATGCCGATACCGATACCATAGGGGCATAGCGAGTGGCGGGCGACCGCAGTGACCGCCTCTCCAGGATGGCTTGCGGTGCTACCGTAACCCTCGCTTCTCATGTGGGAACGCGCGAAGCAGCCGATCGACGACTTCGTAAACTCCAAAGGGATCGCGCACGAAATCGTGGTCGTCGTGGTTTCGTATCTCTTCGTGTTTGCGGGTGCGTGGAATGACGGCTACGTCGGACTGATCCCATCGCCGGCATCCGGCATCATCGAATTTTGTATGGCCGCGATCTTGGTAATGGAAATCACCAGCCGGTTACTGTTCGCGCGCGAACGGCGGCTCAGTTTTTACGCGCTGATCGTTCTCGATGTCGTGTCGTTGCTCACGGTGGTCCCCGTGCTCACCGGATTCGCGTTCGCACGACTGTTCCGGCTCGGATACGCGTCGTGGCGAACGGTGCTGCTGCTCGAACGCTTGGCCCGATCCCGCAACAACGCGATGTATCTAGCGTGGATATACATCTTGATCGTCCCGATGGCCGCGGCGATGTTGTTTGCGGTCGAATCGCACGCCGGCCACTCGCCGGTTCGAAACTACTTCGACGCGCTGGCGATGACGGTTGGTTACGCGTTGACGCTCGGTAGCAGCCGGCCTACGACGTACGCCGGCAACATCATTTGCGGCGTACTATTTGTCGGCGGCGTGCTGTGCATCGGCATCATCGGAAACACCCTCGCCAACCGCTATCATGGTGACGACTCGAAGCGGTAAACCATGTCGCGTTGTGGCACGCCCTCGATTTCGCAATGCGAGCTCGGGCCTACGTCGACGAATCCATTTCGCCGGTAGAGTTCGATCGCCGGACCGTTATTCGAGACGACGTCCAGCCGGACAACCGGCGCGCCACGTCCGCGCGCCCACTCCAAAACCGATCGAACGAGCCGGTCGCCGATGCCCTGGCCGCGTGCGAACGGCGCGACCCACATCGAAATCAGCGTAACGGAGCCATCTCCCTCGGGCGCGCCGCTGACGAGCCCGGCGGCAGCCCCATCCAGCGTTGCGACGATATTGTACGCCACGCTTCGGAGTCGTGCGCGCCAACGCTCCTCAGCCGCGCCTTCCCAGGACCCCAGCGTCGAACCGTACGCGTACGGCGCTTCGGTAAGCGCGGCGATTCGGACGTCGCGCCAAAATTGCCAATCGTCTTCGGTGCAGACGAGCAGTTCGATGTTTCGAAACACTGGTTCGAGATTTCGGCGGCAGCTATTATTTCTTCCGCTTCGCGGCTCGCTAGTATCGCCGGGCAGAGGTGGAGCGTCGCCAGGAGACAAACGGCCGAACATGGAGCGGTTCTTTATCTCGACGCTGTGCGGCGTCGTTCTCGCGACATGTTTATCTCCCGCACGCGTCGTCGCAGACGCGCCACCTCAAGCCCAAGCGGTTCTAGCGCAAGAAGCGCGATGGCTCAAAGCCATCGTCGCCGGCGATCGCGCGACGGTGGCGACGATCCTCAGCGAACAACCGGAGTTTACGCACATCACTTCCGACGGCGACCTCGTTTACCGCGCGGCGGAATTGGCGGCCGTTCGAAAAGAACCGTTCACGATGACGCCCACCGAGCAAACCGTCGACTTTTTTGCCGACGGTGCCGCCATCGTTCGCGGCGTTAACGCGATTGCGCAACCCAATCACCCGGTGGAGCGAGTGCGCTTCACCGACGTCTTCGTGCGTGAAAACGGTCATTGGAAGGCCGTTTCCGCGCAAGAAACCTCAACCGGAGCGGTACAACAATCATGAAATATTTCGTTTTCGTTCTACTAAGCGTCATCGCCGCGACCGCGTCGCCGCTTCGCACGGTCGCGCAAACCGCAACGCCGTCTGCAAGTCCAAGCCCGGCCGCGAGTCCAAGCGCGGCCGCAAGTCGGAGCCCGGTCGCGTCGCCGGCTTCTCCGAAACCACCCAACTCTGAAGCCGCACCGGCGCCCGCGAAGCCCACGCCGGCCGCATCGCCGACCCCGACACCGGGGCCACCGTTCGCAAACATGCAATGGCGCGAAATCGGACCGGCGGCCGGCGGCGGACGCGTCGCTGCCGTCGCGGGCTCGGCTACCAATCCGAAGTTATACTACGTCGGCAGCGCCGGCGGCGGCGTGTGGAAGTCCGAAAACAGCGGCCAAACGTGGGACCCGGTATTCGACAAGCAACCGGTGGCGGCAATCGGTGCCGTAACCATCGACCCGACCGACGACAAAACGGTTTGGGTCGGTACCGGCGAGTCCAACCCGCGTAACGATGTTTCGTACGGCGATGGCGTGTATAAAACGACCAACGGCGGTGACGACTGGACCAATACCGGGCTGCGTGGGACGAAATACATCGCACGCATCGTCGTGGATCCGCGCAATCACAATCACGTGGTCGTCGCGGCACTCGGCGACGCATTTTCCGACAGCACGGAGCGCGGCATCTACGTAACCGACGATGGCGGGACGACGTGGCGGCGCACCCTGTACGGCGGTCCAAAAAGCGGCGCTTCGGACGTTGCGATGGATCCGCAAAATCCAAGCGTTCTGTATGCGGGCATCTGGGAGTTCCGGCGGCAACCGTGGACCTTTCAGAGCGGGGGCGATGACGACGGCGTATATAAATCGACCGACGGCGGCTCCAGCTGGACGAAGCTCGTAGGAAACGGATTGCCCGCGAATCCGGTCGGTCGCATCGGTCTAGCGATCGCTCCGAGCAACCCCAACAGGGTCTACGCGCTTATCGAATCCTCGAAGGGCATTTTGTGGCGCTCGGACGATGGCGGTGCGAACTGGACGATGGTCAGCAACGATACGCTGGTCGACCAACGCCCGTTCTATTTCACGCACATTGCCGTGGATCCGAAGAATCCGGACCACGTCTACGG
>DASXXU010000117.1:0-11735 GCA_036502885.1 Candidatus Tumulicola sp.
TCTTGTTCGTTGACCACGATGTAGTCGAATCGCCGGATCGACCCCATCTCCTGATGCGCGATGGCTAAACGGCTCGCGATCTCTTCGTTCGTTTCGGTTCGCCGCGCGAGCAAGCGCTCGCGTAGATGCGAAAACCGGTCGGGTACGATGAAAATCAGGACCGCTTCCGGATACGCCGCCTTGATGGCTAACGCACCATTGACCTCGGGCTTAAGAATGACATCGTCACCGCCCGCGATCGTCTGTTCGATGTAATCGCGTGGGGTGCCGTAAAGGTTGCCGTTATACTCGCGCATCTCGAGCATCGCCCCAGCGCTACATCGAGAATCGAACTCTTCCTTGGTAACGAAGAAATAGTGTTCTCCGTCCCGCTCGCCCGGACGAGGCGTCCGGGTTGTGGCCGAGATCGAATAGCGAAGCCGGGGTACCGTTCCGAGCAACGCCTCAACGAGCGTGTCTTTACCGGCACCCGAAGGACCGGATACCACAAAAAGCAGCCCCGGTCCGACGATCACGCACGCTTCCTAGTCAAGGTCAGCCCGTTCGATTCAGAAATTCCGCCCCGGAAACCTGCTAATGCGAACCGAACCTGCTGCGCCGTGGTCACCGATTGGCTGCTCGTTCGCCGCCTCGGGCGCGAGCTCGAATCACGTTTGCGCGGCGGCAAGTTCACCGATGCCGGTCTGCTGCCCGACGGTCGCGTGGCGATCGTGCTCAAGCGCGGCGCCGCTTCGCGGCTGCTGGTGTTCGATCCGTTCGGGACGCCGCCGGCGGTCACGATCGAGGACGGCGAGCTCGGCATTCTAGTCGAGCCGGGGTTTGTGAGGGCGCTGGCGACATCGCTCCGCGGCTCGGTCCTGACTGCGGTAAAGGCCCGCCATGGGGACCGCGTACTACGCTTCACCTTCTCCTCGCGTTCGAGGTTTGGGGTGGGGGACGAGCTAGACGTTTACGCCGAGCTGGTCCCCCGGTTCGGCAATATCGTCCTGGTAAAACGCGACACCGTCGTCGCGGCCGCCAAGGAATTTTCGCCCGCCGAGAATGCGCGACGCAGCGTACAGGCCGGACTGCCCTACGAGCTTCCGCCGCTTCCGCCCAACCCGGGATCGATTCCCAAGGCCTTACGCGACGGCGGCGTCTCGCCGGCCGATTTCGAACGCGCCGTCGGCGCCGACGATCCCGGTGAGCTGTACGTCTACCGGCGAAACGGTGCCCTGATCCAGGCGCATTTGCTTGCGTTGCCGGCACTACAGGATGCAGAGTGTTCGCGCCAAGCTTCGCTGATCGAGGCCCTCGAAGAATGGCGCAACGAACGTGCGGCCGGCGGAAAACGGGAAACCGAGTCGCGGCGGCGCGACGCCCTGCTCAAACGCTTGCGCGAGCGCGCCAACAAACTCCACGGCGAGATGCAGGCGCTTGCGAACAAACGTGCCCAAGCCGGCGAACGCGAATCGTTGCGGGCACAAGGCGAAGAGATCTACGCGACGCTGCACGATCTCGAGCCGGCGGAACGCGACGAAGCGAAAGAACGCGCCGTGAAGATGTTTGCGCGCTACAAGAAGCTCGGCGCGGCCCTTCCGCACATCGAACGTCGCGAAGGCGAAGTCCGTGCCGCGATTGGCGCCGTCGACGAGCTCGCGTGGGAAGCCGAACGCGCCTCGCCCGAAGATGTCTCCGACGTGGAATCGGCCGCGTCGCTGCTCGATGGCCGCCAGTCGCAGCGCCGTTCCGAAACGCCCGTCCGCAAGCGCAAGCGCGTTCCGCTCGAATTCCGTACGAATGCGGGGTCGCGCATCGTCGTCGGACGGTCGCCGACCGAAAATGCCGACGTTACGTTTCGCATCGCGCGGCCGGAAGATCTATGGTTTCACACGCGCGGCATCCCGGGCGCGCACGTGGTGCTGGCGCGCGACGACCGTTCAGAACCGTCCGACCACGACATCCGTTCGGCCGCGTCCTTAGCCGCGTTCTATTCCAAAGGCAAAGCTTCGGGTAGCGTCGCGGTCGACTACACCCATCGCAAACACGTGCGCAAGCAACGCAACGCACCGCCCGGATTGGTGTGGTACACGCACGCCTCTACCGTCACCGTCGCACCCAGCCCGGAGCCGTAACAGTATGAGCAAACAGAAATCCAAGCAAAAGGTCATCGCATCGCGTTCGTTGCTGCTCGACGGCAGCTACAAGGTGACGATTCGAATTCGGCGGCCGGTTAAATCCGGCGAAGACTACGACTGCGAATACGAAATCAAGGGACTCGACGATTTCGATCTTCAGCCGGCGCGCGGCGTCGATGCGATGCAGGCGCTTCTTCTAGCTATCCAAGCATTGCGGCATCACCTACGCGGCTATAGAGGCCGCCTGTCGTGGCTCGGGACCGAGAACGACGGCCTGCCGGCATCGATGGTATTCCGCGATGCGTTGAACGAATCGCTCTGTCAGGTCATCGAGATCGCCGAGAAGCACCACGAAGCCGAGGTAACGCAATTCGTAGCGGATCGAATGGCCGCTCGGGCGCCGGAGGAAGTTCGAGCCAAGTTCGAGGCCGCCAAACGAGAGGCCGGGGAACCGGATTAATTCGGCGACACGTGCGCTCGGCCCAAGAGCAGCGCTCGCTCGCGCGCGTTGCGCGTCAGAGCAGCAGCGCGTTCGAAGGCCGTACGCGCTTCGGCTGCGCGACCCAGCTTAAACAGCAGATCCCCGCGGGCGCTGTGCACCAGGTGATACGAGCGCATTGATGGCTCGCCGGCGAGCCCCTCGACGATCTCGAGTGCGGCTTGCGGACCATACGCCATTCCAATTGCGATCGCACGGTTGAGGTCGACGATCGGTGACGGGACCAGTTCGGCGAGGGCGTCGTACAGCGCCACGATTTGCACCCAATCGGTCGCTGGTGCTTCGGTAGCGCGCGCGTGACAGGCCGCGATCGAAGCTTGCAGCGCGTACGAGCCTAGCGGAGCGTCCAAACGTTTTGCGCTTTCGAGCGCGGCCAGCCCGCGGCCGATCAGTAAATGATCCCAGCTCGCGCGATCTTGATCGAGCAACGTGACAGGATCGCCGTTGGCCGTCGTGCGCGCTCGTATCCTCGAGGCCTGCAGTTCCATCAGCGCGACCAGTCCGTAGACTTCCGAATCGTCTCGAACGAGGGCAGCGAGCGTGCGACCGAGACGAAGCGCTTCCTCACACAACGCGGGCCGCATCCATTCGTCGCCCGCCGTCGCGGCATAACCCTCGTTGAAGATCAGGTAGATCACCTCGAGAACCGATGCCACGCGTACGCGCCGATCGTCTGCACTTGGAATTTCGAACGGAACGCGGGCAGCGGTCAGCGTACGTTTAGCGCGCACGATGCGTTGCGCAACGGTCGTTTCCGGAACGAGGTACGCGCGCGCGATTTCATCGGTGGTCAGTCCCCCCAGAAGACGCAGCGTGAGCGCGACGCGCGCTTCCGCCGAGAGTATCGGATGGCAGGCGATGAAAATTAGGCGAAGGAGGTCGTCGTCGATCCGCCGATCGTCGCGGTCCGCGTCGATCGCTTCGAGGACAGCATCGAGGGCGTCGTCACGCGTGCCTTGCACGGCCGGCTTGCCGCCCTCCAACTCGGAATATTTGCGATCGAGTCGCGCGTCGCGGCGCATCCGGTCGATCGCGCGACGCTTTGCCGCGGTCATCAGCCAAGCGGCCGGATTGTCCGGGACGCCTGACCCCGGCCATTGCTCGAGCGCCGCGACGAACGCGTCTTGGGCGAGTTCCTCAGCGAACCCAACGTCGCGAACGAACCGCGTCAAGCCGGCAATCAGCTTTGCCGATTCGATTCGGCAAACGGTCTCGATCGTGCGGCGCGTTTGCTCCGGCCCGGTCACGTGAACGGCCCGGCGTTACGCGTTTGGCGCCAGCTGCTCGCGGCGTCGCACCCAGCTGTCCTTCGTCTCGGGCGTGAGTACGTTTCCGAAGTCTTCCAGCTCGAAAATTTGGCGAATCTCTACTTCATCGCCATCATGGAACGGCGCGCGTTGCATATACGCGACCACTTCGTCCTTCGACTTTGCCTGCAGAATCCAGAAGCCGCCGATCAGCTCTTTCGTTTCCGTAAACGGGCCGTCGATAACCGCCGGCTTCTTTCCCTGTTGGTAGCGTATGCGCGAGCCCTTGGAGGTCGGTTGCAGGCCGTCGAGCGCGACGATCATGCCCGCTTTCGTCAACTCATCGTTGAAGCGCCCCATCGCTTCAAGTTCGGCCGCTGAGGGTAGCACGCCGTCCTCGTAGTCGCGCCGTCCCGGCTTAACGATCACCATAAATCGCATGTGTATCTCCTTACGTTTAGCTGCTGGCTACCTACACGTCGAACGGCCCTCCGCAAATTCGACAAGGGCCCGAAAATGTTTTCCGTTCGGGGAGGCCAACGCGCTACTGGGGCAGTTGCGACAACCGCGGCAGGCTCGGCACGCCGCCCTCGACGCAACCGTTAAAACGGCGGACCTCGCCTTGGACCGCGTTGATCCGGTAGTATTCGACCCCGCCGCAACCCAAGCGCGCCTTGCCGGCGGCATCCGTCCTCCTTACTTGGTCGCTAAACATAACCAGTTGGTAGGAACCGTATGTAGCAAGGATGACGCTCGCTTCGGGCGCCGCTACATCGGCGCGATCGCCGGGCCACGGATGCTGCGACCGATACGAGATAGCATCGCGGTACGCCAGTACGTAGCTAGCTTTCAAAGCAGCCAAGCCACCGATGTGGGCGCTTTTGGGAACCTGCAAACACGTTAAACCGCCCCGGGAAGCGACCACGGTTACTTCCGCCGTCTTCGACGTTCCGATGCCGATTAGGAGCGTGGAACCTTGCGGCGATATTTTGAACGACGCATCCTCGGAGGCCACCTTGCGGACGGTCGATTGCGGTAAGGCGCGCACGATCGCGTTCGCTTGGGCGACGGAGAGGCACGTTCGGTCCGTTTGTACGGGTTGCTCGGCTGCCCACGCCGGCGCACCGCTCCCTCCGCACGTAACGACGATCACCGCGAGCGTCGCGCCGAGCATTCGCAACCTCATGTCGAGCCCTCCCGAACCACAAACATGGCATCTCCGAAAGAAAAGAACCGGTAACGTTCGCGTACCGCTCGCGCGTATGCTCCTAGGATGCGGTCGCGCCCCGCGAAAGCGCTGACGAGCACCAGCAAACTCGACCGCGGCAAATGAAAATTTGTGATAAGCGCGTCGACGATTCGGAATCGATAACCCGGCGTGATGAATAAGCTCGTGCTGCCCTCGCCGGTCGCTACGCTACCGTCTTCGCCGGCCGCGCTTTCCAAGGCGCGCACGACGGTCGTCCCTGCGGCGATAATGCGGCCTCCGCGGTTTCGCGCGGCGGCGATCGCTCCGGCCGCCGCAGCCGGCACCTCATAGGTTTCGGCGTGCATCCGGTGCCCGTCGATGCGTTCGGCCGTCATCGGACGAAACGTTCCGAGCCCGACGTCGAGCACGATGCGCGCAAGCGACACGCCCAGCGCTTCGATCTGCGTCAGCAACTCGGGCGTGAAGTGCAGCGACGCCGTCGGAGCGGCCACGCTTCCGGGTACCCGCGCGAACACTGTTTGATATCGCTCGCGATTCCCCGCAGAATCCTCATGCACGTACGGCGGGAGCGGCAAGCGTCCGGCACGCTCGAGGAACTGCGCGAACGGCTCGTCTAGATCGAACGCTACTTCCCGCGCTCCGTCATCCAGCTCCGCAACGACGACGGCGCGCCCCGAAGGTTCGAATCGCACGCCTTCGCCAACGCGCAAACGTCGCGCCGGGCGCGCCAGCGCGATCCAGCGCACCGCCGTTGCATCGTACCGGGCCGAGCTCGCCGGATGCAGTAGCAGCAATTCGACGCGCCCCCCGCTGGACTCGCGCGTGCCAAACAAACGTGCCGCGATCACGCGCGTTTCGTTCAGGACCAACACGTCGTTGGCGCGTAGATATTCCGGCAAATCGCGAAATCGTGCGTGATCGATGCGATCCCCGTCGAGCACCAGCAGGCGGCTTTCGTCGCGCCGTTCGGCAGGATGCTGAGCGATCAGCTCTTGCGGCAGCTCGTAGCGATAGGAGTCGCTGCGGCGTTCGTCAGGCGGCTGCGACGGAGGTTCCAGGGAAATACCACGCCACGATGTCGGTTACAGAGCGTCCTTGCTGTGCTAGTCCGCGCGCGCCCCACTGACACATCCCAACGCCGTGTCCTAGGCCGCCGCCTTCAAACCACAGCGATAGCGGATTCTGTTCTTGTTTGATCGACGTTACCAGCAAACTGCGTAGCACTCGTCCACCCAGCAACAGCCTGAATGCCGCGCCCTTGATCGTGACGGTACCGGAATCGCCGCTCAAATCGAACGCGCGCGCGCGGCCGCTCGGATCGACCGACGATACGCGCACCGATTGCACCGTTCCGATCGACTGCAAACGAGCGCCGCAGGCGCGTACGACGTCGTCCATGTCGAGCATCGTTTCCCAACGGTAGTATGGCGACGCCGAGCAGTACGTGCATTCCACGCCGGCCAGGTACGGTAACACTGCCCCACCGGTCCAGGCTTCGGCCGACGATTCGGTGTGGCCGCCGCAACACGATGAATACGCGATCTGCGCGTAGGCGTTGCCGTACTTTATAACTTGACCGGCGGTCGCGTCGACGGCGTTTCGCCCAGCCGGCGTTTCGCTCGACAAGCCGTCGTACACTTGATCGGCTTCCGAGGGGACCAAATCGTACGCGCGCCGCGGGTCGCTTCGTTGCAACACGTACGTGCGCGCGCACACGGCTTGCGCCTGCAGCGCCGGTTGCGGCCACGATGGCGGCATCTCGTGTGGAACGACCGAGTACAGATATTGCTCGAGATCGACGATGTTCACGACCTCGCTGCTCGGCAGAACCTCGTACGTTCCGCGGTACACCCGTCCACGGAAGGTAAACCCGCCGGGTGCCGGCGTTGCGTCCCCCGCGCCCAGCAGTACGCGCAAGGCCGGGCGTTTGCTGTTGCTTGCCGGATCGAACTCGTCTTGCGCTCGCACGCGTAGCGGGAGCGCGCACGCGGCCGCCGCTAACCCCAAAAACCTGGTACGCGACAGGCTCACAATAACCGTTGTTGCGAGGCAGCGGGCAAAGTCACGCCTAGATGCCGGCGGGCCGCATCGGTGGCGCGTCGTCCGGACGCGGTGCGAATCACGAAGCCTTGTTTGAGCAAATACGGTTCGACGACGTCTTCGAGCGTCTCGGCATCTTCGGTGAGCGTCGCGGCGATTGCGCCCATGCCGACCGGACCACCGCCATATTGGTCCAAAATGGTGCGCAAGAATCCGCGATCCAAGCGGTCGAGTCCGAGCTCGTCGACGCCTTCGCGCGCCAGCGCTTCCTGCGCGACGTCGGAAGTGATGCGGCCGCCGGCGCGCACTTCGGCGTAGTCGCGCACCCGGCGCAATAAGCGGTTTGCAACGCGCGGCGTTCCGCGGCTGCGCGCGGCGATCGTCGCTGCCCCATCGTTCTCGATCTCGACGCCCAACACCGCAGCCGAACGCTTCAAAATGCGTTCCAATTGTTCGGGCGCGTAGTAATCGAGATGATGCACGATCCCGAAGCGCTCGCGCAGCGGCGCCGTTAACATTCCGGCACGCGTTGTCGCACCGACCAGCGTGAAACGTTTGAGCGGCAACTTTAGCGTTTTGGCGTACGCGCCCCGATCGACGACGAAGTCGATCTGAAAATCCTCCATCGCCGGATACAGAAACTCTTCGACAACGCGGCCGAGCCGATGAATTTCATCGATGAAAAGAACGTCGCCGTCTTCCAATGCGGTCAATATCCCGACGAGATCCTTGGGCTTTTCGAGCGTGGGCCCGCTGGTCGGGCGGAAGTTCGCGCCCATTTCGCGCGCTACCAATGCCGCGAGGGTCGTCTTTCCTAGCCCGGGTGGACCGTACAGCAACACGTGCTCCAGCGGTTCGCCGCGGCGCTTTGCAGCGTCGATCGAGATGTGCAAGTTCTCGACGACGACGTCCTGGCCGACGTAGTCGGCGAACGTTCGCGGCCGTAGGCTCGCACCGTAAACCTCGTCTTCGAGCGTGTCCTGCGGGTCGACGACCCGTTCGGCGTCGTCGGGACCGAGCAGGCGTTTGCGCGCGTCGCGTTCGGTCATTCCGACGTTTTCGACGACTTGCGGCGGTATATCTCCGCCAGCAGACGTTCCGCATCGGCGATCGACGCGTCGGTCGCGAGCGTCTCGCGTATCATCGTTTCGGCTTCAGCGCGCCGGTATTCGAGCTGCAAGAGTACGGCTAAGGCTTCGTCGGCGAAGTCGGGAATCGGTGGCTGCGTCGCTTGCGGTGCATCTTGAATCAGCAAGAACTTGGTCACTTTACCTTGCAGCTTGGCGACGATATCGCGCGCTTTCTGTTGCCCGATACCCGGCAGTGTTTTGAGAAAGGCATGGTCGCCGCGATCGATCGCACCCGCGATTACCGACATCGGTTGCGAGAAGGCGCGGGCGGCCGATCTCGGCCCGATTGAAGCGACGCTCAACAGCGATTCGAAGAACGTGCGCTCGATCGCATTGGTGAAACCGTAGTAGGTGAAGCGGCCGCTGTTACCGTCCATATTCAACACCGAGTAGATCTCGAGCGTCACGGGCGCGCCCGGCTCGGTCGGAAGTTTCTCGGCGATGCAGGGCGGCAAGAGAATTTCGTAACCCAAGCCGCCCGCCGCGATGACCGCACCCTCGCGCGTGCGCTCGATTAACGGTCCTTCGATGCGCGTAAACATGCGCGGCGTTAACGCGACATGTTGACGAACGCTAGGGCGAGGGCCAGCGCGTCGGACACGTCTTCGGGTTCGGGAGCTTTCCGTAGGCCCAGCAATTGTGTCACCATCGCGTTCACTTGCCCTTTGCGTGCGCTGCCGGACCCGGTTAACGCGCGCTTGACGTACGCGTGGCCCATCGAGTGCACGACGATTCCGGCCTGTGCGGCCGCCAAACACAACACACCGCGTGCGTGCGCCATCAGAATCGCGGTCCCGGGGTTGCGATACGTCGTATACAGTTCCTCGATGACGATCGATTGGGGTTGCGTTTGCGCGATGACATCCGCGATGCCGGCGTGCAATTCGCAGAGACGCCGCTCGAGGGTGTCCCGCGGACGCGGCGCCACCACGCCGGCCTCGATCAGACGCATACGCTTGCTATCGCCTTCTACGACGCCGTAACCGGTCGTTCGCAACGCCGGATCGATGCCTAATACGCGCACGCGATTATTGTGGGGCGGTGCCGTTGACGATCAACGTCACGCCGGAGCCGGGCGGCAACGCCGTGCCCACGGCCGGATCGGTGCCGACGACGCGCCCGCCGGCGCCGGCATTGTTCGTGTACTGCACGTGTCCGATCGTGTAGCCGTAACTCAACAGCGTCGCTTTAGCTTGTTCGGCCGGCATGCCTTCGGTGTCGGGGACTTCGCCCGAAACCGCAATGGTAATGGTGATCGGCGCGCCGGGCGTCAACTGCGACGAGGCCACGGGATCCTGCGCGACGACCGCAATCGGACGATTTTGCGGAAGGTTTGCCTGCACTTGGAACTGCATGCGCGCGCTAAAGCCGGCCCCGGTGGTCGCGGCGACCGCGTCTTGATACGAGCGGCCGACGAGATCCGGCACCGCGACGGTCGATGTGCCGGTCGCCTGCGCGGGAACGTCTTGTTCGCCAGTGCTCACGACCGCCGAAACAGCTTGCCCCGGCCCAAGTTGTTGACCCGCCGCCACGTTTTGCGAGGCGATCGTATCGGCTGGAACGCCGGAGATCGTTTGTTGCGTCAAGTTCAGCGTGATGCCCAACTTGGCCGCCAGCGCTTGCGCCTTACCCGATGTCAGGCCCACGAACTTTGGCGCTTCTATCGGTTTCGGACCGTCCGAAACGATCAGCGTGATGCGGCTGGCCTGCGGAACTTGCGTACCGGGCGCGGGCTTTTGATCGATGACCGTATCCTTGAGCGTATTGTCGAATTGGCGCACCACGGTTACCGCAAATCCGGCACGCTGCAGAATGCGCTGCGCGTCCACCCCGGTAAACCCGCGCGCGTCCATCAAACCGACCGTCGATTTTCCGTTGCTGACGACCAACTCGACCAGTGAGTTGGGATCGACCTTCGCACCGGCGGCGGGGTTTTGCCGGATCACGTGGTTCATCGCGACCGTATCGCTCGGACTCTTCAAGAATCGCACGCGCAAACCGGCGTTGACGGCGGTCTGTTGCGCTTGGGCATCGCTCATGTTGGTGAAATCCGCGACCGCAACCGACTGTTTGAGCGAAGGCAAGGGGCGACCGAAAAAGTAGTATCCCGCGCCGGTTGCGATCGCTAGGAAGACTAGCAATAATGCGATCGTTCCGGCGTAGTTCCGGCGTCCGCCGCCTTCTTCAGCCGCGCGATCGGGCATCGGCGAGCGGCGCGGCGGCAACGGGCGGGCCGCGTTCATCGGCTGCGTCGGCGCGTCATCCGAAATGCGGAAACCGGCGACGCTCGGCCGTTCGCGGGCTTCGCGCAACGCCGTAGCAAGTTCGGCCGCCGAAGTGAAGCGATTCTCGGGACGCTTCTGCAGCAGTCGATTGACGATCGCAGCCAGCGCAGGGCTAACGCCCAATCGCCCGGCTGGTACGGTCGGGACCGGATCGCCGATATGTTTGAGCGCTACCGTTACCGGCGACTCGCCCGAATACGGAAGCTGACCGGTGAGCATTTGATACAACACCACGCCCAGACTATACAAGTCCGACGTTTCGTGAAGGTCGTGGCCTTGCGCTTGTTCGGGCGAAATGTAATAGACGCTTCCCATCACTAGGCCAGGTTTCGTTAACGCCATGGTCTGAGTCGAAACCGCGCGCGCGATCCCGAAATCGGACAACTTCACGACGTCGTCCTTGGTCACCAGGATGTTGGCCGGCTTTATATCGCGGTGCAGTAAACCGGAGCGGTGAGCGTACGCTAAGCCGCTGGCGATCTGAATCGCGTAGTCGAGCGCGACCGGTTCGGGCAGCTTTCCGTCGCCCGCGATGATATCGGCCAACGACGGCCCATCGACCAACTCCATGACGATGTAATAGGCATCGCCTTCGTGGCCGACGTCGTAAGTGTTGACGATATTCGGATGCGAAAGCCGCGCGGCCGATTCGGCCTCTTGATAGAAGCGGCGTACGAACTCTTGATCGGCGGCGTATTGCTCGCGCAACACTTTGATCGCGACCCGCCGGCGCAACACGGTATCGATGCCGCAATACACCGTCGCCATACCGCCTTCGCCGAGTTTTTTATCTAGCTTGTAGCGGTTGTTGAAGATGCGTTCTTCCACCACCGTTAGCTCCCGGAACTTTGCAAAGCGGTCGATAGCACGTCGCGAGCGATCGGTCCGGCATAGGTTGCCCCGTATCCGACGTTCTCAACGACGACCGCTACCGCGACGCGCGGATTTTGC
This sequence comes from Candidatus Tumulicola sp., assembly GCA_036502885.1. GTDB lineage: Bacteria > Vulcanimicrobiota > Vulcanimicrobiia > Vulcanimicrobiales > Vulcanimicrobiaceae > Tumulicola. The sequence goes on from DASXXU010000117.1 coordinate 11,480, forward strand.
GCCGGCGCAAAGCAAACGAACCACGAGTGGGAACGTCCCAGCGGGTTGGTGGCGGTCCCGGTTTTTCCGGCGACCGTGACGTGCGGCAGTTTTGCCACCGTTCCGGTACCGCGCTCCACCACGGCTACCATCATTGCCGTAACGTTCGCGGCGGCCGCCGCCGATACCGGGTTCGACAGCGCCGAGGATTCGAACACGCTGGCGGGCACGCCGTTGCGTACGACTTGCCGCACGATGAACGGGCGCGGTTCGACCC
>DASXXU010000118.1:0-4272 GCA_036502885.1 Candidatus Tumulicola sp.
CAAAGAGAAGAGCGTCTTGTTCGTCAACCGGCGCGGCAGCGGCGCGTTCGTGCTTTGCCGCAGCTGCGGAACCGTACCGCGTTGCCCGCGATGCACTGTCTCACTTGCGTCGCATGGTGGCGAAGGTTTACTGCGCTGTCATTATTGCGACTATCAAACGATCGTCCCCCAGATTTGCGCGGAGTGCGGTTCGAGTGAGATTCATGAATACGGCGTCGGCACGGAGCGCGTGGTCGAAGAGGTGCGGGCGATAATTCCGCAGGCGCACGTCGTGCGAATGGATTCGGACACGACGACCCGCGTCGGCGACCACGCACGCGTTCTAACGGAGTTCGAGGAGGCCGGCGACGTATTGGTCGGCACGCAGATGGTCGCCAAAGGCCTCGATTTTCCAACGGTGACGTTGGCGGCCGTCGTGGCGGCCGATATCGGGCTCAACGCACCGGATTTTCGCGCGTCGGAGCGCGCCTTTAGTGTCATCTCGCAACTGTGCGGCCGCAGCGGACGCGCCGGTCCGGGCGAGGCGATCGTGCAGACGTTCTCCCCGCAGCATCCGGCGATCGTCGCCGCCGCCGCCCACGATTACGAGCGTTTTGCGAAGGGCGAACTCGACCAGCGTGCCGCAACCGGGTTTCCACCGGCGCGGCGATTGGTCTACCTCGGCGTGATTTCGCGCAATAGTGAGTTGGCGTTGTCGACCGCGCGCCGCTACGGCGAACTGTTGAGCGGCATTGCGGGAACCGATGTGCTCGGCCCGGCGCCGTATCCGATCGCCCGCCTGAACCGTGAATGGCGCTATCGCCTTGCGATCGCAACGCTAAAGCCCGCACTGGTGCGTGCAGCCATTCGCGAACGCGTCCTTCCGCACGCGCGGTCGGACGCCCACACTCGCGTCGCGATCAACGTCGACCCGTAGCACGTTACATCCCGTACCGCGTTACATAAGGAGGGCAGACGCTTTCGCGCGTGCCCTCGGGTGCTTCGAGCGGTGCGTTCGAACGAGTTTCGACGGCTTCGACGCCCGGTTGGTAGCGGCCGTGCGCAAAACTGGGTATGTATCGCACGTCGTGAACGTTCTGGTCACCGGTGCTACCGGCTATATTGGCGGCTTATTGGTGCCGCGCTTGCTCGAAGCCGGCCACGGGGTGCGATGCTTTTCGCGTGACGCGCAACGACTTGCCGGCCGGTTCGAGGGAGCCGAGGTCGTGGAAGGCGACGTATTCGAAGAGGCGAGCTTGCGCGCTGCCCTCAAGGGCGTGGACGTCGCTTACTATCTCGTTCACTCGATGAGCGATTCGCGCCGCTTCGGCGAGCGCGATCGGGTTGCCGCGGAACTCTTCGGCAGGGTCGCCAGCCAAAACGGCGTCCGGCGCATCGTGTATCTCGGTGGGTTAGGCGACGACGATGCGCAATTGTCGCGTCACCTTGCCAGCCGGCACGAAGTCGGAGAGATCTTGCGCAAGAGCGGGGTCGAAACGATCGAGTTCCGTGCTGCGATGATCATCGGGGCGGGTAGCGTTTCGTTCGAAATGCTGCGCTATCTCACCGAACGATTGCCGATGATGATCGCACCACGCTGGGCGCTGTCGCGGTGTCAGCCCATCGCCGTCGCCGACGTACTACGCTACCTCCTACTGGTCCTAGATCTGCTCAGCGGCGATTCACGTATCTACGAGATCGGCGGAGCCGATATTCTGACATACCGCGATATGATGCTGGGCTACGCTCGACTGCGCGGTCTGCGCCGCGCGATCATTATCGTTCCGTTCTTTTCACCCAAACTGTCGTCGTATTGGGTGCATCTCGTCACGCCGATTTCGGCTCGTCTTGCTCAGCCGTTGATCCTGGGCTTGCACAACGAAGTAGTCGTCCGCAACGACGCGGCCAAGCGCGACTTCGCGCAAATCCGGCCGGTCGGCTTCGAGCGAGCGGTTATGGACGCGTTGGACCGTTATCGCACAAGCGGGCCGGAAACCACATGGTTCGACGCGTTCGACGTTCGCAAACTGCCGGGGTCGTTTGCGGGCCCTCGCGACGGCATGCTGATCGATCGGCGCGAGCGCATCGCTAATGCGACTCCGGGCGCGGTTGCGTCAGTCTTTACGAGGCTCGGCGGCTCGAAGGGCTGGCTGTACGGCGATGGATTATGGCGGGTGCGCGGCTGGTTAGACCGTGCCATTGGGGGCGTCGGCTTGCGCCGCGGAAGGAGGAGCGAAACCGACATACGCGTGGGTGACGCGGTCGATTTCTGGCGCGTCGATGCGCTGGAGCGCGGTCGTCTACTGCGCCTGCGCGCCGAGATGAAACTGCCCGGGCGCGCCTGGCTCGAGTTCGATGCCGAAGATATCGGAGGTGGCCGCACGTGCCTGCGGCAAACCGCGTTTTTCGAGCCGCGCGGCCTTTCAGGATTTCTGTATTGGTATTTGGCGGTTCCGTTTCACGCATTTATTTTCGGAAATATGGCGTCGCGGATCGTAGCGCTCGCCGAACAGAAAGCGTAATCAGTAAACCGCGCTGCCGTCGATTTCTAGCGGGTGGGCGCATCGGCGCGCTATATGTTGCTATTCCTCGTCGCTACCGTCGCATGCGTTTATCTTAGGGAACGGTGCGACGCGGATCGTGTAATTAGACGCAGGCTGACCGTAAGGGTACAGGTCTGGGCGGACCGAAGGCAGCCGGCAATGGAGCAAGAAGAGCAATCTCGAGGCTCGCCTGATTTCGCGACGCTCTTGCGGCGCCACAGGCTGAACGCCGGGCTTTCTCAAGAAGCGCTCGCCGAACGGGCGAGAATCAGCGTCAACGGCCTTGGATCGCTCGAGCGAGGAACCCGCCGAAGTCCGCGCCGCGACACGGTGGCGCTCCTGTCCCAAGCGTTAGAACTGGATGCAACCGAGCGGCATGCGTTTGAGTTTGCCGCGACGTTATCATCGGCCGGCCGTGCGAATCGGCCGGTCACGGTCGGCCCTTGGGAGGGCCCGAGCTTTGCAAGCTTACCATTCTCGCTCGACAGCTTCGTCGGACGAGATCGCGAGGTCGCTGAAATCGCCGCCCTGGTCCGCAGCAACCGGATGGTGACGTTGACTGGTGCAGGCGGCGTAGGTAAAACGCAGACAGCGCTCCACGTCGCTGAGTCCGTTGAAGGAATAGAACATAGGAGCGTACGCTTCGTCGGATTAGCATCCATAACCGATCCTTTGCAAGTCGTCCTAGCGATCGCTGCGGCAGCCGGGGTTCAAGAGGTTCCAAATCGCCCGTTGTTGGATACATTGTCGGCCAATCTGCGCAATAAATCGATGCTCTTCATTTTGGATAACTGCGAGCACGTTATCGCCGAGGTGGCTGTCGTAGTTGAGGCTTTGCTAAACGCGTGTCCCAAGCTACGTTTCTTGGCGACTAGTCGTGAAGCGCTGCGCGCCGGCGGCGAACATGCGTACAGACTACCAACACTCGAGGTTCCGTCGCCCGATGTCGCCAAACGATTAACTACTGCCGGTGCGCGCAAGGTTGGAGCGATAACGCTATTTTGCGACCGGGCAAGGGCGGTCGACAGTCGATTCGAGCTGATGAACGAAGGCGTTCAGCTCGTCGCCGAGATTTGCCGCCGCTTGGACGGCATTCCGCTTGCGATCGAACTGGCCGCCGCCCGAGTCGGTCAGTTATCGTTGAAAACAATAGTCGAAAGCTTACGGGACAGATATCGGATATTGACCCTTGGCTCGCGGACCGCGTTACCGAGGCAACAGACGATGCGCGCGGCTATCGATTGGAGCTTTAATCTTCTGGGTGAACGGGAACGTATTGTGTTCTTGCGCCTTTCGATTTTCGCCGGCGGCTGCACCCTCGAAACGGCGGCCCGCGTATGCGAGGACGAGCAAATCCGACCTGACGATGTATTCGAAATCGTTGGGTCGCTGGTCGAGAGGTCGCTCATCACATCCGATACGGGATACAGCGAGACCCGTTACTTTCTTTTCGAGACGTTTCGCCAATATGCACGAGAGGGACTCCGCGAACGCGGAGAAGGCGTGAAGCTTTCGCACCGCCATGCCCGTGTCTATTGCGAACTCGCTCCACGGAGTGCGAGCGACCCCTACGATACGAAAGGCGCTTTTTCCAGGATTCGCGTCGAGGAAGAGTTAGACAATTGGCGGGCGGCGCTTCACTGGACGCTGAACGAACGCGGCGACGTCCCGCTGGGTCAGAGACTGGCAGCAGATTCCTTTGGAATGTGGCGCGATCATAGTGTCGAAGGCAGGTCGTGGATAACGACTG
>DASXXU010000119.1:0-3329 GCA_036502885.1 Candidatus Tumulicola sp.
CCGATCCGTACGTCCACGCGTCGCGATGACTGCCCACGACAACGGTTTGATCGGTGCTGCCGCGCAACGTTCCGATTACGTCCCAAATCGGTCCGAAGAAGCGCCGGCTGCGCAGAACGAAACGGGCCTTCACATCTCCGCCCAGATGTTGTGAAAATGCAAATCCCGGATGCCACTCCGGCGATGCCAACGGACCGCCCAAGGGCTCGAGCAACTGGCGCGCAACCTCGCCGGTGATCGGCGCTTCGGGAATCGACGGAAGTTTGATCGCCGAAAACGGCTTGTGCGGCGCGCCGGGGACCGGTATGCCGATCGCCGTCGGGTCGCCCGGGTCGTTGGTAAACGTCATCGTGTTGCGAGTGGCGCCCCCCAAGGGGCGCCACGGACCCTTCGGATACGTGTCGCCCATAAAGTAACCGCTGGTAAGCGGATCGTTGAAAACCAAAACGGCGGCCGCGCCGCGCTTTGCAGCCTCAAACGCTTTTGCCGTCAAGGCGCCGCCGCCGCTACGCGCGACGACGATCGCGCCCTTTACGCTAACGCCGGCCGCGGCGAGCGCATCGAAGTCGGCCGCAACCGCGTGATTCGCGTAAACGACCGGCCCGGTCGCGTCACCATCGTTGCTGTAACCCGAGTACGGGATGCCGATAGCGGCGTGATTTTGCGAATACGGGTCCGACGGAACCGATGGCTCGTACAACGAGATGTTGCGCGCCCTCGAAGTGCCCGCGAACAGCGTCAAGCGCTGCTCGACCGGCCACGCGATTGGAACGACGTAGGTGACGATCTTGGCGTCGAAGCCGGCCTTTGCAAGTTCGTCGCGCACGTATCGAGCGGTGCGCTCGTCGCCCGGCGTTCCCATGCGGTGGACGTAGGACGCCAGCGCGAGTTCGTCGGCGCGGGCGGCGGCCTCGTTAGGCGACGCCGCGACCACCGACTCGCTCTGAGTTTCCGCCGCAATCTGATTCGGCGAGAAGCCGCGGGCGGTTATGCCCGTGGTACACAACGCCGCGACCGCGGCCATGGCAACGCGTGGAAACGACATCTAGCGTTTCTACTGTGGCGCGACGGCGTATCCTATGCCGCCGCGCCCGCCGCTAGCGCTTACGGACCGATCGCGACTCCGACCGGCGACGATAGATACGAACCCGTCACGACCTGAATCGGTGTTTGCGAACCCTGTCGCGCGTTTAACACGAAGATCGACGGCGGACCATTAAACGAGTTTCCGCTGGTGGTATACAAGAAGTTGTTGTGAATCGCGACCCCGTTGGGGCCGATGAGCGCCGGGCCGTTGGACGAGATCCTGCGATCCGGCGCCGACTTTCCATTCGCCGTAGGCGAATACGCAAGGATGTTGTTGTCGCCGGTATTTGCTGCGTACAACTCGCCGGATTGTAGCGCCATTCCGCTCGGCGAATTCTGCTCCCCGGTGCCGACGATCGCGCGAACCAGCGTCGGGTTCGTGCGCGGCGTCGAGAACTCGCTGATCTCGTTGGTATCCGAAACGTACAGATTGCCTTTTGCATCGAGCGCTAAGCCGTTGATATCCGGGTGCCGGTCCGGCAGTGCGATTCGCTGGATCGTATTGGCGGAGCCCTTGGCGCCGGGTTTGTAGACGGCAACGTAACCGTTGGTCAAACCGCCGGCATATTCGTAACCCGCACCGTCGACCGCCACCGCGTTCGGAACGAACGGCAGCATGAGCGTGCGCGTTGCCGAAGCGTATCCGCTCGCGCCCTTTGCATACACGTAGATCGATTCGCTGTCCCCGTCGGCTACGAACAACGATCCGGTGCCGGCGATCGCGATCGCACCGGGGTTGTAACCGAGCACCAGCGACGAGCCTGCCGGCGTTTGCAACGTTCCGTTCGAGTTGCGTACGAACCGGAACACCGACTTTCCGAAGAAGTCGCTCGCATACACGGCGGCGGCCTGACCTGTTTGTGGCCGCCCCTGAAGTTGGTTTTGCATCGTAGTAGCGTTTGCCGACGCGCCCGGTGTCGTCGGAATCGAGTTTCCGCTACATGCCGATAGCGTCAGCGCGCAGACCGCCGTCGCGGCCGCGTAAGAATAGCCCGTAAAGCGCATTGAGTCGCCCTCCCCTTGCCGACCGACTTGTGCGGGCGTCAACGTCTCCCTGGGAAGCAAGCGCATGCACGTCGGAGCCCGGGAGCACGCCGGCTGCGTCGAACACCCCCGCTATGCTGCTGAGCGGTGAACAGATCGTTCCGAAGGTCGAGCACGGTGATTCCGCGCTGGGCCGATGGACGGCCGCGCACTGGCAGCCCTCGCCGACCCACGCACTCTGGGCGACCGTAGATCGCCTCTGGTATTTTGACGGCACGCTGACCCTCGCGCGCGAGCGCGTTTTTCCGGATGGTGCGATCGAAATCGTCGTGCAACTCGACGAGCCGCACCGCGACGGCGATCTCATCGTTCCGTGTCCGTTTCCGTCGGTCTGCGTCAACGGGTTGCGCACGGCTTCAGGCGTCGTCGTCGCACCCGCCGGGCGCTGCCGGGTCGCCGGCATCCGAATTCGTGCGGCCCGCGCACGCGACGTACTTGGGATTCCGGCGGCCGAACTCGGCAGCGGAACGCTCGATCTAGAAGTGGTTCTCGGACCCGTCGCGCGCGATTTGGGCGGACGCTGCTACGACGCCGTCGAGGCCGGGACCGGCGAATCGGGCCGGGCGCAAGCGGCTGTTCGAGCGTCGGCCCGATGGATATTGGAACGCGTTGCGGCGCCCTTCGAGCAAAGCGCCGTAACCTATGTAGCCGAGGCAATCCTGCGCGAACGTGGCGCCGTAAGCATCGATTCGCTTCGCGCGCAGACCGGCTTGACGCGGCCGCGTTTGGCGCACCGGTTTCGTCAGGAACTCGGCGTTACACCGAAGCGCTTCGCGCGAATCGTCCGCTTCCATCAGGCCTTACGATCGCTCGGCAACAAGGCGACGCCGAGCGCTACCGCCATCGACCTCGGATATTTCGACCAAGCGCATTTGTACCGGGATTTCGAGGAGTTCGCAGGGATGACACCGGGCGAGTTCTTGGCTGCTATGCGTTACGAAGGCTCGGCCAGCGTCGCCGAGGCGTGATCATTTTTCCAAGACGCTGGCCGCGGGCCCAGGTATGATACTCGCATGACGACATCGACGAACGTAAAACAATCGATCTATCCGGCGGTTCGATACGAGAACGCGCGCGCCGCCATCGCGTGGCTCACATCCGTCTTGGGCTGCACGGAAAACGTCGTGTACCCGGGCGAGGGCGATACGATCGCGCACGCACAACTCGAGATCGCCGGCAATCTCTTTATGCTGGGCAGC
>DASXXU010000120.1:0-2103 GCA_036502885.1 Candidatus Tumulicola sp.
CCGTCTGCACCCGCGGTCGCTGCGCCGCAACCACAACCCACCGCTTCGAACGGGGCCGCGCTCGCCGGCTTGTGGGGCGCCGAAAAGATCTTCGGCCCACTGGTTCGCGGCACGCTGACGATCGACGGCCGAACGTTGCCGTGGCGGGCGGCGATCGCCGGGTACGCGATCGACGTGCGGCGCGACGGATCGAACGTTTCGCTCGCGCTTCCGGGCGGTCAAGGCTCGTTTTCGGGGATCGAACGATTCGGGGGCATCGGCGGCACCTGGATTCAGCCGGAAACGACGGTCGGCGGCGCGGGCTATGCCAGCCCGGTGGCGTTGCGACGCGTCGCCCCCGGCGTCTGGCGCGGCGACGTGCGCCCGCTCGACGACGCAGTGTCCGTGTATCTGTTGGTTTCCCAAAGCGCGGATGGGACGGTCCATGCGATGGTGCGCAATCCCGAGGCCAACGTCGGCTTCGCAAATTCGTTCGTGCTCGATCCTGGCGCATCCGGGATAGCGTTCGTCGACGCGCGCGATTCGAGCATCGCGTTGCGCGGCGCCTACGACGCGCAAGCGCAGAGGCTCGACCTGCACGTTCCAGACTTCGGGGCGATTTCGTTCACCCGGAGAACGCGCGACGATGCGGTGGGTTTCTACCCCGCGACACCCGCCGTATCGAGCTGGAGCTATCGCGTGCCGCTGCCGCTGGACGACGGCTGGAGTGTCGGCACGCTGGCATCCGCCGGCGTGCGAGAATCCGATATCGCGCTGCTCGTCAATCGAATCGAAAACGCGCCGGTAGAAACACCGCGTTCCCCGTCGGTACAAGCCGTGCTGCTGGCGCGCCACGGCAAGCTGGTTCTGGACGAATACTTCTACGGTTTTGGCCCGGACCGGCCGCACGATCTGCGGTCGGCCTCAAAGAGTTTTACGGGATTGATGCTCGGCATCGCGCGCGATCGTTTTGGAGGACCGTCGTTAGGCGCGCCGGCGATGTCGTTTTTTCCGCAGTATCGTTCGGTGCAAAACGACGTACCCGCGAAACGACAGATTACGGTCGGCGATTTGGCGGCCATGAACTCCGGCCTTGCTTGCGATGACAACGACGACGCATCCCCCGGCAACGAAGACCGCATGTATTCGCAGACGGCGCAAACCGATTATTACAAGTACGCGTTGGACGTGCCGATGGCGGCGCGGCCGGGCGATGGAAGCGCGGTCTATTGCACGATCGGCATCAATCTGTTGGGCGGAATCATTCGCGACGTTTCGCATCTGTCGCTGGTCGACTTTTTCGACCGCTTCGTCGCCAAACCGCTCGACATCCGCGAATACTATTTGAACCTGATGCCGGACGGCGACGCCTACATGGGCGGCGGCATGTACCTGCGTCCACGCGACGCGCTCAAGCTAGGCCAAGTCTATCTCAGCGGTGGCGTTTGGCGTGGCCGGCGCGTTGTGAGCCGTGCATGGGTGGACACGTCGTCGCGAACCCACGCGAGATTTCCGGCGTCGCCGTTCGCACCCGGCCACGACTACGGGTACACCTGGCACCTGTTCCATCCGCTCGTTGGCGGTAAAGTCTATCGCGAATACATGGCGCAAGGCAACGGCGGACAGATCATCGCGGTGCTGCCCGACTTGGATGCGACGGTGATGCTCGCGGCGGGGAACTATCAAAACTTTCCCACGTGGCGCGCGTTCTTCGAGGACTGGATCCCGCGCTACGTTATCGCATCGATGGTCCCAAAGACGTGACATCGTTTCTTGAAGCCGCGCGGGGCGTCGATGGCGCGCGAGCGCCGATCTGGATCATGCGGCAAGCCGGCCGGTATCTGCCGGAGTATCGCGAGTTCAAACGCCGCGCGACGTTTGAGGAGATGACCCGCGATCCAGCGATCGCGGCCGAGATCACGTTGCAGCCGCTGCGCCGTTTCGAACTGGATGCGGCGATCGTCTTCGCCGACATTATGACGCCGCTCGAAGCGCTCGGCATCGACGTGCGTTTCGATCCCGGGCCGAAGATTGCCGAACCGATTCGCAGCGCCGCCCAAGTCGATGCTCTGCGACGCGCCGGACCGATTGCGCCGTTCGTCGGCCAAACGTTACGCCTCGTGC
>DASXXU010000121.1:0-3692 GCA_036502885.1 Candidatus Tumulicola sp.
GTTCGTATTCAGCGAGTTTTGCTTCGCGGAACGCGTGATAGATGTGATCGCCGAGCGACGCGCGCACGATCGGGTCGAGATCTAGTGCGTCGATGGCTTGGCGTAACGATTTGGGCAGTACGCCGATGCCGAGCTCGCGGCGTTTGCGCTCGTTGAGATCGTAGGTCGAGCCGGAGAACGGCGGACCAGCCAGCGTGCGTTTGCGGATACCGTCGGCTGCCGCACCGATCAGCACGGCCAACGCGAGATACGGATTGCACGCCGGGTCGGGGCTGCGCATCTCAACGCGCGGCGGATCTTGCGCGGGCGGAACGCGCACCATCGCGTTGGCGCTGCGTTCCGACCACACCGTGTAGATCGGCGCGTCCCACGCGGCTACCAAACGTTTGTACGAATTGACCGTCGGATTGCAGACCGCCGTAGTGGCCGGCGCGTGTTCGAGCAAGCCTCCGACGACGTGCGGCGTCGCGCCCGAATTGGGTTCGCCGTCGAGCGCAAAGTCGACGTGCAATCCGTTTCCCGCGCGGTCTTCCAGCGGTTTGGGCATGAACGTCGCGTCCAACCCGAAGCCGGCGGCAACGTGTTTGACGACGGTGCGCAGCGTCATGATCGAATCGGCGGTCGATAGCGGATCGTCGTGGCGCACGTCGATCTCGTGCTGTCCCGGCGAATGCTCGTGGTGGGCCGACGCAACGGGAACACCCATCGCGCCGAGCGCAGCGACGATCGCATTGCGCGCTTCCTCACCGCGGTCGTTGGGCGAGAAATCGAAGTACGAGCCGACGTCGGCAGTCTCGGTCGACGGTTGATCGTCGGCGCGCCGCGCGAATAAGAAAAACTCTACCTCGACGCCGGTGCGAACGGTGGCCAGCGTTCCCGATGCTTCGAGCGCGTGGCGCAGCGTCGTGCGCGGGCAACCTTCGAATGCAACGCCATCTGGCATCGCGATATCGCAAATGAGCCGCGCTTCACGACCGTTTGCGGTCGACCACGGGTAGATCGCAAACGTCGCCGGATCGGGCTTGAGCTGCATATCCAGCTCCTCGCCGCGCACGAACCCGTCGATCGATCCGCCATCGAACGTTACGCGTCCAGCCAGCGCGTTTTCCAACTCGCCAACCGGAATCGACACGTTTTTGCTGACGCCGAGAATATCGGCAAAGGCCAAGCGCACGAAGCGCACGTCGCCTTCGGCGGCGAGTTTGAGCACATCGCGCTTGCCGGTAGCGCGACGGCGTTCAGGCGGTGTAGAGTGCATCGACGGCAATCGCTACGCGTAGCGCCAGTTGGTCATGGTGGTTCTCCAAAGAGCGACTGCAGATCTCGCCGATCTGCCGCAAACGATATAAGACGGTGTGCCGGTGCACGTTCAAGCGCGCCGCGGCAACTTTGAGATTCTCGCCGGTTTCGAAATAGGTGCGCAGCGTGCGCTCGAGTTCGGTTTGATGCGATTCGTCGTAGGCGCGCAACGGGCCGAGCACGCCCCGTGCGAACGCTTGTAACGTACGCGCGTCGGCGCCGAAATACAGCAGTGGATACGCTCCAAGCGCCTCGTACGCTGCAACGCGCGGTTCTGCGAACACGCGCCGCGCGATTGATAGGGCGGCCAGGGCGCGCTTCGTGCTTTCGCCGAGTTGCGCGGGCGGCTCGACGCTTCCAACGCCTCCCCACAAGGGCGACGGCGGCGTATGCCGGATCGCGTCGCGCGCTAGGAGTTCCGCGTTGGCGCGAGCGTTGCTCGCGTCGATCTCCCGTTCCGCCGGAACGAACACGATCGACGTGCCCGCATCTTCGATCGCGCCGACCGACGGATCCTCGAGATGAAACGCTCGCGCGATCGCGTCGCGAACGCCGCGCCGGTCGGTCGCCGCAACCGATGCGTCGAGTTCGAACGCGACCGCGATATACGCACCTCGCAACGTCACGCCATATGCCGCGGCATCGTCGCGTGCGGTCGCTACATCGCGATACGTTCCGGCCGACAAGCGCGTCCAGAAGTCGCCCCGGCGGCCGCTCTTCGATTCGGTCAGACCTGCGGCGAGTGCCGCCGCGGCCACGCGCATCGCAAGCGCGATATCCAACTCGCCGTTTTCGGAATTCGGACCGATAACCGTTAGAAAGCCGGCCGGCTCGCCGTCGCCCCCGACCGGCATCGTGCGGCGTTCAGCCGGCGAACCGTTCTCGCCCGGCACCGAGCCGGCCGATGCGATCGTTCGATGCAGCGCGTCTTCCAGAACGACGCCGCGCCGGATGTGTCGCGCTAACTCATGCGCCATCGGAACGGCGGTCCCGGCCCGCGCGAGCGCTTCGGCCAGTCTGACCAAGCGTTGCGCGACGTCCTCGTTCACCGAGGGTTCCTCACTGCGCTCCAAGCAGTTTCGGGAAGAACTGTCCGGCGACGTACAGCACCGATAGCGATCCGACGACGACGACTGTCGTCCACGCGATGCCGTTGGCCAGCGGGGAGTTGGTGTGCTTGCCCATGATGTGCTTGCTGTTGATGATGATCAGCATCAACACCAGTTCGGCAGGCAGCAGTATGCCTTGTAGCACCTGCGCGAACAGCACCAATTGCAACAGCGGCAGATTGGGAATCAACACGATGACTGCGCCGACGATCAAGCCGGTGGCGAACAGCGTGAAGAACACCGGCGCCTGCTCGAACGTACGATCGATGGCGGCCTCGAAGCCGAGCGCTTCGCACACGATGTAGGAGGTTGAAAGCGGCAGCACGGCGGCTGTAAACACGCCCGCGTTCAAGATCCCCAACGCGAAGATCGTCGCCGCCGACGCACCGCCCAGAGGCCGGAGTGCGGCCGCAAAATCCGATACCGTATTGAAGACGAAATGGCCGCCATGCTGGTTTGCCAGAAAGATCGTCGCACCGTTTGCGATGATCATAAAGCCGGCCAACACGATCGCCAAAATCGAGCCGTTGACGACGTCGATGCGTGCGGCAAACAATTGCTTGATGCGGGTTCCTTTTTCGACCACCGCGGATTGTAAAAAGAATTGCATGTAGGGCGAAATGGTCGTACCGATCAACCCGACCACCGCCGCCACCCAGCCGGCGGCATGCGGCTTGAAGGTCGGAATAAACGCGCCGCGCGCTACCTCGTGCCAGTTTGGGCGCGCCATGATCGCCGAACCGATGTACGTGAGATAGATCAACGACAACACGACGAAGGTTCGCTCGACGACCCGATTGTCGAAGCGTAAAACGAATACGAAGATCACGACCAACGCGACGGGGACCGCGAGGTATTTCGAAACCCCGAAGATCTGTGCTGCAGCCGCGATGCCGGCGAACTCCGTGCTGGTGAGCAGCGTGTTGATCAGGAACAGCAATACCATCGCGATGAACGATATGCGAACGCCAAAATTCTCGCGAAGGAGCGCCGCTAAACCCTTTCCGGTCACCACGCCCATGCGGGTTGCCATCTCTTGCACGACGACCAGGCCAACGGCCAGCGGAATCATTACCCATAGCAGTGCGTAACCGAACTGTGCGCCGGCTTGCGAATACTGTAAGATGCCGCCGACGTCGTTGCCGGCCGACGCCGTGATGAAGCCCGGCCCGAGGATCGCAGCCAGCATCCACAGCGATTTGAACGAGAACCCTTTGCGCGGGCGAGAAGCGACCGCCTCGGTTTCAGTTGCCGGTGCCGGCACCGACCGAAACCTTATGGTGG
>DASXXU010000122.1:0-5233 GCA_036502885.1 Candidatus Tumulicola sp.
AAAGCGGATGTCGGGGCTGGCCACGATCACGTCGCCGATGACGCTACCCGAGCCGGGGACGAAGTTAACGACCCCCGGCGGTAAACCGGCCTCCATCAGAAGATCGACGAACCAGGCGGCTACGATGGCAGAATCGCTGGAGGGCTTGAGGACGACCGTGTTGCCGGTGACGGTCGCGGCGACCGTCATGCCGGCCATGATGGCGGCCGCGAAATTCCACGGCGGAATGACCGCGCCGACCCCGAGCGGGATGTAGATCATCTCGTTGCGCTCGCCTTCGATCGGCACGATATCGTGCACACGATCGTAGCGCAGCGCCTCGCGGGCGTAAAATTCGAGGAAGTCGATCGCCTCGGCGACGTCACCGTCGGCCTCGGGCCAGGTCTTGCCGACTTCGTACACCAGCAGAGCGTCGTATTCGAAGCGCCTCTGCCGCAGTAGCTCGGCCGCCTTTAAGATGATGTCGACCCGGTCTTTTACCGCAACGCGCTTCCAGCTTTCGAACGCACGCTTGGCCGCTTGAATGGCTTCCAGTGCCTGCTCTTTCGAGGCGGAGCTCGTCTCGCCGACGATTTGCGCTGGATCGGCCGGATTGACGGACTTGATCCGCTTTTCGGTCTCGATGCGCTTTCCGTCGATGACCAACGGATAGTGGCGGCCGAAGCGCGCCTTGACGCTGGCGAGGGCGGCGGTCATCGCGGCCCGGTCGCCGGGGTCGGTAAAGTTCTTTACGGCTTGGTTTTGGAAGGGCGCTAAGCGCTCGAGGGTAGCGGTCATACGTTCATCCTACCAAAACTCGCAAGCGCCGAATATGCCACTTATACGGTAGCGGTCCGCAAGAAGGCGAGCGAGAATTGGGTTACCATGACCTACGACATCGCGATCGTCGGCGGAGGCATCGTCGGCCTCGCAACCGGCCGTGAGCTCCTCCGGCGCCACCCCGGTCTCAAACTGCTGATCCGAGAAAAAGACGACATCCTCGCCAAGCAGCAGACCGGCCACAACAGCGGCGTCATTCATTCCGGCATTTATTACAAGCCTGGTTCGCTCAAAGCAAAACTGTGCGTCGAAGGCCGCAAGGCGTTGTGGGAATACTGCGACGCGAAACAGATACCATATAAGAACGTCGGCAAGCTGATTGTCGCGACCGAAGAGCGCGAGTTGCCACATCTCGACGATTTGTACCAACGCGGCATCGCCAACGGCATCGACGGTTTAGAAGTTGTCGATGCGGCCGGCATCGCTGAGCGCGAACCGCATTGTCGCGGAATCAAAGCCATCTTCTCGCCCGTGACCGGCATCATCGATTACGGCGTCGTGGCACGCAGTTATGCCGAAGACGTGCTCGCGATGGGCGGCACGATCGAAACCGGTTGCGAAGTCACCGGGATCGACGGGGTCGGCGGCAAGTCGATCGTTCATTCTTCCTGTGGCGACGCGGAAGCTTCGCATGTGATCACTTGCGGCGGATTGCAATCGGACCGTCTGGCGCAAATGACCGGCGGAAAAGCGGATCCAAAAATCGTTCCGTTCCGTGGCGACTACTTGATTTTGAAGCCGGACAAGCGTTATTTGGTGAAGGGTAACATCTATCCGGTTCCCGATCCGGCGTTCCCGTTCTTAGGCGTGCACTTCACGCCGCGCATGAACGGCGACGTTTGGCTCGGACCGAACGCGGTGTTGGCATTCGCGCGCGAAGGGTATTCGTTTACGACGATTAATCCGCGAGATCTAGTGGAGACGTTGACGTATCCCGGATTTATCAAACTGGCCGGCAAGTATCTGTCGACCGGTTTGGGAGAAATGTATCGCGATGTGAATCGCGCTGCGTACGTTCAGTCGCTGCAACGGTACATTCCGGAGTTGACGGTCGACGATACGCTGACCGGTCCTTCGGGCGTGCGCGCGCAAGCCATGATGTCGGATGGTTCGATGGTCGATGACTTCGTCTTCGATGGCGACGCCGGCGTGGTGCACGTGCGCAACGCACCGTCACCGGCGGCGACGTCGTCGCTGGCGATCGGGCGGTTCATCGCCGACGATGCGGATCGACGCTTCGACCTCGCGCGCTCGGTAACGGCCGTTTCATGATCGCGTCGCAACCGCGCGCCGAAAATGCAATCGCACAGGTCGCCGCCGTAGCGGTGGCTGCGTACTTGCTCGGCCTGGGGTTGGCCGGCCAGCCGTTCTTTGCGTTGCACGCGCTTATCGCGCTGGCGATCGTTTTGGTCGGCGCGATTATCGTGTCGATGCGGCCGTCGACGCTCGGCATTTTCTTGCTAGGTTTTTTCGGCGTGATCGTTACCGCGTACGCGCAGCACACCGACGGGTATTTGCTCGGGACGGGCATCGTGGCGCTGGGCCTCGGCGCTTTGGGTGCGTCGTCGTATGGCCGTCGTACCGCGCCGGTGTTAATCGCCTTGGTCGGCGCCGCGATCGGCGCGGGGTTGTTTTTCCTCGGCGTTCCCTCGGGGTACTGATCGCCGGTTCTTACATCCTCTTCTCGAGCACTGTGAATTTCGGACTAGACTTTGTCCATCAGTTTACGATTTGGAATTATTTCAAAACGCTGAAAACACCGATATTGTGGGCACGCGTGCGGTCATTTCAGCCAGTCACCCGAAAAGCGCTCGACTACGGGTCGGCACCGAGTGGCAGCGGCCCGCGCTTGTCTTGCGCGGCAGCGCCCGCGCGATGCGGACGACCGCCTCGCCTTGAGCGGTCGACACATTCGCAGTAATTGTATATTTCCGAAATGTGAACGGGCGGACTAAACTAAGTCCGAATTTCACAGTGACGCGAATCACCTGCGGTGTCGCCGTCGTACGGCGATAACGCCGACCATGCTTATCGATTGCACGCTAACGTCGGAGGCCTTGTTGCAAAATAACGCGGCCGCCGACGTAAGCACATGCAGGTCTAGTTCTGCAACGCGACCCCAGTAGGCGTCTCCAGGTTCACGTAAATCGTTCTTGGCCTACACGTCGCGCGCGGGCCCGCGACCGTGTATGCGGTAACGGTTCCGTTGTTTTGATTGGGGACGTAGAGGCGGCTCGTCGTCGGAGAGAGCCCTGGGAAATCAGGAAAGTCGAGTTTGGCCCTGGGATTCGTACAGGCGGGATGGTTTACGCACCTATTGCCGTTAATCAAGATCGCGGTGCAAGTCCACAGCGCATCGGTGGGCTTAACGTAAGTACATCCGGCGTTCGTTGTCACCCAAACGTTGCCAACGGCATCGGCAGCCGTTCCTTCGGTGCACGCACCCGGTCCGGGCGACCACGAGTTCATGTACGACCAACTGCCTTGGCCGTTATATTTCGTCCCCGTTACCGTGTCGTGGTTAGCGTTGAAGATTTCCCAGATGCTTGACTGTGGCGTAATGCTCGGTCCGCTGGGCGTATCGTAATTCGGATTCGTGGTAGCTTGATAACACTGACTTGGCCCGTTGTCGTTGGCCGTCCAGCTGTTAATCCAATAGCCGCTCGAAGTAGGGGCCTCGCTCGTCTGAATGATTTGGCCCGGATGCAAGTTATTTCCAAGCGTGAGATCCACGATGCCGTACGGGAACTGCAAGGGCGCCGAACTGCCAGGCGGCGGAGGATACGATCCAGTGCAGTTGGTGCTTCCGTTCCAAGAAATGGTCCCGGTGGGCGCCTGATTCCAGTTTGCAAGCGGCAACGTGTAATACGTGATAGTTTCATTTCCAGCGTTCGACACCCACAAGTAGAGAGTGCAGGCGTTCTTGCTGGTCGTGCTGCACGGAAGATCGTAACCCGTCGTAAGCGCGACGGGTCCGTTTAATCCGGTGTTAGGACCCGAGAGAATGCCGTACGGTAGAACGTTTTGACCCGTTCTCGTTTCATCGTATACCATCACACCGTTCAGCGACGGATCTGCGGCGAATAGTGCGCCGTGCGCGGGCCACACGACGACCGGCCCGGTGCGACGCTGGATCGCGCGCGTTTTTTCCGCAGCGCTGCCGATTTTAAAATGATTGCCTTTAAAAACAAACTCGCCGTTTGTTGCCGGCGTCGGGGAAGATAGGCCGCTGTTGCCGCCACACGCAGTCAAAAACCCAATAAGGAAAAATGCGAAGGCGGACTTGGATAGTTGCTTCATAACGGGCACCTCCAAGAGAGATCGTGTTGGCGATCTCGGCCAGACTAGGCACCCAATAGGGCGCTAGCTCTCTTGCTTATACCACGAAATGATTATGAGCTCAATAAGTCAGTTCCCCAGAACAACTAGCGACTCTGGGATCGGGTGAGTGGGGCGAGCCGCGGGGCCCCTTTAGGTTCCGATGATCATAGAGTACGGGCGATAGATCGACTTCGTTAGCTTCTGCGTGTAATTAATGCTTCCAGGAGCGTAGACGGTAACGCTGCCGCGACGCGTGCCCCGGCACAGGCCGTTGAAGTTCATAACATAGAGATTGTCGGATGCGTCCACCGCTACACCTTGAGCATTGTGTACGCCATCGGTGATTTTCTCAAGTACAGTGGTCTGATTGGGAGCGTACGCCGTGACGTAACACGAGTTATTGCGATCTCCGATATTGGCGTCGGCGACGTACAAGTTTCCGGCGGAGTCAAGCGCGAGACTCAACGGGTCGCGGATGCCGTCGGTGATCGTGCGCAGCAGGCCCTTCCCTTGCGGCCCGTACTCCACGACCGACGAACCTTTGCAGCCCAACGAGCAGTTCGACACATACAGATTGTCGGAAGCATCGAACATGATGAAGAACGACTGATTCGTACCCTTTATCGTACGCGTCAACTTCTTCTTACCGCCGTCGTACTCGGTTACCGGGCCCCCGGCGTTGGCGACGTAGAGATTACCTTGTGAATCGAACGCGAGGTGTTCGGGCGCCTGAATGCCGGCGATGATCGTACGCAGCAACATTCCACCAGGCGAATAGACCGTGACATCGTTGCTATTTCGTGACACCGGCCCGCGATTTGCAACGTAGACGTTTCCAGCCGGATCGAACGCGATCGACGTGGGCTCGAGAATTCCACCCGCGATCGTCTGCAACAGTTGCGTCGAACCGGCAGCGAACTCAAGTACGTTTCCGAAGCCGTTATTCGCGACCCACAGGTTTCCCGATGAGTCTTGGGCGAGCGCGAACGGTTCGCTGACGCCAGTCGATACGCCGTAGGTGCGTTCCAGCGCGTACGTATCGAGATCGAAGGCCGCGACGCCGCCGTCGCTGCCGACGTATAGTGTCTGCGCT
>DASXXU010000123.1:0-4021 GCA_036502885.1 Candidatus Tumulicola sp.
TGATCGACGTAGCCCCAGCCTAAATGCTTGGCGCAGGCAATGAAATAGAGTTCGTCGCGAAAGTAACCGTAGCGTCCGGCGGTGGCAGCATGCAGTGCCAGGGCGACCGCCGCCGCGGCGAGCGCGACGAGAGCGGCTCCCCGTGCGTTGGAGTCGGGCGAGACGCGCAACATACCGCGAGCGTTCCGCGCGCATGCGAAGCCGACCCGTCGGAAGGAAATGCTCGTTCGTTTCTCTGAGGTTGAAGTAATGTCAACTCGACTCGACATCGCCGTCGACCGCGGCGTCGCCACGCTTACCTTGAACGGACCCGAACGCAAGAATCCGTTGACGTTCGAGCTATATCGCGAAATGATCGACCGCTTCGGCGCGTTCGCCGGCGATCGCAGCGTTCGCGCGATCGTCCTGACCGGCGCCGGCGGCAACTTTTGCTCCGGCGGCGACGTGCGCGATATCATCGGCCCACTAACGACGCAATCGCCGGATCAATTGCTGGCGTTTACCCAAATGACCGGCAATTTGGTAAAGGCCATGCGCGCTTGCCCGCAGCCGATCGTTTCGGCGATCGATGGGGTGTGCGTCGGTGCCGGTGCCATTCTGGCGATGGCTTCGGACATGCGTTTCGGTACCGAACGTTCGCGTGTGGCATTTTTGTTCGTCCGCGTCGGCCTCGCCGGTTGCGACATGGGTGCCTGTGCGATGCTGCCGCGAATCGTCGGCCTGGGCCGCGCGTCGGAACTGTTGTACACCGGCCGCACCCTCGGTGGCCCAGAAGCCGCCGCGTGGGGCTTTTACAACGAGCTATGCGATCCGAATGCCGTGCTGCAGCGCGCGAGCGACCTCGCGCTGTCGATCGCGTCCGGCCCATCGTTCGCGCACGGCGTAACGAAACGGATGCTGTTTGAGGAGTGGTCGATGCCCCTCGACGAAGCGATCGATGCCGAAGCCCTCGCTCAGGCACGCTGTATGGAAACCGAAGATTTCCGGCTAGCGTACGAGGCCTTTCTCGAAAAGCGGCAGCCGGAGTTTCTAGGCCGATGACCGCATCGCGCTACGATTGGCCGTTTTTTGAGGACGAGCACCGCGCGTTCGCTACGCGCATCGGCGATTTCGTTCGTAGCGCCGGCATCGCGGAAGACGAAGCGCATCCGGACCGCACGTGCGCTGCGTGGGTGCGCGCCTTCGGCGCGGCCGGCTTGCTGCACGAGTGCGTACCGCAAGGTGATGCGCGCACGATCGACGTTCGCCGCTTATGCGTGGCGCGCGAAACCCTGGGCTACGAATCTGCGCTCGGCGATTTCGCGTTTGCGATGCAGGGGCTGGGCATCGGTCCGATTTCGTTTTTCGGTTCGGACGAACAGCGCGCTCGATACCTGCCGCGCGTCGCTTCGGGTGGACTGATTCCGGCCTTCGCACTCTCCGAGCGCGATGCCGGCTCCGATGTCGCGGCCCTGCAAACAACGGCACGCCGCGACGGAGACGGGTACGTGATCGACGGCGAGAAAACGTGGATTTCGAATGCCGGAATCGCCGGCGTGTACGTCGTGTTCGCCCGAACCGGCGGCCCGGGCGCAAAGGGCTTGTCGGCATTTGCTGTCGACGCGTCTGCTGCCGGCCTCGAGGTGGGGCCGCCGATCCAGACCATCGCACCACATCCGCTCGCGCCGCTGTCGTTGCGCGGCGTGCGCGTTGCCGAAAACGCACGCATCGGCTACGAAGGTGACGGTTTTAAGATCGCGATGGCAACGCTCGACGTGTTTCGATGTACCGTTGGCGCGGCCGCCATCGGTATGGCGCGCCGCGCGTTCGACGAGAGCGTGCGGTACTCGAAGGAGCGGATGTTGTTCGGCGCGCCGCTGGCTGCGCTGCAGCTAACGCAATCGTCGTTGGCGCACATGGCCACGGAGATCGACGCCGCCGCCCTGCTGATTTATCGTGCCGCCTGGACGAAAGACCGCGGCGCCGCGCGTGTGACGCGCGAGGCTGCGATGGCGAAATGGTTTGCGACCGAAGCCGCTTCGCGGATTTGCGATCGCGCCGTGCAGCTGTTCGGGGGCCTTGGGGTTACCCACGGATCGATGGTAGAGCGCCTCTACCGCGACGTGCGTGCCTTGCGCATTTACGAAGGGGCGAGCGAGGTGCAGCAGCTCGTGATCGCGCGTAGCGTGCTGGACGCCTAGATGCGGCTTACCGGACACGTCGATTCGTTTGCGGAGGAGCGGCTGCCGCGGACCGACCAGATGCCGGAACTGCGCTTCGATCTGCCCTCTCTGCGTTACCCCGAGCGCATGAACTGCGTCGAGGCCTTGCTCGACCGTCACGTTGCCGAGGGCCGCGGTGGCCGCCGTTGTATCGTTTCGCCTCAATCATCGTGGACGTACGCAGATCTGCAGCGCAGCGCTAATCGCATTGCCAATGTGTTGGTCTCCGATTTCGGATTGCGACCCGGCAATCGCGTGTTGCTGCGCGCGCCGAACACGCCGATGTTGGCGGCCTGCTGGTTTGCGGTGCTCAAGGCCGGCGGGGTCGTGCTCACGACTATGCCGCTGTATCGCAGTACCGAACTGCGGGTGATGATCGAAACCGCTCAAGTGAAGCTCGCGCTATGCGATCGCCGGTTGCAGGACGAGCTTGATGGTGCTACTGGTGCTGCTGCTGCTGCTGTTACGGCCGGCGGTTTCGAGGATTTCGCCGTGGTCTATTTCGGCGCTGAGAGCGAAGAACTCGAGGAACGGATGGAGCGAGCGCCGGATACGTTTACGAACGTTCCCACGTGCGCCGAAGACGTTGCGTTGATTGCGTTTACATCGGGAACGACCGGCAAGCCGAAAGCCGCCATGCACTATCATCGGGATATTTTAGCGACGTGCGATTCCTACGGCGCGCTGGTGCTGCAAGCGGATCCCGACGATTTGTTTTGCGGAAGCGCCCCGATGGCGTTCACCTTCGGCTTAGGTGGTCATTTGTTGTTTCCGTTGCACATCGGGGCGGCAACGCTGTTGATCGAGAAGGCTGGACCGGCCGAGTTGCTCGACGCGGTCGAATCGTTTGGCGTGACGACCTTGTTCACCGCGCCGATCGCGTATCGCACGATGGCCGCGCAAGCGCCGCAGCGCAATCTCGCGAGCCTGCGTCGCTGCGTTTCGGCCGGCGAGACGTTACCCAAGCCGGTGTGGGAAGCGTGGTGCGAGGCTACCGGCATTCGCATTTTAGACGGCATCGGCAGCACCGAAATGCTGCACATCTTTGTGGGTTCGCCGGCATCGGAAGTACGCGCCGGTTCGACCGGACGCGCCGTGCCCGGCTACATCGCCGAGGTGCACGACGACGACGGCAACCGCATTCCGAACGGCCAGGTGGGCAAGCTTGCGATCAAAGGGCCGACCGGCTGCAAATATCTTGCCGACGATCGCCAAAGCACGTACGTTCGCAATGGCTGGAACTATCCCGGTGACGCCTACCGCATGGACGACGATGGGTATCTCTGGTACGTCGCGCGCACCGACGACATGATCGTTTCCGCCGGTTACAATATCTCCGGGCCGGAAGTGGAGCAGGCCCTTCTCGTGCATCCGGGTGTGAAGGAGGTCGCCGTCGTCGGCAAACGCGATGACGTTAAGGAAACGCACATCGTCAAAGCCTACGTCGTTTTGGTCGACCCGTCCGAAGCCGGGCCGGCGAAGGCCGACGAACTGCGCGCCTTTTGCATCGCGCGCATCGCGCCATTCAAAGCGCCTCGCGAGATCGAATTCGTCGACGAACTCCCGCGTACGGAGACCGGCAAGGTTCAGCGCTACAAACTGCGCGAACTTTAGCGCATGCAAGTTTTGCGCGCCGCTTTGCTGCTCTCTGTGGCCATTTACTCTCGTGCGAACGCTAACAACCGCCCACGACATCCCTTCGACGTTTGCATCGCCCTCGGGCGACCTGTACGTCGGCAATACCTCGGGCATTGTCGATATCTATAAGCCCGGCGCGAAAAAATTATTGGGAACGCTCCACACGGTCGGCAGCGCAGGAC
>DASXXU010000124.1:0-11162 GCA_036502885.1 Candidatus Tumulicola sp.
TAAAGACGGCCACATCAATCCGCAAGGACCGTTTCCATGCTTCAACCAGTATAAGACCATCGCAGACTCGCTCGACTCCGCCAACGTATCCTGGCGTTATTACGTAGAATCGCTCGCCGGCTTTTCCGGCGACGTCTGGAACGCATTCGATGCGATCAAGAGCGTGCGCTACGGTCCCGACTGGAAAAAGAATATCGTCAACCCGAATACCCAAGTCATGAAGGACGCGACGGCCGGAAACTTGCCCTCCGTATCGTACGTTATCCCGACGCTATTCGATTCGGATCATCCGGCCTCGGGTTGTCCGAACGGACCGAATTGGGTCTCGCGTGTCGTGAACGCGATCGGGGAGAGCCCCGAATGGAAAAACACGGCGATCATCGTCACGTGGGACGAGTGGGGAGGCTGGTACGACGGCGTTCCGCCGCCGCAGCTCGACTACACGACGCTCGGCAATCGGATCCCGCTGATCGTCATCTCACCGTTTGCAAAGAAACACTACGTCTCAAAGACCCAGTACGAGTTCGGCAGCCTTTTGAAGTTCGTCGAACAGAACTTCGGAGCGCCTTCCCTCGGGTCCACCGATGTCCGCGCGAACTCGATCAGCGACATGTTCGATTTCACGCAAAAGCCGACCGCCTTTACGCCGATAGCGGTTCCGAGTGCGAAACCGTGTAGCGGCCCCGACGCCAAGCACCTGATCGAAGACGAAGGCGGCGCGCCAGGCTAAAACCCGACAATGCTCTGCGGCCGGCACGATCACGTGCCGGCCGGTTTCGTTCACGGAGGTGATTCGTGCGCGTTCTCTCTGCAATCGCCCTGGCGGCGTTTGTGACGCTGCTGGCGGCATGTAATTCTATCTCATCGCAAGGTGCCGGTGGCGGTGCCGGTGTGGGCTCGGTGCCCGCAATGATGCAGTTGGCCGACTCCTCGGGATCGATCAAGCACATCGTCATCCTGTTCCAAGAAAATCGTAGCTTCAACTCGATGTTCATGGGATTCCCGGGCGCGGAAACTTCGCGATTCGGCGCCTGCCGCAGATACCAACCGCCGCGTGACAAACACGTTTACTGTCCGGATAACAAGCCAGTTAAGCTTCGTCCCACACCTCTCGAATCGCACTGCTATCCGGATTGCAACGGCGGAGCCGACATCGCGCACCAATACAATACGTTCGTTACCGAATCGGATAAAGATCCAAAGACGGGCGTCTTGAGAATGGACCGCTTCGATGCGATCGAACGGGGAACGAACGGCGGCGATGGACCGGCCGGCCTCTTCCCATATTCTTACGTCGAGCCGTCGGAGTCGAAGCCCTATTGGGACTTAGCTTCGCAATACGCACTGGCCGACCACATGTTCTCGAGCGAGAAGAGCGACAGCTTCCCGGCGCATCAAGAGCTGATTGCCGGAACGACCGCGTTAAACGATAAGGAGTCGCTGGTCGACTCCCCATCGCAGCCGTTCTGGGGATGCGACGCTCCCTCCATCACGAGAACCCCAGTTATTTTCAAGGACGGCACCATCAAAGTTGACGGTCCGTTCCCATGCTTCGATAAGTACAAGACGATCGCCGAAGTTCTCGATCAGGCCAACATCCCGTGGCACTATTACGTGCAAGCCATGTTTGGGAAGTATGAAGACTTCTCCGGAAGAACTTGGAATGGCTTCGACGTCATAAAATCGGTGCGCTACACATCGAGATGGAAGAACATCATTCATCCCAACAATCGCGTGCTCAAAGACGCCGCATCCGGGACGTTGCCGGCGGTTTCATGGGTCATCCCAACGTTGCACGACTCCGATCATCCAGCGGCGGCCTGTCCGAACGGCCCGAGCTGGGTAACCCGCGTGGTGGACGCGATTGGGAAGGGTCCGCAGTGGAAGAGCACCGCCATCCTGATCACGTGGGATGAATGGGGCGGGTGGTACGATGGCGTTCCGCCGCCGCAACTCGACTACACTACGCTTGGAATTCGCGTGCCGTTGATCGTGATCTCGCCCTACGTCAAGAAACACTACGTTTCGAAAACGCAGTACGAGTTCGGCAGCCTGCTGAAGTTTATCGAACAGAATTTCGGCACGGCTTCTTTGGGTACCACGGACGTCCGGGCCAACTCGATCGCCGACATGTTCGACTTCACGCAGCAGCCGGCGACGTTCCAACCGTTCCCGATCCCTCCGCCCAAGCCGTGCAACAAAATAACCGATCAAGAGTTGATCGAAGACGAGGGCGGCGCTCCCGGTTAAACTCCACGATGCTCCGCGGCCGGTACGCAAACGTGCCGGCCGCCTTTTTATCCACGGAGGTGATTCGTGCGCGTTCTCTCTGCAATCGCACTCGCGGCGCTTGTGACGTTACCGGCGGCGTGCAATTCCATCTCATCGCAAGGTACCAGCGCAGGCGTTAGCGGCGGTTCTCTGCCGTCGCCCCTTCAACGTGCCGACTCCTCGGGACAGATCAAACACATCGTTATTTTATTTCAAGAAAATCGCAGCTTTAATTCGATGTTCATGGGATTCCCCGGCGCGGAAACCTCGCGATTCGGCGCCTGTCGCAGGTTCAAACCACCGGGCGACAAGCACGTCTACTGTCCGGATAACCGGCCTGTGAAATTGCGTCCCATTCCGCTCGAGTCGAAATGCTTTCCGGGCTGCAACGGCGGAGCTGACATCGCGCACCAATACAATACCTTCATAACGGAATCGGACAAGGATCCAAAAACCGGTATCTTACGAATGGACGGGTTCGACGCGATTCAAAACGGCACGAACGGCGGCGACGGCCCGGCCGGCCTCTTCCCGTATTCGTACGTCGAATCGTCGGAGACGAAACCGTACTGGGACCTCGCTTCGCAATACGCGCTAGCCGATCACATGTTCTCGACCGAGAAAAGCGACAGCTTTCCGGCGCACCAAGAACTCATCGCCGGAACCACCGCGTTAAACGATGAGGAATCGTTGGTGGATTCGCCGTCGGTGCCGTTTTGGGGATGCGACGCTCCCCCGGGCACGACAACCCCGGTCCTCTTTAAGGACGGCCGCTACAAGCCGTTGGGTCCGTTCCCGTGTTTCGACAAGTATAAAACGATCGCCGAAGTTCTCGATCAAGCCAACATCCCGTGGCATTACTACGTGCAAGCCATGTACGGCAAATACGAAGATTTCTCCGGAAGAACTTGGAACGCGTTCGACGTCATCAAATCGGTGCGGTACACGGCGAGATGGAAGAACATCATCCATCCCAACAACCGCGTGCTCAAAGATGCAGCGTCCGGAACATTGCCGGCGGTTTCGTGGGTGATACCAACGCTGCACGATTCCGACCATCCGGCTGCCGCTTGTCCGAACGGGCCAAGTTGGGTAACCCGCGTGGTCGATGCGATCGGCAAGGGCCCGCAATGGAAGAGCACCGTCATCCTCGTCACGTGGGACGAATGGGGCGGATGGTACGACGGCGTGCCACCACCGCAACTCGACTACACCACGCTCGGGATGCGCATACCCCTCATCGTGATCTCGCCCTACGTCAAGAAACACTACGTTTCGAAAACACAGTACGAGTTCGGAAGCCTGCTGAAGTTTATCGAGCAGAATTTCGGCACCGCATCGTTGGGGACGACCGACGTTCGGGCCAACTCGATCGCCGATATGTTCGATTTCACGCAACAGCCGTCGACGTTCCAACCGTTCCCGATCCCTCCGCCCAAGCCGTGCAACAAAATAACCGATCAAGAGTTGATCGAAGACGAGGGCGGCGCACCGGGCTAAGGGCGCCGGAACCTTTGCGCCGATGTCGTATTGAGGCGGTCATGAAGCGTCTAAGCGCCTTGACCGTCTCGACCCTCGCCGCGGGGGCAGCGATCGTCGCTTTCGCCACCTCACCGGCGCGGTCGGAAACGATTTACTACCAGTTTCCCGCGTTGCCGGGTCCGGTCGCGAACTGCCAATGGTTCGACGATAACATCAACGACCGGTCGACCGATTCGATCGTCCGGCAGACGGATTTGATCTACAACCGGGTGGCGCTTATCCCGAACTCGACGGTCGCCGTATCCGGCAGCGCGACGACGCAAAAAGGTTCGCAGGTGGTGCAGTTCGATGTGGCCGGCCGGCTGTTGTGCGCCGACGCTACGGTCATCCATCCGGAAGTGGCTGAGCCCTCGCCTTCTCCACCCGGGTAAGCCCGGCCGGTCGAACGCGAAATGCCAAACTGATGCGGCCGCCCACCTGGGCGGCCGTTTTTGGTATCCCGTGGTCGTAGTTAAATTGTGTCCGATAGCTCATTACCAGCAAGCTTCCGGGCTCGAGCTCCAGGTCCAAGTTGCGCCGCGGCTTGGATTTGCTGCGTATGGTCATGACGCGCGCCGCGCCAAGCGAAAGCAGCGCGATCGGAAAGCCATCGATGATCTCGTTCAGGTGGTCGTTGTGCGGTGCGACGCTATCCCGGCCGTCGCGATACAAATTCATCCCTACGCTGTTAAACTCGACGCCGGTCGCAGCCACGGCTACCTCTCGCGCCTGCCGCAACTCTTCGGGTACGCCGGGGTCGCCAAAGCGAAAGCCGGCCACTAGCCGCGGCACGTCGACCTCCCGGTCGTACATCCATCGGCGCTCGCTGCGCCACTCGACCTTCGCGCGCAAGCCTTCGTACCAGCGCGTCGCCGTCGCCACATCGATGGCATCGGGCAAGTACGTGATGGTTCCGCCGGGGTCATCGGCCAGCACACGCGGGCCGTGCTCGAACAAGTCCGTTTGCACCGCCCTACATAACACAAACGCGCGGCCGTTGGCCGCGCGTTGCGCACATTTCGAGCCGTCGTCGTCCTACGGGGCGTAGATGCTGCGGTGCAGTGCCGGCAGGTTCGGATTCTTCCACTTGGTTCCGTCCACGAAGGTGATCTTCAGCGGGATGCACTTCGCAAACGAGGTCTGCAGCGGAAACACGTTCGGGTTGAGACCGAACTCGTGCTTGATCTCCGCTCCCGGCGAGAACGTCCCCTTGTCGCGCACTTCGGCGACGAGCCGTCCGTTGGCGACCAAACCGAACTCGATATCGCTCATCACGACGCCGGTAGCGTTGCTGTAGTCGATTCCCAACGTCGGGTGCCCTTGAACCGGATACTGATAGTAGTTGTATCCGTATACGCTGGGCCAGCCCCAATATGGGCCGACCGCTCCCGGGTAGAACGCGGGGGTGTAGCCACCGGCCATATAGTTGTTGCGACTCGGATTACACGAGGTCACGCGAATCGGATGCTGCACGTTAACGTGCTCCATCGCGAACGCCGCGCTTGGGACTAGCGTCAGCGCGAGCGCCAGCGCACCAAAGGAATACCGAACAGTCCGCTTCATGAAGTTCCTTTGCACAGAGAAAAGCGAAAGGGAAAAGCCGTCCTCTTGCTTCGCCGTGCGAGGGTACGGACCTAGGTGAACGATGCCTCGCCCAGGACCGCAACGACGCTGGAGCCCGGCGTAACGGTCTGCGTTCCCGAGGGACCGTCGATCGTTACCGAGCCGCTTCCGGCGCTCACAGCCGTCTGGCCGCCGCCCGAAACCGAAACCCGATACGTTCCTGCTCTGACCGGCCGAATCGTCGCCGTGGGCGTGTCGATGGTCGCGCCCTTACCGGCAGCCGACGTCACGTCGACCACTCCTGCGGCTACTTGCAGCTCGACGTTGCCCGCGTCGAGGTCGACCACGCGCAGTTGCGTTCGCGCTTCCAGGTGGATCGCTTGACCGTCGATCTCCACCGAGATCTGCGCCCCGTCGCCGGTGGCGATATAGTCGCCCTCCGCCAGGGTCGCCTCGGCCGCGGCGGCTTCTTGGGCTCCGGTGTCGGCGTGAACGATCGAAACGTCGCCGGTAACCGATAGCACTTGCGCCGGGACGCCGGCCATAGCCGGCACCGGCAAGCCGAGAAGGGCGCAGAAAGCAATCGCGTTTCCTAAGCGGGTCACGCTATTAGGATACCTCGTCGACCCGAAATTTATACTTAGGAATGGCTAAGAATTTGTTCGACAATTCCAACAGGTCATCGCGCCCCGCATGCGTATCCGAAAACGTTGGAGGAACTAATGAAGAAATTGACCGGAGATCAAACGCGTCGCGATTTCGTGCGGAACGCGGCGCTCCCAGTAGTGGGTGCGATGCTGTTTGCGGCATCGACGGCCACGGCGTCAGCAAAAGGTAGTCAAGCGCAATTTAAATACCAAACCAAACCCAACGGAAGCAAGAAGTGCAGCGGCTGCAAGTTTTTCCAGAAAGGGAAAACGGCTACGGCAAACGGCAGTTGCACGCTGGTCGACGGAACCATCAGCCCCAACGGCTGGTGCATCGCGTACGCCCCGAAGACGACCTAACGACCCGCCTTAGGGAATATCGAAAAGCGCCGCAACGCCCATCCCGCCGGCGACGCACAACGTCACCACGGCTCGGCGAGCGTTGCGACGCTTCCCCTCGATCAAGGCGTGCATCGTTAAGCGCACGCCGGTCATACCATACGGATGTCCGATCGAGATGGCTCCGCCATCGACGTTGAACTTCGACGGATCGATGCCGAGAACGTCGCGGCAATACAGCGTTTGCACCGCGAACGCTTCGTTGAGTTCCCACAAATCGATATCGTCGACCGTCAAGCCGGCATTTCGTAATAACTTCGGAACGGCCAGCGCCGGACCGACTCCCATTTCGCTCGGCTCGCAGCCGGCCACCGCGTAACCGCGGAGTATTCCGAGCACCGTCAAACCGCGCTCGCGCGCCAGGTCGGCATCCATCACGACGACGGCGCCGGCACCGTCGGAGAGTTGCGAACTATTTCCCGCGGTGATCGTCGTATCCGCGACCCCGGGAACCGCCCCGCGTAGCGCAGCCAATGCGGCAACCGTGGTCTCGGGCCGATTTCCCTCGTCGCGTTCCAGCAATGCGCGCTCCTCGCGAACGCCGCTTTCGTCGCGCACGAACTTCCACGACGGCAATGCGACGATCTCCGCATCGAATCGCCCGTCGACTTGCGCTCGCGCGGTGCGCAGTTGACTTTCGAACGCGTACTCGTCTTGACGTTCGCGTGAGATCTTGTATCGTTTCGCCAGCGCGTCGGCCGTGAACAGCATCGGCATGTACACGTCGGGCGCATACCGCAACAGCCACTCTTCCGTGTAGTCGTGCATATTGAGGTTAGGCTGCACGAGGCTGATCGATTCCACGCCGGCAGCGACGACGACGCTGGCCGAACCGGTCGCGACGCGTTGAACGGCCGCCACGACCGCATCTAATCCGGATGCACAATATCTGCTGACGGTTCCGCCCGGCACGCTCGGCGGGCATCCGGCGCGCAATGCGCTGGTGCGACCGATGTTATTTCCGGTCGCGCCTTCGGGTAGTCCGCACCCGGCCACAACGTCGTCTACCTCCTCAGGCACGACGTTGGCTCGTCGCAATGCTTGCGCGATGGCGTGACCCGCCAGCGTCGCCCCGTGCGTTCGATTGAACGCTCCGCGAAACGCCCGTCCGATCGGCGTGCGCGCCGCCGCAACGATCGCCGCTTCAACCATCGCCCTTCTCCGAATCCGCTACTCCAACGCCGGCGTACCACATCGGGCCGCCACGATACGGTGGAAACCCATAACCGTAAACGTACGTCATGTCGATGTCGCCGGCGCGCAAGGCGACGCCGTCCTTCAGCAGCGCGCTGCCGCGTTGCGCCAACGCCGAAAGCAAACGCGTGCGGATTTCGTCGTCGCTCATATCGACTCGCTCGATTCCCGTGCTTTTCGCTTCCCGCGCGAACAACTCGTCGACATATGGATCCTCGAGCGGCGCACGGCCGTGTCCGATCTGCGGATCGTAACGATAGTATCCCGCCAAGCTCTTTTGTCCGAGCCTCCCGGCTTCGATCAATCGCTGCAGTACCGTGGATGGTTTGGAAGGCAGACGGCCGCTCTGCGCGATGTGCCAGGCTACGTCCAAGCCGGATAGGTCGGACATCGCAAACGGTCCCATCGCAAAGCCAAAGTCCGTCATCGCTCGATCGATGCGCTCTACCGTCGCACCGCGCTCGGCCAACGAAGCCGCCTCGCTTACATAGTCGAATACCATACGATTGCCGATGAAGCCGAACGCGTTCGCCGATAGAACGCCCTTCTTGCGCAATCGTTTCGCGACATCGAACGCGGTCGCGATGGTTTCGGGCGAGGTGCGCGCGCCACGGACGATTTCGAGCAGCGGCATCACGTTGGCGGGCACGAAAAAGTGCATTCCGACAAAACGTTCGGGCTGCTGCACCTCTGCAGCCAGCTCGTCGACGTCGAGGGTCGACGTATTCGTCGCGAGGATCGCACCGCTAGAAACGACGGCGTCGATGGCGCGGAACGCCTCCAACTTCGCATCCAGGCGTTCGACGATTGCTTCGACGACCAAATCCGATTTCGATAGAGACCCAATATCGCTCGCGAACGTAATCGAACGCCCCATCTCCCAGGCAACGCGCCGATCCAAGCGGCCTTTGCGCACTTGATACGCCAGCGTTTCCATCACCGTGCGCCGTGCGCGTTCGATGGCTGGATCGTCCGGATCTACGACCGTGACGGTGTAGCCTGACTGCGCGAAAGCCAGCGCGATACCGCTTCCCATCGTACCCGCGCCGAGCACGCCGATTCGCTGCAGCTGTTTTGGGGCAACGCCCGCGAGACCGTCGACGTCGGTTAAGCGTCGTTCGGCGAAGAAAATATGCCGTAGCGCCGCCGACTCACTGGAGCGTGCGAGTTCTTCGAACAGGCGCGCTTCGCGCGCGAGCCCTTCATCGAACGGCAGTTCTATCGAGGCTGCGATGGCGTCGACGATCGCATGTGCGGCGCGGCCGCCACGCGGTTCGGGCGGCAGAAGCTTGTGCGCCGACGCGACCACGAACGGCAACGCCTGCGCGGGCAGATCCACTCCTAGCGCGGCCGTCATCTCGCTGACACGGCGCTTGGTAAGCTCGCCGCGTTCGAGCAGTTCGAGCGCTGCTGCGACGGGGTCGCCGTCGACGATCCGATCGATGATGCCGAGCTCGAGGCAGCGTTTTGCGTCGTGCGTTCGCCCTCGCAGCGAAAACTCCAACGCTTGCTGCGCGCCGATGAGCCTGGGCAGGCGCTGCGTTCCACCCGCTCCCGGCAGCAGGCCCAAACGCACTTCCGGCAACGCGAACGTCGATCGTGCGGTGGCGATGCGAACGTCGCACGCCAGCGCGACCTCCAGCCCGCCCCCAAACGCTGCGCCGTCGATCGCCGCTACCGCGATGCGCTCGGTCGCATCGAGCGCGCTCACGACATCGCGCACCGAAACGAAACCTGCCGGCGGCCGCGTTAGAAAATCGTTGATGTCCGCGCCGGCACTGAACGTTTCGTTCGCACCCGTTATTACGACCGCCGAGCACCCGGTATCGCCTTGAACGGACGCGAGCTCCTCGATCAGGCTCGCGGAGTATGCAAACGACAGCGCATTTACGGGCGGATTGTCGATCGTCAGGATGGCGACGCGGCGTTCGCCCGCAGACGTGAACGAGACGGACAACGCTATCCCGCTTTTGCCGTTCTGTCGGCATCGAACTGTTCGTCGGTCAAGCGAAGAACGTCGGACGAACCGTCGACGACCTGACGCATGTACCAGCGTGACTGCGATAGCACGTGACGAGCGTAAAACGCGGCGCTGCCCAACTTGGCAACGTAAAACTCGCGATCGCCCGAACCCGCATCGACATGCGCGGAGGCTAACAGTGCGGCGCGCGCCATCTGCCAACCGCCGGCAACGACGCCCCACAGCTTCAGATACGGAACGCCACACGCCGAGGCGATGTTGAAATCGCTCAACGCCGTCATGCCGATCCACTGCGACGCTTCGTCGACCGCCGAGAGGCCGTCGGCTAGCGCCGTGCCGATCGCGCGCACGTCGTCGTTCTTGGAGGCCGCGCAGTCGACGGCCGTTTGCGCGATTTGCCGGCCGATCGCCGTTGCCGCCGCGCCCATGTCGCGCACCAACTTGCGCCCGATAAGATCGAGCGCCTGAATTCCGGTCGTGCCTTCGTAGATCGTCGTGATGCGGACGTCGCGGTAATATTGCGCGATGCCGGTTTCCTCAACGTAGCCCATGCCGCCGAAGACTTGCAACGCGTTCGAACACAGATCGACGGCGCTTTCGGTGCACCAGCCTTTCACGATCGGCGTCATGAACTCGACGAACGCCCGATGTTCTTTTCGAACGCGCTCGTCGGGGTCGCGCTGTGCGAAATCCATCGACGACGCCGTGACGTACGCCAACGCGCGCATCGCCTCGATCGTGGACTTCTGCCACATCAGCATGCGTCGCACGTCGGCATGGTGCACGATCGTCAGCGGCCCCTTCGGCGATGAGGGATCGAGACCGCGTCCCTGCACGCGCTCGCGCGCGTATTCGAGTGCGTGCTGATACGCGCGATCCGCAAGGCCGATGGCTTGCACCCCGACGGAAAAGCGGGCCGCGTTCATCATGATAAACATGTACTCGAGGCCGCGATTCGCTTCGCCGACCAAGTAGCCGATCGAACCGCGTCCGCCTTCACCCAGGCTCATGGTGCACGTCGGGTTGCCGTTAATGCCGAGTTTGTGCTCGATGCCGGTGCACACGACCTCATTGGCGTCACCCAGCGAACCGTCGGGATTTACCACGAACTTCGGAACGATGAACAACGAAATGCCGCGCGTGCCCTCCGGGGCATCCGGCAACCGCGCCAGGACGAGATGCACGATGTTCTCGGCCATGTCGTGCTCGCCGAAGGTGATGAAGATTTTCTGTCCGGTCAAGCGATAGGCGTCGCCATCCGGGGTTGCACGAGTGCGGACTTGTGCGAGATCGGAACCGGCTTGGGGCTCCGTCAAGCACATGGTGCCCGTCCATCGTCCCGAAACCAGGTGCGGCAGATAGGTGCGTTGTTGTTCGTGCGAACCGGCGAGTTCGATCGCTTCGATCGCTCCTTGATTCAGCAGCGGCCCGTTTGCGAAGCCAATGTTGACGGCGTTCCACATTTCCAACGTCGGGCCGAGAAAAATCTGCGGCAGCGCCTGCCCGCCGTATTCTTCAGGCACCGCCAGACCGATCCAGCCGCTTTGCGCGAAGGAGCGATACGCTGCTGCAAACCCGGGCGGTGT
>DASXXU010000125.1:0-5019 GCA_036502885.1 Candidatus Tumulicola sp.
TCGTAATCCTCGGCCACTCGGAGCGGCGCGCGGGATGCGGCGAAACGGATGCCGGGGTGAATCGCAAAACGCACGCAGCCCTCTCGCAAGGTTTGATGCCGCTAATCGCGGTCGGCGAAACGGCGGCAGAACGTTCGGATGGCGGTGCCGACCGGCGCGTCGTGCACCAAACCCGCGCGGCGCTGGATGGCGTACCGGTCGACGCATTCGGCCGGTTGGCGATCGCGTACGAACCGATCTGGGCGATCGGAACCGGAAATAACTGCGACCCGGTCGAGGCCGATCGCATGATGAAATTGATTCGCGACGCCGTGCCCGGCTTGCAAGAGACGCCGATTTTGTACGGCGGCAGCATGAAGGCGGATAACGTAGCCGACTACACGGCCAAACCGAACATCAACGGCGGATTGATCGGAGGCGCATCGCTGGACGCCCACGGCTTCGCCGATTTGGTGCGCCGAGCTCGGTGACGAATCGACCGCTCGTTCTCGCGATTTTGGATGGTTGGGGATGCGGTGACGCCGGGCGCGGCGATGCCATCTCGGCCGCGTCGACGCCGCACTGGGACGCGCTGCTCCAACACTACCCGCACACGACGCTGGGCGCTTCCGGCACGGACGTCGGATTGCCGGCCGGCATCATGGGCAACTCCGAGGTTGGCCACCTCAACTTAGGCAGCGGCCGCGTCGTTCCGCAGGGCCTGGTGGTGATCGATGCGGAGATCGCGTCGGGCGGACTCCCTCGCAATCCGGCACTGGTTGCAGCGATCGCCCACGTGCGCCGGACCGGAGGCACCCTGCACCTTATGGGCTTGCTGTCCGACGGTTGCGTACACTCCTCGCTCGAGCACCTATTCGCGCTGATCGACGTCGCCGTCGAGGCCGGCGTTCCGATCGCAATCGACGCATTTCTCGACGGGCGCGACACGCCGCCGCGCTCCGCGCAAACGTACGTTGCGGCGCTGGAAGAAAAGCTGGCCGCGGCCGGACGCCAGGGCGCGATCGCGAGCGTTTGCGGCCGCTTCTACGCGATGGATCGCGATAAGCGCTGGGATCGTACGCGCATGGCGTACGACATGCTCGCCAGCGGCGTCGCGACGCAGCGGGCGCCGGACGCACGAGCCGCGGTCGACGATGCGTACGCGCGCGGTGAAGACGACGAATTCGCACTGCCGTGCATCGTCGGGGAACCGCGACCGGTGCGCGACGGCGATGCGTGCGTCTTCTTCAACTTTCGCCCCGATCGCGCGCGTCAGCTGACGAGCGCGTTCGACGCCGGCACGCCGCAATACGGGTACGGCGAGCTCGAAGCCATCTCCGCGCGCGAATATCGCGACCTGTACTTCGCAACGATGACGAAATACGAAGAGCACTATTCGAATCCGGTATTGTTCGGGCCGCGCCCGCAATACGAGACGTTCGGCGACGTGCTGGCCGCACACGGATTAGCGCAGTTGCGCTTGGCTGAGACCGAAAAGTACGCGCACGTTACGTATTTTTTTAACGGTGGCCGTGAAAGCGAACTGGCCGGTGAAACGCGAAAACTGATTCCATCGGATCGTTCGGTGCCGACCTACGATCTCGCGCCGGAAATGCGTGCGTCCGAAATCACCGATGAAGCGATCGCGGCCATCGAAAGCGGCGCGTACGATGCAATCGTGATGAATTACGCCAACGCCGACATGGTCGGACACACCGGGAAGTGGACGCCGACGGTTCGCGCCGTCGAATTGCTCGACGATTGCCTCGACCGTCTAGCGCGTGCGACGCTGCGGGCGAACGGGATGCTCGCGATCACCGCCGATCACGGAAACGCTGAAGAGAAAATCGATGCGCAAGGTAATCCACTAACGGCGCACACCACCAATCGCGTTCCGTTCGTCGTCGTGTCGAATTCACCGATCGGCTCGTTGCGCGAAGGCGGCCGTTTGGCAGACGTAGCACCCACATTACTGCACGCATTGCACCT
The DNA here is from genome assembly GCA_036502885.1 of Candidatus Tumulicola sp. Taxonomy (GTDB): domain Bacteria; phylum Vulcanimicrobiota; class Vulcanimicrobiia; order Vulcanimicrobiales; family Vulcanimicrobiaceae; genus Tumulicola. Next base: position 1,969 of record DASXXU010000125.1, read on the forward strand.
CGAAGTACCGGCCGCGATGACCGGCGTTAATCTTTTGACCGAATAGTCGTCTTTCTCAGCAAAATCACTGCGGACGTCCAGTCCGTTACCAGTAACATATGATTAAACATTAGGAGCGCACCGACGCAGGGAGGCAGCTTCGAATGGAAGATCGCGGCGTAGCGATACTCGCAAGAGCGATGGTCTGGTTCACCCTCATAGGATCCGCTACCGTGGCCGTCGCATTTGCGGCGCACCTCCACTGACGTACCGGCAGCCTGCGATGCAATGTTCGGCCGTACGCTCCGAGCGGTCGCCACCACGAATGCGCGTGTGCCTCAACTCGAAACATTCGCGTCAACGTTCACGTATCGATTGCATAACTTCCGCTGGCATCGATGCGCACGCGCCGCCCTCCGACGGCGATCGAACGAATACGATGATCCCAAAACGACAAGACCAGGAAAACTGCCGGACGCAGACGCGCGACGACCGCGCGAGCTCGGCGCGACAACGCGACGGCGTCGCGAACCCAAGCCGGATGCTCGCGCGGAAGATCGGTAACGTCGCGTTCGTCAGTGATGGCCGCGACGACCGGCTCGGACGCAGCGATGCCGAGCGGGAGGGCCTGCGGCGAGCGTTCCTCAGGTTCGACTCGACGCAACGTACGCACCGGCTTGCAGTTTCGCGAGCGCCGCCATGTGCAGTTGCGAAACACGTTGTGGTGAGATAGACATTCGCGCACCGATGGTCCGTAGCGATACCCCTTCGACGTAGTGCTGCAACACGACGTCGCGCTGGCGGGCCGGTAATCCGTTTACGAGCGCGTTCAGGGATGCGCGCTCGGTGCGCCGCTCGCAGATGCGAGCCGGGTCCTCGCTCCAATCACCCGTCAGCGATTCCCCGATCGGTAGAGGAGCATCCAGCGACAACGGCTGGCCGACGTAGGCTGCCGTTATCGCACGTAGATAACCAGGGTTACGCGTCTCCATCTCGCGCGAGGTCGGCAGCTCGCCGCGCGTCATCGCGAGCGCATAGCGCGCATTTTCACCCTCTCGAACCGTGCGGCGCGCACGTTCCGATACCGGATCCATACGTCGGATCCCGTTGAGCATCGCGCCTGCGATGAGACGCCGCGCGTATTGCGCGGCGGTCGGTCCGCGTGTGGGATCGTACGAGTCGACCGCGCGTATCAAGCCGACGCTCCCGTCGCCGACCAAGTCCTCCACATCGAAACCCGGCACCATTCGCTTGACGCGGCGCGCGATGCGCTTGACCAACGGAAACATTCGCCGGATACGTTCTTCCCGGTCGGCGATTTCGATCATGACGAACGGCCTACGGCTGCATCGACCAGCTGCGCGAAAGCGCCGTCGCGCCCCGCCAACGACTCGGCCATCAACGTCGAGCCCAGTTGGCCGAACGGATCGGCATCCCCAAACGCCGACTGCAGCATCGGCGACAACAGCGTCGCCTCGAAGAGTACGCCGGCGTTCATCCGTGCATACCGGACCGATATTCCATGCCGCGAGTCTAGCGCCGGATTATCGCCTACATGTTACCTCGGTATCAGCGATTAGCGCGCAGGTCGATGCACCAATCGTTGCACTGCATCCAGTGACCTTTCGGATACTCGGACCTATGCTCGCCGAGATTCGTAAATCCGGCTTTGCGACAGACCGCGTTCGACGCGGCATTCGCCACGTTCGGAAACGCGTGCATAAATTGGTGCTTCGCTTCGGCGCGCGCGAGCGACACGATTTGCAGCGCGGCTTGCGTAGCGAATCCCCGGCCGGCGTATTGCGGGAGCGTCATCCAGCCGGTCTCATAGATTTCTTCGTCGCGGAACGTCGAAGTCCAGAAGCCGATCGATCCGACGACCGTATCGCCTTCCCAAATCGTGAGCATGGCCGGGCCGCGCAAGAATCGCTGGTGCCGCTGCTCGATCTGCTCGGGCGATTCGACGCCACCTAAATGTTCCATCATGGCCGGATTGCCGAGCGTCGCGTGCAACAGCCAGCAATCGTCGTTCGTCCACGAGCGCAGCGTCATCATCGGCGTCCGCTTCTCGGCCGGAAGCGGCAGCAACTGCTCAAACCTCGCTACTCACGCCGTCGCCATGCGAAGTTTAGAGAGGGTCGAGATTGCGACCGCGCCGAGCTAAGAGTTAACGGCGTCCTCAAAGGTTTTTAGCCGCGCTATGAGACGGTCGAACGGTGGCGGTTCATTAAGAAACATTTGGCGCATGTTTCGATAATCAGTTGCGAGTTCTTCGACCATTGCCCCGCCCGGAACGACGACTAGCGAGCCGGGCTTAGCGAGGTCGTAATGTGCCCACGCGGCGTGATAATAAAGGTCTTTAAATTTACGAACGTCTTCGAGCATCGCGAGGTCGTGCGACGCGCTAATTCCGATCTCATCTTCAAGCATTGTTGCTACGTCGTAATAGTGGCGCGAAAAAAACTGTTTGGGTGCTTTTCGGAAACTCTCAGCATGCAGCGCGGTAACCTTCTCCCAAAAGGTCCGATCCGGAACGAGAACATTGCCTGTTAATTGAGGCTCTTCAAAGAGCATGGGCAACGCAGCTAGATATGGCGTGATGATTTTACGCTCAGCTGGCGCCGTTCTTGCACGCCATCCAAGTTCGATTTTCACGCTATCTCGGAGATAGGAAAATTTTACCGCTGGGTGACTTTTTGGATACTGGAAAAGTAATGTATTCGGATCGGTCTGGTCGGGATTCAGCTCCCACGCTTCGCTAGATACCAGCCGCGACGTAAACTGCGATCGCAGCGTCAATAGCAACTCATCTCCGATGTACGCAGCGCATGCCGCGTCGAGTTGCCCCATGCGCTTCTCGCTTTGCGTATTGTTGATGCCCGATTCTTCTGGATCGGGAAGGCCTCGCCTAAAGAAGAAATGCGGATCTGTAACAATGTCAATGTCTTCTGAAAAACGATCGATCAGTCGATACGCTTTGGAAAGGGACGTACCGCCCTTGAACGTCATCGATGGGTTCCCAGACGGGAGAGTAAAGAGCGACTTTAGCGTCCAGCAGACCCAGAAGTCCTT
>DASXXU010000126.1:0-4872 GCA_036502885.1 Candidatus Tumulicola sp.
CAGTTTCTCGAACGCCGCCCGAGCGGCGATTCGGTTGCCTTTTTTGAAAATCTGCGTAACTCGATCGCGCCGGAGCGCACCGACATCGTGACCTGGGTAGACGTCCTGGATCTCGACGAAAAGCGCGACGTTCCGAAACGGGCGGCGTCGGCCGTCTGACGTGTCTCCGCCTGACCGTTGAATACGACGGTTCGGCTTTTTGCGGTTTCCAGTGGCAGCCGGAGCTCCGTACCGTTGCCGGCACCCTGGAAACCGCGCTGGGGCGGTTGCTCTCCGAGCCGGTCTCGCTGACCGCCGCCGGCCGCACGGATAGCGGGGTTCACGCTACCGGCCAAGTCGTTTCGTTCCAAACCACCCGCACGTTCCCGTTCGAGCGCCTCACGCCGGCGTTGAATTCGGTTTTGCCGTCCGACGTCGCGATCCGGGCTGCCGACATCGTGGACGCCGATTTTTCGGCACGCTTCTCGGCGGTCGATAGGAGCTACGAATACGCCATCTTCAACGAGCGGGCGCGCTCGCCGATGTTGTCGCGCTGGGCCCACCTCGTGCCCTACGGCCTCGATCTCGACGCCATGCGGGCTGCCGCCGGCCATTTGTTGGGCCGCCACGACTTCCGGTCGTTCTGCGGCGTCCCGCCCGAAAACGGCAATACGGTCCGGACCGTGCAGATGCTCGAAATCGAGTCGCACGGCCGCCTGGTGCGCCTCAGGATCGCGGCCGACGGGTTTCTCCACCGCATGGTCAGGACGGTCGTCGGGACGCTCCTGGAGGTCGGCCGCGGCCGCCGCGAGGCCGCAGCCCTGCCCGATGTGCTGGCCGCCTGTCGCCGGGAGGCGGCCGGGGTCTGCGCCCCGCCGCATGGTTTGTACCTCGCCGGTGTGCGCTTTCGGGACGGCTTCGACTCATATCGTAGGCCCGCGGTCTTGACGGGGTTTGCAGCGGACAGGTAAGATGCGAAGGCTGCCCCGCGGTGCTACCGCGCTCGCGGAGCTTTGCCTTGACGTTTTTATTGAGGAACAACGCGCGTAACATGCGGACCTATCTACAAAAGACTGCCGAGACCCATCACGACTGGTACGTCGTCGACGCGGCCGGTCAGCGACTCGGCACGTTGGCGGTTCGCATCGCTCGCGTACTTTCGGGCAAGCAAAAGCCCACGTGGACGCCGCACATCGACGACGGCGATCATGTGATCGTGATCAACGCCGATAAAGTCGAGCTGGGCGGCAACAAACTGGACCAGAAGATTTATTACCGGCACAGCGGCTTTCCGGGCGGCCTGCGCGAGCAGACGGCGCGTGAAGTCCAGAGCAAGCATCCCGAGCGCCTGATCGAAATGGCCGTTCGGGGAATGTTGGCGGGCAACCGCACGCGCAACGACCGCTTGGCCCGTCTCAACGTGTACGCAGGCGCCGCGCATCCGCACGCCGCACAAAATCCGAAGCCGCTGTCGTAGGGAGTCGTAGTTGGATAACGCCATTCAAGCCACCGGACGCCGCAAACGCGCGATCGCACGCGTTACAATGACCTTGGGTCAAGGCGTGATCACGGTGAACAAAAAGCCGGTGGAAGAGTATTTCCCGCGGCCGCAACTGTTGGCGATCGTACGCCAGCCGTTCGAAGCCACGCAGAGCGCGTCGCGCTTCGACGTTACGGTGAAAGCCGAAGGCGGCGGCGTCACCGGCCAAGCCGGCGCGGTTCGCCACGGCATCGCACGAGCGCTGGTCGAGATGGACGAAACGTTGAAATCGATCCTGCGCCAGAACGGATTTCTCACCCGCGACCCGCGTGAGAAAGAATCGAAGAAGTACGGCCGCAAGCGTGCGCGCAAACGGTTCCAGTATAGCAAACGCTAATTCCGTATCGGAATCTGCCGAAAGCAACACGAAAGGGGCCGTCCTGATGGGCGGCTCCTTTTTCATCGTGCTGCGGGTGCTGGCAATCGTTGCCGGCCTCTCGGCGCTCGCGTTGCAGCCGAGCGCGTCCTGGGTCGAGCACGCGTATGCCAACGGCGGCTACCCGGGGTGGGAGCACGCTGCATACGCGATGACGAGCTGGATCCCGTGGTCGGCCGGCGACCTCGCCGCGCTCCTCGGAGCGGGGGTGGTGATTTGGTGTATCGTCATCGCGGCACGTGCCCCGCGCGGGAAGCGATTGCGCGCGTACGCTTCGATGGTGCTGTCCATCGCCGCGGTCGCCGGCGTCTACGCGGTTTGGTTTGAAGTGGCGTGGGGTTGGAACTATTCGCGTTCGCCGATCGAAGCGCGCGTCGCGTTCGATCCGTCGCGCATTACCACCGCCGCGGGAGAGCGGATGCGAACCGTCGCGATGGCGCACATGAATCAACTCGCCGCCGCCGCGCACGCGCGTTCGAACGTTCCGTTGGATCTCGACGAATTGCGGGCTGCATGGCTTCCCGCGGTTCGCGCCGGCGGCGACAATTGGGATCCGCACGTAGGCGCGGCCAAACCGACGATCGCGAATCCGTTCATGCAGGCCACCGGCACGAGCGGGTTCATCAATCCGTTTGCGTTGACGGTGCAGTTAGCCGGCGACGTCCTATGGTTCGAGCGCCCGTTCGACCAAGCGCACGAGTGGAGTCACGTGGCGGCGTACGCGCGCGAAGACGAGGCCAACTACCTCGCGATCGTTACCTGTTTGCGTTCGCCCGACCCGGCGATCCAATACTCGGGTTGGTTCGAACTGTTTATGTATCTGCCGCAAAAAACGTCGTACAAGCGTTCCGATTTCGTTCCGCTCGTGTGGCAAGATTTTGCGGCGATGCGCCTTCGCAACGCACACCACATCAACGTGTTGTTGGCGCATTGGACCTGGCGCACATACAACGCGTACCTCAAGACCAACCGCATCGCCTCGGGCATCGAAAACTACGACGAGGTAACGCGGCTGATGCTCGGCGTCCCGTTGGACCGCGACGGCCTTCCGGTGCCGGCTGCGACTTCGGCGCCGCCCGTCTGACGCACTTCCGCGGTAGAATCGGGGCATGACGCCGACCATTTTATCGAAACGATTCGCGGATGCGCTTGCCTACGCAAACGAGGCGCACGGCCAGGATCGCCGCAAGGGCTCGAACGTGCCGTATGTTGGCCACTTGCTGGGCGTTACCGACTTAGTGCTGGGTGCGAACGGGACCGAAGACGAGGCGATCGCCGCGCTGTTACACGACACCGCCGAAGACCAGGGCGGCAGAAAACGCCTGGCAGATATCCAGGCCCGGTTTGGACCGCGCGTTGCCGAGATGGTCGAAGCGCTTTCGGATGCACTACCCGACACGCCCGGAGCGCAGAAGCCGCCATGGCATGCGCGCAAACTCGGGTATCACCATCATCTGCGTGCGCATCCGGATCGCTCGGTGTGGCTCATCAGCGCCGCGGACAAGTTGCACAACGCACGCGCCACGTTAACCGACTTGCGCGCCGGCGGAGCAAGCGTTTGGGACCGGTTCAGTGCGAAGCCACCCGATCAGCTTTGGAACTACCAGCAACTGCTGGATATTTACCGAACTTCCGACGATCCGAGATTGCGTCCGATCGTCGACGAGCTGGGGCGGGTCATCGCCCAACTCCGAGACGAAGCGGGGCACGCCGGTCTCGCGTAATCGTTACGCGGCGGTTGTTTCGATATCGGCGTCGACGCCGTGCGGCACCAGATAGTAACCGACGATCAATACGAACGCTGCAAAACTTGCAACCGGTGAAACGAACCCAATGAGTGTCGCGATAGCATACGTTACCCAGCCGAAACGGTAACTGCGCACCGTGTGCCGGATGGTTTCCGGCGATATCGACGCATCGATCGAGCGGCTTCGAATGATGTGCGAGAGCATCACGTTATACACCGTCGAGCAGTACGTGAGCACGATGCCGTAGAGCAGCGTTGCCGGCAACAATGTTGGATACGCGCCCAAGGTGCCGGTGGCGAACGGAATAAACGCCGTTCCGGCCAGCAATAGTAGATTGTAAAATATCGTCGTGCGATCGACGCGTGCGACCGTACGGAACAGCGTGTGGTGATTCTGCCACATTATACCAATGACCGCAAAACTCAAAGCGTATGCGATCAAGTTCGGCCACATCGCGAGCAGCGACTGAGCTAGCTGACGCGCGTCGGGCCGCGCGAGATGCGGAACGACGAAGCCCAACACCAGCAGCGTGATCGCGAAGGCGAAGACCCCGTCGGAGAATGCTTCGAAGCGCGCCTTGTTCACGCGTCGTCATACCGCGGCAACGCGGTGCTCGCCTTCCGGACATCGCGCACGCGTACGATGCAGCCATGTTTGATGTAGGGGAGTCGCTGCGTACCGGCTTCGAGGGCGCTCAAAGCACGTTGCTGCAGGCGCAATCCACTTTAGCACGATCCGGTGCCGATGGTTCGGGTTCGGAAAGCGGCGCGGCGATGGCGCAAACCGCGCGCGCGGCGTTGTTCGAGGAAGCGTTGCTGAATGCGGAGCACGCGCGCTTGGCCGAATTAAAAGCGGTCGCTCGATGAACATCCCGTTGCTCGATGCTGCCGCCGACGCTATGGATGCGCAGCGCGCGGCGTTGGACGTTGCCGCCCGAAACGTGGCTGCGGCCGAGGCGGCCGGTCCGAACGGCTCCTATCCGCGCGCGATCCCGCAGTTTCGGATAGCCTCCGACGATGAGGGTGAGCCCTACGCGGCGTTTAGCGGCACGAAAACACAACCCGGCCGGAACGTCGACATGCTGACCGAGATGATCGCGGTCATGAATGCGTCTCGCGCTTACGAATCCGACGCGGCTTTGTTCGATACCGGGAAAACGCTTGCGGAAAAAACGATCGACATGGGGCGGTTATGACCGTCGTTCCGTTGCATCCGGACCGAGCGATGCC
>DASXXU010000127.1:0-25695 GCA_036502885.1 Candidatus Tumulicola sp.
CGTCCGATTCGGTACCTGCTTGCAAGATATCGCTCGAGCGATACGTCGTCCACCGGCCGTGTACTTTTTGATGCGCGACATAGGTTGCCGCCCACCCATCGATCGCGATCCATAGCGACGACCCATCGATGGTTTCTCTGCGATTCGAACAGTTGATCGTCGGGAGCGCCTTGGGAATGGTCCACTCGCCCTCGACGGATGCGAACCGGTGTTGCGGAATCTTCATAGGAACGAGACCCGGCGTGAACAGGACCGGACCCGCCCAATCGGGTTGGTACACTCGAGTAACCGCGAACGTCCCCGATGAGACGGCCGGCGATTCAGACGAGGGAACGACCGACGCTCCCCCATGGCAGGCCGCCAACAGCGAAACGGCGGCGACGAACAGCGCTCTCTTCACAGCGACCTCCCGCCTACCAGCGTTGCGCAAATCACTCGACAAATCAATGAAAACCGGATGGCAAATTCCGTCTCAGACTTTCTTCATGAAGACGGCGTACGCTTCGCGCATTCTCACTAGGACCGCACAAGGACATCCCTATGCGTCTAGAGCCTCGGATTCTTACCGTCATTATGGCCGTTTTACTTGTATCGACCGGCCCCGCAGCCGCGCACCCGTATAACGCAAGCAGCATGTTCACCGACGCATCGTACAACTATTCGGGGACTTGGCCAGTGACCGTAACGCGCTCGCGGTTCAGCAACGGAACCGACCGTCTAACCCTCGCGCAAAGCAACAAGAATACATTTTCGCGGTGACGATCCAGTAACCGCTCGACAGTCAGAACGACGCGATCATGTTCATCGCACATGCTAGTCGCGGGAGCATCGGCGCGGGAATCTTTCAAAATATCGAGGGCGGTTCGAACCTCGACTTCGGTGCAGGCTCGTTTGGTATGAAAGGCGGTTGCCGAACTAGACGTACGACGGCGCGGATGCTCGTTCGGCGTACGCGTACACGAGCCACGGCTCGAGGATGAGGTTGATAAGGAAATGCGCGAGAATGCACGGTAGTACCACGCGTCCGGCCACCACAAAAAGAGCTCCGAGCGCCAGGCCGAGCCCCGTAGTCGAACCGACTGCACCGGCAACGCTGCGCCAACCGCCTCGAATGCCCCAAATGCCATGAGCGATGCCAAAAAGTATCGCCGAGTAACCGATTTGCGCGAGGATTGGCCAGGAGCGCTGCGCGTTCATGAGGCCCTGACGAAAAAATATTTCCTCGAGGATCGAACTCGGCACCGCTATCACGAGGCCGAGGACAGCCACGGGCGCAACGGTGAAGAGCAACCGCCGCACGGTCGGCAAACCGTAGGCTGCGTACCATATGTACGCGACCGCAACGAGTACGGCGGCCGGCCACGCAAAGAACGGGACGCGTTCGAGATGTTGCAATACCGGCGGCACAAAGATGCTGTGGAAAACAATCAGCACCAGCGCTTCGATCAGCGCGATGCCCGCCACGATAATGGCCGACTTGCGTACCAGCGCAGGATCTAGCCGTGAAGGTACCATCGATTCCATTATACCAAAGAGGTCATCTGTGAGCGACGAGAACGATCTGCGCGGCGCATTACGCGCCGCGAGCCAAGCGGCACATTTCCATAGTATTCGGATCGGCTTGCAAGATCTGATGACGAATCTGGACGCGATCGAAGAGTTCGTCAGGCTATCCGAAACGGCCGTCGAGGACGTTTCGGGAACGATGGAAATGCTGACCTTCGAGCTGCAGTTGCTGCACGATCTTCGAGATAAGCTCGACGTCGCCGCGCCCGACTACCTGGTAGCCTACGGCGACCGGCGAGACGAAGATCTGGTGCTCTATCAACGCTTCGAACGGCGGCGGGCGGCACTTAGCGCTTGGTACGCGGAGCGCGTCCGAAGATGGCGCGGTCTTGGATACGATCCGGAAACGCTCGTCCTCGACGGCCCCATTCCGTGAAGACGCGCTAGCGTGAGCTACTGCGTTACTCGAACCGTGACTTTGATCTGGTTAGCCTTTTTGTCCGTCACCGTAAAATAGCCGCTTCCACCGTAATCGGTTGAGATCGTGAAGATCGTGCGTGCATTGCCGACCAGCGGCGAGATCTCGTACGGATGGTCCCCGACCTGTTGAATCGTAAACTTACCTTTATAACCAGCTTCACTGAACTTGCACGGCCTACTGGTGTGTATCGGGATCAGAATCTTATAGCCGCAGCTCGACGCGATTGGACGAGTCTGTCTGTCTGGTGCGGCGATAGGCGAGAACTGCGACGTGGTTGGCGTCGCGCCGGAGCAGCCCGCTGCGCTTAACGCAAGCATCGCAACAGCAACTCCAGGGTGAATCGAGATCGTACGCTTCTTCATTCGACAGGAACTTTGGGCGCGTTAGAGCTTCCTCCTGGGAATACACAAAGATGCTCAGAAAATCTTTGCCATGCCTCGCACATCTCAGGGTAGTAGGCTTTTGCGTAAAGCTCTAAGCACGACGCCGTAGTAGACACTTTGTATTACTACTCGTCCCACTTTACTTTATCGTCCGATGGGGCCGCGACGCTCATCACACTATTCGGCGTCGCAGCGATCGCCTACGGAATCTGGTTTCGAAGGGCTCAGTGGCAAGCTCGTGACGCAAAACTCGATCAAGACATTCTCGACGAGCTCGCCGGCCGATACGTCGATCGCAGCCGTCACTATGTTTCCAGCAGGCGAACTACGCTAATGTCATTGGTAGAACGCAGGAAAGCGCGCCGGCGAGCTGCATCACAATGATAACAGGCTTGCTCGCAACTCATGTTCCTTATGGCATCGAACGTGCTTCCGAGAACGTCGTAGCACGACCATTGTGAAACGCCACCCAGAAATCGTTGAAGGGGCTACCGTCGTACACCCACCGATCGGCTCGGCGAAATGCAGCGACATCGTCGAACGTGCGAGGATAACCGAAGCGCCAAGCGACTTCATCCTTCGTCATGCCCTTGTGGAATTGCGGATAGATGCCGCTAAGCTTGGGCAATGCTGGCGGCGCTGTTAGCGAGAGCGTTACGTCGAGCTGCCAGTCCGCAAGCACCAACGCCGGGCAGCGTTCGTTCGACGTGCCCGACGAACCGCCCGAAGCGAGCGGTTCCGCAGAAGGCTCGTCGACCAGCAGCCGGAGCGGCGCGACGGCAAAGAAATGTGGTGCCATATCATCGCCGCCCTGCGCAGTCGTTCCGGTCCGGAGCTCCTCGATCTGGCCCGAATCTCGCACGACCTCGCGCACGTACGCCGGAGTACGAGCGGCGTACGTAGCAAACCGATGCGGACAACCGACCGCGATGCCGCCATATCCGAAGACGTCGCGCCCGCCGAAACGCCGTTGTGCGTCGTGAAGGCTAGCGTCGCCATCGCGCGTGTCGGGCCACCACATGGAGACGCGCCACGGGGCTAGTGGGTGGCTCCAATCGCCGAACGGAAGCGCCGAGCCGTCGTCGGTATGCGCGAAGCCGGGCGCACCCGTCAGTTCTACTCCGTACATCCCCGGCGGCCCGGGCGACCGCGGAAAGACAACGTTCATCACAAACTCTCGGAGATCGCGCTCGGGATGCGCGGTCTTCGACGCCACGAGCCGCGGCGTTCCTATCGTCACATCCAGTGGCATACGCGGCGCGTGCGGGTCGCCGTAACGCCGCGCCGTGAATGAGAGCTTGTGCGGATCGATCGTGTATGCCTTACCCAAGCTGTACGCGTCGAGTGACGCGACACCGTCGGTTTCGCGCAAGTCCACCGCGACGGATTGCGGAAACGATCCGGACGGTCTCTCGGTATACGTTGAATGCGTCGTCGCCACACAGGCCGTGCACGATAGCACGACCGCAAGTACGACAACGCGAATGCGAACGCAACTTGCCATCATGGCTATTGAACTTCGACCTACAGAGCAAATAGTATTGCGATTCTCGCGGGTTTGTGCTTCTTGTGCCGTCGCTAGAGGGTCTGATAACTTTCCATTATCGGCACTGCGCAAAAGAGGTTCGGATAGGCGCTAATCGCAAAAGTCTAGTGGAGTCGAAACGGCGGCACAGATGGTGTTCCGCCGTGCGGGGCGCAGAGTATCCCGGCGGTAGCCAAGACGGTGCCCAACAAGAAGAACCCTTAACCCAGGGGTTCACGGCAGTTGGCGTACCGACGTATCCCGCCACAGCGACAGGACGTTGCAACAGATTCGGACCGCAGGTCATTGCCACAACGAAGAGGAGTCGTAAAGTGAAGACAACTGATTTTCTAAAATGTTCCGCCATCGCCGTCGTGGCGGCGTGCTCCGCATGTGCAGGCGCACCCACCGGCTCCCCGCCAAACCCCATCGTTACCAGCGGATACGTTGGCAAGGTCGCTGTCGTAAATGGGATGCCGGTAACGGCGGTCCGACCGAATCTCAATAGGATGCGTACGTACGCATCGATGCTCCCCGAGCTGCCCGCGACGTCGAAGTCTAAGAACTATGAATACATCATCAACGATTACAACTCGTACGCGAGCATTTTTAACTATCCGAAGAGCGATGCACAGATCGGTACGATCAACAACGTCGGCGGCCAAGGCTGCACAAACGTCCTCTACGGCTACGGCAAGAAGATCTTCTGGATTCTCGCGGGCGACAAGCAAATCACCGAGTACCAAGTCCCCCAGAAACCGCTGAAAACGCTGTCGTACACGGCTGGTCAGCCGTCTAGCTGTGCCATTGATGCGAGTGGCGACCTCGCAATCGGCATTCTGACCGGTTTTCCGAATGGCGCGGGCAATGTAGTTATTTTTAAAAACGCATCTGGCTCGCCAACGGTCATCCCGACGCAGTTGAGCAATGAGTTTTTCGATGGCTACGATCCCAAGGGAAATCTCTTCGCCGATGGCTATATCACCGTTGGGCATGAGACTAACTTCGGGCTTGTGGAAATCCCGAAGGGGAGCACTACGTCCGAACAGATTACGACCAGCAACTTCGTGGAGGCCGCCCCTGGGGCCGTACAATGGGACGGAAAGTATTTAACCGTTGAAGACCAGGACAAGAGCGTCATTTATCAGTACACGATTCATGGAACGAAAGCGCACTTAAAAGGCACTGTAACGCTTTCGGGAGCGGGCGATTGTGCGCAAACCTGGATTGCCACTGGCGTTGTCTATTGCGCCGATGCCGAAAATAACAATGGGTCGGTCTACACGTACCCGGCAGGCGGTTCTCCGTTAGCGATCCTGACGGGAAACTTCGACCTGCCGCTAGGCACGGTAGCGGTAGAGAAATGATTCGCGAAAGGAAACTAAACCACCAAGCTGCCGATAACCAAAGATTATCGACGATCTAGTTAGCGCACCAGCAATGGCATACCGCAAGCGCGCGTTTCCGAAGCGCTGCGTCACCACTCGGGTTCCAACCGAGCGGGCGTGTCGCAGCAGATAGGTCGAAAGGCAAAAGCGCTTGCCATTAAGCGCTCAGAAACTCTCGGGCTGACAGGATTCGAACCTGCGACCTCTTGACCCCCAGTCAAGCGCGCTAACCAAACTGCGCCACAGCCCGTTGCGATTTACCTCGAGGCTACCGCGGGGCGCGTTTTTGCGAAGCGCCCGTGCGACCGATCGAGTCTTTCAGCGCCTTGCCCGCCAGGAACGCGGGTACCTTGCGCGCCGAGATCTCGATCTTCTCACCGGTTTTAGGATTTCTTCCTTCACGCGCCTTGCGATCGCGCACGAAAAAACTTCCGAAGGGCATCAATGCGACGCGCTCGCCGCGACGCAACGCCTTTTCAATCTCTTGCAGCACCACGTCGATAACATGCGCTGCCTCGCGCTTGCGTAACTCCGCGCCATCCGCTACTGCCTCGATCAAGTCGGCCTTGGTCACTGCGCTCTCCCGGCAGGCATATCTAGCTCACGCCCGCCTGCTCGGCGATTCTTCCCCGTCATCGAGCCATTTCCGCTAACGAACGGAGGGCGAGTTTGTAGCTGCTGGAGCCTAGACCAGAGATGCTAGCACGGCAAGCCGCCGCCGTCACGCTGACGCGGCGAAATTCGTCGCGCGCGGCCACGTTTGTGAGATGAACTTCGATCGCCGGCACTCCGATAGAACGCAACGCATCGGCGATCGCGTACGAGTAATGCGCATACGCACCCGGGTTAATGACGATCGCGTCGTACGCTCCGCGCGCGGCATGCAACGCGTCGATGATCTGCCCCTCGCCGTTGTACTGCGCACACGTCGCCGAAATTCCCAATTCCGTGGCCGCGTCGACGATCTCGCGATTCAACTCCTCGAGGGTTTGCGTTCCATAGATCTCCGGTTCTCGCACGCCGAGCAAGTTGAGATTTGGACCGTGCAACACGAGAACGCGCATCGGTGCCCCTTCCGTAGAGGAAAAGCGCGCGCCTTTCGAGAGAAAGCGCCGGATGCCCGACGTATTGCTCGGCGCGACCGCAGCCGGCACCGGTGTCGCCGTTTGCGCCGCCGTCACCACCGATCTCGTTCGCGAAGTGCGTCAACGACACGACCTTTCACCGACGGTAACGGCCGCGTTAGGGCGCTTGACGACCGGCGCGGTCTTGTTCGGCGCGGGCCTTAAGGGAAGCGAACGCATTTCGTTGCAAATCTCGGGCGACGGTCCGGCGGCAGCCTTGACCGCGGATGCGTGGCTGCTGGACGATGGGAACGTCATCGGAGCGCGGGGATATGCGCGCAATCCGCTGGCCGAACTACCGGTTGACGAGCGCGGAAAGTTCGCGGTCGGACGGGTCATCGGCAACGGTATGCTGCAGGTCACGAAATCCTACGATGTCGGCCAGCCGTACTCGGGCGTCGTGCCGTTGCAAACCGGCGAGATCGCCGAAGACCTCGCATACTACCTCGCGCACTCTGAGCAAATCCCAAGCATCGTCGCGCTGGGTGTCTTGGCGGATCCGAACGGCGTCGTCGCGGCCGGCGGCTTGCTCGCGCAAGCGTTACCCGGCGCGGCCGACAACGCGCTGGAATCGATCGAGCAGCGCGCGATGCAGATGCCTTCAATCACATCGCTGGTTCGCGAAAACGCCACGCCCGAACATTTGTTGCGCGCGCTCCTCGGAGAAGACGTTGAACTGCGCGCGCGCCGCGAGCTGCCCATACAGTTTTCGTGCCGCTGCACGCGCGACAAAGTGGAAACGGCTCTGACCGGACTCGGCGCGGACGGATTGCGCCGCCTTCGCGACGAGCGCGACAACGCCGAGGCGACGTGTGAGTTCTGCGGGCGGCGCTATGAATTCACGAAGGCCGAGATCGACGCGCTGGCGGACCGCGTCGAACGCGCTAAGTCCTAGCCGAGTGGCTTAGTACTTCTTCTCGAACAGCGCCCGAAGGTTGGACGGCGTGCGATAGGGTTCGATTCGCTGCTGGTACGATTCTCGAATGGCAACACCGTCGTTGTAATACCACCACCCGCATTCGCAGCGGATTGGGCGATCGTTGGGCTTCGGGTACGCATATTGCCGATGACAACGCTTGCAGGTGAAATGGCGCCCTTCGATCGGCGCGTCGGGGGTGTACGTAATCGCTGCCATGACTACCCTTTCTGCGCTCGCACGCGCACGAACTTTCTCGAACCCACGGATAGCACCGCCTCATCCGCGGTCCATGGCGCTCGTGAATCGCTGACGACTATACCATCGATCTTGACGCCATTCCCGGAGATTAGTCGCTCGGCGGCGCGTTTGCTCTCGGCGAATCCGGAGGCGGCGAGGACTTCGGTTAGTCGGGTTCCGAACGGGACCGTACATTCCGGAATGCCGGTTTGCGGGACTTCCTTGCGCTGCACCGTCCGTTCGAAGTGGTCGCGCGCGGCCTCGGCCGCCCCAGCCCCGTGGTAGCGGGCAACGATGCTTTGCGCGACGTCTTTCTTCGCGTCCATCGGGTTGACGGCACCGCTCGCGATCTCAGCCGCGATGCGGTCGGATTCGGATTGCGATCGGAACGCGGCCAGGCGTGCGTACGTCGGGACGAGCGAATCGGCGATGCTCATCAGTTTCCCAAACTGCTGCTCGGGCGCTTCGTCGATGCCGACGTAGTTGCCCAGACTCTTGCTCATCTTCTTTTCGCCGTCGAGACCGACCAGCAGCGGAACGGTCGCGCAGATTTGCGGCGGCTGTCCGTATTCACGCTGGTAGTGGCGGCCGAGAAGCAAATTGAACAGTTGGTCGCTGCCGCCCAACTCAACGTCGGCTTCCACCGCGATCGAATCGTACGCTTGGGCGACCGGATACAGAAACTCGTGCAACGAGATCGCCGTGCCGCTGCGGTAGCGATTCGAAAAATCGTTGCGTTCCAGAATTTGGGCGACGGTCGTTTTTGACAGCAGCGTGATGAGGCCGGCAAGGTTCAGCTTATCGAGCCATTCCGAATTGTATCGAACCGAGATGCGTTCGAGATCCAGCACCTTTTCGGCTTGCCGTTTATACGTCTGCATATTGGCTTCGATTTCTTCGCGCGTCAGTTGCGGCCGCGTCGTGTTCTTACCGCTCGGATCGCCGATCAGGGCCGTGAAATCCCCGATGATCCAGGTCACGCGGTGTCCGGCCTCGGCGAAGCGCTGCAGCTTGGCGAGCACCACCATGAACCCGAGATGCAGGTCGGGACTGGTCGGATCGATACCCAACTTGACGTTGAGCGGACGACCCGCACGCAAACGCTCGCGGAAATCGTTGACGGTTTCGACCGTTTCGAAGCCGTCGAGCAAGAAATCGACGTCGTCGAATCGCGCATCGCGCGTCATTCGTTTAAATCGACGATGGTCACGCCCGCCGATCCCTCCTCTTCATTTCCGTATCGCACGCTTGCGACAGCTGGGTGCGATTTCAAAAACTCTTGCAAGCCGCGACCCAGCATGCCGGTGCCTTTTCCGTGGATTAAGCGCAACGAAGTCGTTCCGGCCATTAGCGCTTGGTCGATCCACTGGTCGACAACCGGTTCGGCTTCCACAAACCGCTTTCCGCGGACGTCGAGTTCGGCCGTGCTACGAGCCACCGCCTGCAACCGCGGACTTTCGCCGGAAGTGCGCGCCTTGCGCGGTTTCGGAGCATTGGCGATCCGCGAAACGTCGGTCTTCTTAACGACCGTTTTCATCGGGCCGATTGCGACCAGGACCGAGTCGCCGTAGTCTTCGACGATGCTCCCGTCCTGACGCAGCGATAGGATGCGCACCAGGTCGCCCGAGGCGAGGTTTCCGACTTGGTTGGAAGACGGTTCCTCCGGACGAATCCCGAGATCCCGATGCATCGCTGAAAGCGTCCGCGACAGCATCTCGGATTGTGCTGGCGTGGCCTTCGGCCGTCGCTGTTCGCTTTCGTCAGCGCGCCGTTGCAAATCGCGAACGAAATCGCGCAGGGCGTCGCGCATGCGCTCTTCGGCGCGCAAGCCAAAGGTGCGCCGTTCGGCGTCCAACTGGTCGCGCTCGCGGCGCGCATCCGCGGTTTGCCGGCGTAGGTCGTCACGTTCGTTCTCCAGTGCGCACGTGCGATCGTGCAGCTCCGCCGATCGCTGCGACAGCTCGGCGAGCGCCGATTCGTAGTCGCGCTCGCGATTATCGAGCAGCTGCTGTGCAGCCGCGACGATCGATTCGTCGATGCCGACCGATCGAGCCAACGGAAACGCCAACGATTGACCCGGGGCTCCTATATCCAAATGAAACGTCGGAGCAAACGTACGCGCATCGAAGCGCACGCTGGCGTTGGCGACGCGGCCAGTTCCGTGCGCGAACAATTTCAGTTCGGTGGCGTGCGTCGTCACCACCGCTCTCGCGCCGGCTTCTAGAAGTCGTTCGAGCATCGCAATCGCGAGCGCCGCGCCGGCGTTCGGTTCCGTCCCGCCCCCGATCTCGTCGACCAAAACCAAGGTGCGATCGTCGGCCCCCGCGAGCGCCTGGCGCATACGTTCGAGATGCGCCGAAAACGTCGACGCGTTCGCCACGATCGACTGCTCGTCGCCGATGTCCGCGATAACGCGGTCGAAACGACCGACCGACGAACCGTCCGACGCGGGAATCTGCATCCCGCAGTACGTCATCACGGCGAACAGTCCGACCAACTTCAACGCGACGGTCTTGCCGCCCATATTCGGGCCACTTATCACGACGATTCGCGTCGCATCGTCGACCGCGATCGACTGCGGGATGGCGCGAGCCCCGAGCAAAGGATGCCGCCCGTTACGAACGTCGATGCCGGCATCGTCGCGTAGTTCGGGCCGCACCGCATCCATCGACCGCGCGACTTGCGCTTTGGCGACGATCTCGTCGAGCTCGGCTAAAATATCGATATTGCGCTCGATCGCCCCAGCCGCAGCACCGACACGTTGCGAAAGCTCGGCGAGAATTCGCAGTATCTCGCGCTCTTCTTCTAGGCGCAGCGTGCGTACCCGATTGTTCGTCTCCAATGCGGCCAGCGGCTCGACGAACATGGTCTGTCCGCTGGAGCTGGTGTCGTGCACGATCCCTGGGAACTCGCCGGCGAACTCGGCCTTAATCGGAACGACGAAACGCCCCTCACGAATGGTTACGACCGTATCTTGTATCGCGTTAGCGTACTTCGACGAACGCAGAATCGATCCGACGCGATCGCGCGCGTCGGCTTGCGCTTGCGCCAAGGAGCGGCGAATGCGCCCAAGTGCGGGCGAGGCGCGATCGAGCACGATGCCGCGCTCGTCGATGCCCTCGACGATCGCGCGCTGCACGTCGCGCAATTGCACGTAGCCGGCCGCCACATCGCGCAACACGGTGTCCTCGCGAACGGCGTTATAGGCAGCAGCCGCCGCCGCCAAAGCGTCGCCAACGGCGCGCAGCTCGGTGGCGCTTAAGGTGCGTCCCAGTGACGCCGTCTGCGTCAGTTCGGCCGTATCGATTGCCGCCATCACATGGAAATCCGCGGAGGCAATGAGGTCGCGAGCAGATGCCGTGCGTTGCTGCGCGATCTCCACCACGTCGAAGGTTTCCGCGGGAAACAACGCTTGCGTGAGACTGCGGCCGCGTTGCGTTCGCGTTGCCGTAACGACGCGTTCGCGGATACGTTCGAAGTCGAGCGCCTCGAGCGTCTTGTCGTCTACAAACACGTCGAAATTCGAGTTAGTCGAACGAACCCGTCACTCAGACGAACGATCGGACGGCGAGGCGTGCCGTGCTTCGTAGATTCCGAATTCGTCGCCACCCGGCAACCGCACGCGTGCCAACAATCCCCATCCGCGGTCGGCGACCGGTTGGATCGTTTCCACGCCGAACTCGGCGAACGTCTTGAGGGTAGTGCCGATCCCGCCGTGCAGAAACGTTTGAACGCGTTCGGCGTGCTTGGAGTAGACGATCGCGTGCATGCCCGTAATCATCCAGAAAGCCTCCGTTTTAGAACGTCGTTGACCAGTGCCGGATCGGCCTTGCCGCGCGATGCCTTCATCACTTGACCGACCAAGAATCCGGTTACGTTGGTTTTTCCCGCGCGATACTCGGCGACGACGTTCGGATTCGCGGCAAGTACGTCGTCGACGAACTTCTCGACCGCGCCCGGGTCGCTGGTTTGCGCGAGACCCTCGCCCTCGACGGTTGCCTTGGGCGAACCGTCGCCGTTCCACATGCGTTCGAGCAGCGTTTTGGCGATCTTCGAGTTGATCGTTTTCGCGTCGACCAACGCGATTAGCTCCGCGACGTCCTCGGGCGAGGCTTTGGAGTCGGCCACCGCAACGCCGCTTTCGTTCGCCAACCGCGAAAGATCGCCTAATACGAAGTTGGTCGATTGCTGCGGGTTCTTGCTGGCGGCGACGACGCGATCGAAATACTGCGCTAATCGTACGTTGTCGATAAGCTGCGCGGCCTGCTTTACGTTGAGCCCGTACTCCGCCGTCAAGCGCTCGAAGCGCTGCCACGGCAACTCGGGCAACGCCGAGCGCATGCGTTCGACGTCTTCGCGGTCGAGTTCCATCGGTACGAGATCCGGGTCCGGAAAGTAGCGATAATCGTGCGCTTCTTCCTTGCTACGCATCGAGTGCGTATCGCCGCGGGCCTCATCCCAACCGCGCGTCTCCTGTACGATGCGGCCGCCCGATTCGATCGTGTCGATCTGGCGTCGAATTTCGCTCTCGATCGCGCGTTGCACCGAGCGGAACGAGTTCATGTTTTTGATCTCGGTCTTCGTGCCGAGCTCCGTGCTGCCGGCCGGGCGGATCGAAACGTTGGCATCGCAGCGCAGCGAGCCTTCCTCCATCTTGACATCGCTGACGCCCAGTTGGAGCAGCGTTTCGCGCAAAGCGGTTAGATAGGCTACGGCATCCTGCGAGGTGTGAATCTCCGGTTCGGAGACGCACTCCATCAACGGAACGCCGGCGCGATTGAAATCCACCAACGAGTACTCGCTGCCGGCGATACGTCCGTCGCCCGACCCGGCGTGGGTCGACTTGCCGGTATCTTCTTCCAAATGGATGCGTGTCAGACGACACGATTTCATCGAGCCGTCCTCGAGCCAGTACTTTACCTCGCCACCTTGCGTTAACGGCATGTCGAACTGCGAGATTTGGTAATCCTTGGGCATGTCCGGATAGAAATAGTTCTTTCGATCGAACTTCGAGAATGCTGGGATCTCGGAGCCGAACGCCAGTCCCGCGCGCACCATATGTTCGATCGCCACGCGGTTCGGTACCGGCAGTGCGCCGGGCATACCCAAGCACACCGGACAAACGTTGGTGTTGGGCTGCGCGCCGAACTCGTTGCGACAGCCGCAGAACATCTTCGTTTCGGTTTTGAGTTCGACGTGGCACTCGATGCCGATGACCGCTTCCCAGCTCATGGGCTCACCGCTTCCAACCGAGGGCCGAACTTTGAAGCATGCTGCGTCGCTCGTTCGTAAGCGTGCGCCGCGCCGAGCAACAGGGCTTCGGCGAACTGCGGCGCGCACAGTTGCAGTCCGAGCGGCATCGGGACGCTGCCGCCCGGCGGCGTTACCCACCCGCACGGAACCGATAGGGCCGGCAATCCGGCCAACGACATCGGAATCGTGTAGTAGTCCATCATGTACATGCTGTACGGGTCGCTCTTCGCATTGAACGCAAACGCCGGCGAGCTGGCCGCCGGGCACGCGATCAAGTCACAGGAAGCAAAGGCCTTTTCGAAATCGTGGGCCACCAACGTACGCGCTTTTTGTGCCCGGACGTAGTACGCATCGTAATAGCCGCTCGACAGCGCGTGCGTTCCGATCAGGATGCGGCGTTTCACTTCCGGTCCGAAGCCCGCCGCTCGCGTCTTCTCGTACATCGCCTGCACGTCGGGAGCATCGACACGCAATCCGTACCGCACGCCGTCGAAACGCGAGAGGTTGGAAGAACACTCCGCAGGCGCGATTAGGTAGTACGTCGCCAAACCGTAATCGGCGGTCGGCAACGAGACTTCTACGATTTCCGCTCCGCAAGCGGCCAAATCGTCATACGCCTTTTTGTAAGCGGCCTGGATGTCGGGACCGAGAACCGAAGTATCGAACTGGCGCACCAGACCAACGCGCAGACCGCGCAAATCCTCGCGCAACGCCGTCGCAGCCGGTTCGACGACGCGATCGACCGTCGTGGCATCCATCGGATCGAAGCCGGCCATCGCGTCGTATACGAGCGCTGCGTCTTCGACCGTGCGCGTCAACGGCCCGATCTGATCGAGGCTCGATGCAAACGCGATCAGCCCGTAACGCGAAACGCGCCCGTAGGTCGGCTTAAAACCCACGAGATTACAAAACGCCGCGGGCTCGCGAATAGAACCACCGGTATCGCTACCTACCGCAACGGCGGCTTCGAGCGCTGCAACAGCGGCAGCCGATCCGCCGCTCGAACCGCCCGGAACGCGGGCTAGATCGTACGGGTTGCGCGTAACGCCCAGCGCTGAGTTCTCGCACGAGCTGCCCATCGCGAACTCGTCCAAATTGGCTTTACCGATGGGTACGCAGCCCGCATCTAATAGGCGCGCGACCGCGGTCGCGGTGTACGGCGCGACCCAATGTTCGAGGATTTTGCTTGCTGCGGTCGTGCGAGTACCCGTCAAACACATATTGTCCTTAACGGCGAGCGGCACGCCTGCCAGCGGCAATCGTTCCCCGGCGCGCACGCGGGCGTCGACGGCAGTTGCGCGACCGCGCGCCACGCCGTGCAAACGCGTCAGATAGGCGCCGACGGCATCATCTACAGCGTCGACGCGCGCGAGCGACGCTTCGGTGACGTCCGCAGCCGAAAGCGACCCTGACATTACGGCGCTCGCGATATCCGCGGCGCTGCGTTCGAAGATGGATTCGCTCACGTTATTCGGCGATGATTCGCGGGACGCGGAAAAAATTGCCCTGGCTGCGCGGCGCTTGTTCCAACACGGTGGCGCGGTCCAAACACGGACGCGGCTCGTCGGCGCGCGTAACGTTGCGCGATTCCACGACTTGCGCGGTCGTCGCCACGATGTTGGTATCGAGCTCCGACAGCGCGTCGACATGCCGAAGCAGATCGACCAGTTGCTCCGAAAAGCGGTCGACCTCTTCGTCGGTCAATGCGATGCGCGCTAGTCGAGCGACGTAGCGGACGTCGATGGAATCGGATTGCACCTTCTACTCCGGTGATGAAGAATTGCGGCGCATCGTCGCCAAAACTTCGACATGCCCGGTCTGCGGGAACATGTCAAACGGCTGCACGGTGTCGAGCCCATATCCCTTGGCCGTCAAGAACTTTAAATCCCGGGCCAGCGTTGCGGGGTCGCACGAAAGATACCAAATTGACGGAACGCGGGCGGATGCCAGGGCGCTCAACGTGGCCTCGTCGCTACCCTTACGCGGCGGATCCAGAAATGCCAGCTGGCAGTCGCGCAATGCCGTCTGTGCATCGGCGTTGCCGCGCATCTGTTCCACCCGGCCTGCGACGAACGTCGTTTTTTCGGTCAGGCCGTTTAGCTCGGCGTTCACGCGCGCTTCGGCGACGGCGGCCGAGCGTTCTTCGATCCCAAAAACCGTCGCCCCACGCCGGGCGAAAAACAGCGAAAACGTCCCAACCCCGCAGTACAGGTCCAGGACGCGTTCGACCCGCGCGGCCCGCTCGTCGATGTAGGCGAAGATTCGATCGACGATCGCAGGGTTAACTTGAAAGAACGAAGAGGCCGGCACGCGGTAGCGTATCCCGCCAATCGTTTCTTCGATCTCTCCGGACCCTGCCACCACACGTTCGTGACGCCCCAGGATTGCGTTGGCGCCACCCGGGTCGTACGAATTAATGATGCCGGCGCTGCCGGGTAACGCATCCATAAACTCCCGGGCTGCGCGGGCCACCGCGTTTGACGGACGCGACGTCGTAAACGTCACCACCGCGGTTCCTTGGGACGAGGCGCGTGCAACGATGTGCAGCGCGGACGCCAGGGCGTCCTTGCCGGTGCTCGATTCCGGGTGCTGCAGCTCCGCGATGTAATCGCTCAACTGCGGCATTACGATCGGACAAGCGTCGATCGGAACGACGTCGTGCGAACGCTGGCGGTAGAAACCGAGCCGGGTATTGCCGGCCGCCCGGTCGACGACAAGCGACATCTTATTGCGATAGGCCCTTGGGTCGGGCATGCCGATGGTATCGCCAACGATCGGGTTCGAGAACCCGCCGATCCGCTGCAGCGCATCGCGCACCACGCGCTGTTTCCACGTTAGCTGCGCAGCATAGCTCCAGTGCTGCACTTGGCAGCCGCCGCACGCGCCAAAAACGGGACAAAACGGCTCGGCGCGGTCTGGGCTGCTTCTTGTCAGCTCGAGCAGGCGTCCCACGGCATACTTCGGCTTGACCTGGTCGATCGTCACGATCCCGCGTTCGCCCGGCAACGGACCAAAGCAAAAAACGACCTCGCCGTCGTGCCTTCCGACAGCTTGTCCGTTCGTAAGGAGATCGTGAAAGTCGAGCTCTAGCCTCGCGCCAACTCCGAGCGCGCGTTCTGGTTTAGTTTCCGCGTTGCTCGTCAAGGGTTTTGAGAAGCGTGTTCGCCTCGTCGATCAGTTGCTGAATTCGCTGGCTGGTGGGATCGTCCGAAGGCCGCCGCGCGCCCAACACGGTGCGGGCTAACGCAAATGCGACCGCGGCACCTAAGCCGGCGACGCTCAACCCAACGCCCACCCAGACGAGCGAACGTTTCAAACTACCACTATGGCCCTCAGAACGTCCGAGCGCCGCTTCTCCAGAACTAGAATCGGACGGTTGCACCACGTTCCCCCTTTGCAACGTTAGCTTCGCGCCGCGCGCGGAAGTCACCCGGGGCGGTCGGCGTCGAAACTCTCCAAGATGATATCCGGCCGGCGCGACGATCGCGAGCGCGGTCCGTTGCTGTGGGCGTTCGTCGCGTCGATCCTGCTCCACGCGCTCCTCGTTCCGTTCTACGGTTGGACGTGGATCGTTCGACTCGCGCCCCCGAAGCCGATGCAAAACGAGATGGTCGTGGCATCGACGGCGATCCGCATCGAGCGGAGGGCAATACCAGTGCCGCGTGCCATCTCGGCGGACCGTGCGGCTCGGGCCACGCGGGCGTCGCAGGCCCAACGCGCGGTGCAGCCCGTCCGGCCCGCGCCCGAATCCGCAATGTCACGACACGAACTCGCCCGGCAACTCCCGCAGGCGACGCCGCAACCGGAACCGACCGCCGATCATCCTGACGGGCATCCGGCCCAGCCGGAACAGGCCACCCTGCAACAACAGCTGGCCTCCCAAGAACAACGCTTCGCACGACAAGCGGAACAGTTTCGATCGCAAAACAACCCGCTAAGCCTAGCGCCGCCGAAGCACCAAATCGCCGAAGCTTTTCACCGGTCCTATTTCGACGTGCCGGGGCACGTCCAAAAACAGGCGGTGCAGATTCAATTGATCCCGTTGCGCCATTGGTATTCCGGAACGACGATCTGCTATTACGCGCGCTACGTCGCGCAGTTCTCAAGCGGCGCCGGCGAGGACGGTACCATTCCGTGGCCGGTTTGCTACCCGGTAGACGACGATCGGATCGCCAATCCACCCTACGTCCACGACGTGCCACTGCCGCTGCCGCCGATAGGCTTCGTTTTACCGCCCGGCACCTACCTTACGCCGCTGATGGCGCGCATCTACTCGGGACGCGAAGGTTCGCGCTAGTTGTTTTGGTCGAGCGCTAGGCGTTCGGCGGCGACCCAATCCGATTCGGTGTCGATATCGACGTACGCCCCGCGGTCGTCGCACGCGATTGCTAACGACGACAACGTCGGGTCTTTTCGCAACGCGCGCAGCGTGTCACCGTCCGGCAGTCGCATTGCAGCGTCGATTGCGCGACGCGAGAGATACACAGGATGGCCCGGTTCGCCGGCGGCCGAGCGCGGATAGATCACGTCGCTCGTCGTGTCCTCAACCTCGCGTTCAAGACGTTCGAGGGTCGTCCTAAGCAACAGCGGCTTGTCCGCCAACACGATTCCCACCCGATCGCAATCCGCGAGCAACGGAACGGCGACGCGAAACGACGACGTCATGCCGTTCTGCGGCGAGGAGTTGACCGCAACCGCTGCCGATGGCATATGCGATGCGTACCGCGTCCGATATCGCTCGGAGCAAACGAGTACAACAGCTCGTCCTACGAGCAACCGGGCGAGGCGCTCGAGCGGCGAACCGCCCGCCAGCTGCGGTGATAGTTTATCGCGACCCATGCGAGCGGAAGCACCCGCCGCAAGCACTGCATAGGTTAGCCGCATCGTTCGATCATACCGCAACGCGACGACGGCGCCTGGAGTTTTGGGTAACAAACGTGCTGTGGCGAACGAAGACGAACCGAGTCGCTCTTGGAGCCGGCGCGATTTCATGGCCGTTTCCTCGACGTCCCTTGCGGGGCTCCAGCTAGGCGCCGCAACGAATGCGTACGCTGCTCCAACGGCCGAAACCGCATCGGATGGGGCGAGTTCGAGCGAACGATCGATTTCGTTGCTCGTTAACGGTACGCCTAAAGCTATCGTCGTGGAACCACGCGTGACACTGCTCGACGCGATCCGCGACCGCATTGGATTGACCGGCACCAAAAAAGGCTGCGATCAGGGCACCTGCGGCGCGTGTACGGTCCTGGTGAACGGCAAGCGAATCGACTCGTGTCTGACCTTAGCGGTAATGCACGACGGCGATACGATCACCACGGTCGAAGGGATCGCGCAAAATGGTCGATTACATCCGGTGCAATCGGCCTTCATCCGTCACGATGGCTTTCAGTGCGGCTACTGTACGCCCGGTCAAATCGTTTCGGCCGTCGGCTTCTTGACGGAAGGGCACGCGCTCGAACGCGAGACCGTCCAACGGCAAATGAGCGGGAACATCTGCCGGTGCGGATGTTATCCGCACATCGTTGACGCCGTGCTCGAGGCTGGCGGGGCGTGAACCCGTTCGCGTACCTGCGCGCGCCCGACGCGAGTTCGGCAATGTCCGCCCGGCTCCGCACCCCTGGGGCGCAATATATCGCCGGCGGCACCAACATCCTCGACTTGATGAAAGACGATGTCGAGCGCCCGGCGCTTCTTATCGATATCAATTCGCTCGAGTTGAGCCGCATCGACGCTCGCGACGACGGAGTTCTGCTCGGCGCACTGGCCCGAATGAGCGACGTTGCTGCGCACGCCACGATTCGCGCGCGCTTCTCTGCCGTAGCGATGGCCTTGGACGAAACCGCCTCCCCGCAACTGCGAAACATGGGAACGATCGGCGGCAACTTGCTTCAGCGAACGCGCTGCGCATACTTTCGCGATCCGGCGACGGCCTGCAACAAACGGGTTCCCGGCAGCGGCTGTGGAGCGATCGGCGGCGAGAACCGCACGCATGCGATTCTGGGAACCAGCGATCGCTGCATCGCGACGCACGCATCCGACCTGGCCGTCGCGCTCGTGGCGTTCGATGCCATCGTACACATCGTATCTTCGCAGGGAATGCGAACCGTTCCGATCCGCGCTTTCTATCGGCTCCCCGAAGCGACGCCGCAGCTTGAGAATACGTTAGCGCCGGGCGAACTGATCGCCGGCGTATTTCTGCCATTCCCACCGTTCCCGGCACGCTCGACCTACATCAAGGTCCGCGATCGCGCGCAATACGAGTTCGCACTCTCATCCGCAGCGGTAACGGTCTCGATGCAATCGGGGATGATTGCCGCGGTGGATTTCGCGCTTGGCGGTATAGCGACCGTGCCGTGGCATGTTCCAGCAGCGGCCGCATCGTTGATTGGGCAGACACCTTCAACCGAACGCCTTGAAAACGCCGCGACGACCGCGCTTGAGGGCACGCGCGGCTATGGGCAGAATGACTTCAAGATCGTCTTAGCCCGCCGAACCTTAATTCGGGCACTAGCGGCGGTTACCGCATGACGCAGCCGCTCATCGGAAAAGCGTACGATCGCGTGGACGGTCCCGACAAAGTTACCGGCCGCGCAAAGTATGCGGCGGATAATGCCCTTGCCGAAATGGTTTACGCCGTCGTGGTCCCGAGCGCAATCGCTTCGGGCCGGATTCTGGATATCGATGACGGCCCGGCGTCGCGCGCCTCCGGCGTACTCGCGATCCTCACGCATCGAAATGCGCCGCGGGTCGATCCGCGCAAAAATAAAGAAAACGAAGCCGATCTCTATTTATTGCAGAACGATGCCGTGCTTTTCGACCGCCAGCCGGTCGCCGTCGTGGTTGCGACGACGTTCGAGCAGGCGACGCACGTCGCGAACCTGCTGCGGCTACGCTACGAACAAACCGAGCCGCAACTCAACATGCAATCGGCGAAGCGGTTCGTGCCCGAGAAGATCTTCGACAAACCCGGGACGTTTACGCGCGGCATCCCTATAGCAGCGCTGGCGAACTCATCGCATCGGGTCGCAGCAACGTACACCACTCCGACCGAGCATCACAACCCGATGGAACCGCATGCAACCATCGCGCGCTGGGACGCAGGCCGGCTAACCTTATACGACTCGACGCAGTGGCCGTTCGGCGTCCGGCAGCGGATGGCGTCCGTCTTCGGAATCGAAGGCGGTAAGGTGCGCGTGGTTTCGCCGTTCGTCGGCGGAGCGTTCGGCTCGAAGGGCACCGCCTGGTCGCACGTCGCGCTGACCGCGATGGCAGCCAAAGTAGTCGGACGTCCGGTACGGCTCGTTTTGACACGTCCCCAGATGTTCGGATGGGTCGGCCATCGGCCCCAGACGGAACAGCACGTGCAACTCGGCGCCGGCAATACAGGCGCGCTGCAAGCCGTCACGCACGACGTGGTTTCCGAGACCAGCATCATCGACGAGTTCGTCGAGCCATGTGGCGTTTTCAGTCGCGATCTGTACGCCGTTCGCAACTATTCGATGTCGCACACGCTGGCTCGCTTGAACGTTAGCAAGCCTACGTACCAGCGCGGCCCGGGTGAGTCGACCGGATCGTTTGCAATGGAATCCGCAATGGACGAACTGGCGTACGACCTCAAGATGGATCCTCTCGAGCTGAGGCTGCGCAACTACGCCGATACGTCCCCGGATGATGGGCTTCCCTACAGCAGCAAGCGCCTTCGCGAATGTTACACGCGGGCCGCCGATCGTTTTGGGTGGTCGGGCCGTAACGCCGAACCACGTTCGATGCGCGACGGGACCGACCTGATCGGTCTTGGCATGGCGACGGCGTCGCGTTCCGTGCACCGCGCGGCTGCATCCGCGCGTTTCGTTTACGCTCCCGACGGAACGCTAACCATTTCGAGTGCTACGATCGAGCAAGGCACTGGTTCGCCGACGGTGTATGCGCAACTGGCCTCCGAGTTGCTTGACATTCCTCTCGATCGCGTGCACTTCGTATGGGGCAGCACGGATCTTCCGTTCGCACCGATCGCAGCTGGATCGCAGACTTCCGGAAGTCTCGGCTCGGTGGTTGTGGCTGGAGCCACTCGTTTGCGCGACCGTCTTGCAACGGGCGAGAACATTCCGTCCGCCGGAATCGTGCTCGACGTTAGCGACGAACCGACCAAAGATGAAGCCGAATATGCAACGCAAGCGTTCGGTGCGCACTTCGTGGAAGTTCGCGTCGACGCGAACTTTGGAACGGTGAAGGTGGAACGCGTCGTTTCCGCCTTCGATGGTGGCCGTATCTTAAACGCGAAAACCGCAAACAGCCAGTTCGTCGGATCCATCGTGTGGGGAATCGGTATGGCGTTATTCGAGCGAACACAGTTCGATTCGCGCAGCGCGCGCATCATGAATGCAAATCTCGGCGAGTATCTCGTTCCCACAAATGCGGATATCCCAGACATCGATGTTAGTATGATCGAATCCGATGACCGGCACGTCAATCCGGCGGGCGTCAAAGGCATCGGCGAGGTTGGCATCACCGGTTGCGCTGCTGCCATCGCGAATGCCGTCTATAACGCGACCGGCATTCGCGTACGCAGTTTGCCGATACGTCCCGAAAACTTACTATAAATTAACTGCCAAGCAAGCGTTTTCGTGGGTTGCATTCCCATTTGATATGGGACTAAAGACTAGTCTATAAAGTCGCAAGCTCCCTAAAAATACGTCGTTTATTCCCCGTATATGTTACAGGCTGCGCATCGTTAGGGAACGTAGATTAGGTGTATCCACACTGGAGGATTTAATGCGTACCATCAGCCCACCCATCACCCGTCTTAGCGGCGCGATCGCCGCAATTGCTTTATTGTCTGCGTGCTCCGGCGGAATGCAATCGCAAGTCGCGCCGTCCACCGGCACGTCAGCCGCAGTTACATCGAACGCTCTTACCAAGGGCGGCCTCTCACCGTTCGCATATCGCGGATTGATGCCGGCCGCAGCACCCAACCATCGTCCCTCTTGGATGTCGCCGAATGCAAAGAAGAAAGCTGGAAACGCACTCCTGTACGTTTCGAACTTCGGCACCGCCGACGTCACCGTTTACACGTATAACATGATCGGACAAAACGTCGCGCTTAGCGGGATGTTAACCGGATTTACAAAACCCGGCGTTCCTTGCGCCGATGTCAACGGCAACGTGTTCATCCCGGATTACGGCGCGGCCAAAATCTATGAATACGCGCATGGTGCAACGAGCCCGACGCAAGTTCTTTCCGATACGACCGGCAGCCCGGTCTCTTGTTCGGTCGATCCGTCGACCGGCAACCTCGCCGTCGCGAACTTCGGACCGACTACGGTAAACGGCAACGTTGCGATCTTCCCGCAGGCGACCGGAACGCCGAACACCATCATGGCAGCCAACGTCGCGCATCCGGCGTTCGTCGGATACCTGCCCACCGGCGCGTTGTACGTTGACGGCCAGGACACGACCGGCGGCTTTCAGATAGCCGAGATGCCGAGCGGCGGCAGTTCTTTCTCAGCGGTCGCGATCAGCGGCGCCACGCTGTATTCCCCCGGATCGATCCAATGGGGCGGATCCTACCTACTAATCGGCGACCAAATGTACCAAAACCAGCAGACGTCGGCAGTATACCAAATGTGCGTCTGCAGCACCGGCAACCTCAAGTTCGCCGGCGTAGCGCCGATCGTTGGATCCACCGACGTTGTCAGCTTCTTCAAGCGTGGCGGCGGCACCAGCGCTCGCATCATCGCGCCCGATTTCGGCAACTCGGCAAACGGCGTGATCATCTACAACCCCAGCGCGCAACAGATGGCGAACAACGTCACCGACGGCGTTTCCGAACCGATTGGAGCCGCGATCAGCCAAAAGGGCAAAATGTAGCTCCGCCAGATGGGAGCGACCCGTTGCTCGCTCCCATCTTCACCAGAACCCAATCGACCCTTCATGGGGCATAAAGGATGCTTAGCAGCCAAACGGGGTATGCTGGTCCCGAAGGAGCTTGGGAACAGCAAATATGCGCGTAATCGGATTTCTTACAGCAGTCGCCTTCGCGGCGGCTCTCCCACTGGCGGCGTCGGCACCGGCCGACGCGCAACTGTACATCGGGATCGGCGCACCGCCGGCGATGCCGACCTACGAGCAGCCCTACAATACCAACCCCAACTATCAGTGGATTCCGGGTTACTGGTCGTATGGCCAGTACGGGTATTACTGGGTTCCGGGCACATGGATGGCAGCTCCACAGACGGGCCTGCTTTGGACGCCCGGTTATTGGGGATATCAGACCGCCCAAAATAACTACGGCTGGAACCCTGGATACTGGGGCAACACGGTCGGATATTACGGCGGAATCAACTACGGCGGCGGTTACTACGGTAACGGCTTCGCGGGTGGTAGTTGGTATGGAAACAACTTCCGCTACAACACCGCGGTAATGCGCGTCAATCCGGCGTACGTTCGTAACGTCTACGTGAACCGCACGGTCGTCGTGCGCAACGTCAACCGTTACAGCTATTACGGTCCGGGCGGATCGCGCATCGTGCCGACGGCCGCACAAGTCCGCTATGCTCGGCTCACGCACGTCGGCCTGACGCCGTATCAGCGTCAGCACATCGCCGAAGCGGGAGCCGACCGCAACCTCTACGCCCGCGTCAACAACGGCCGCCCGGCGCAAGTGGTCGCCGCAAAGCCTTACACGGCGACGAATCGTCCGCAGAACTTCAAGCCGTTGACAACGGCCGACAAGGCCGCGGCGCCCAAACCGCCGCCGAACGCGGCGAAACCGCCGAACACCGCGGCAAAGCCCGCGCCGCCCGCAACCAAGCCCGCACCGGCAACTAAACCGGCGCCGAAGCCGCCGTCGGCTGCAAAACCGCCGTCCACCGAGGCCAAACCGGCGCCGAAACCGCCGGCAAACAGCCCGGCCAAACCGCCTTCGGCAGCTACCAAACCCGCACCGAAACCGGCTCCGGTTCATCCGGCGCCCAAGCCGGCGCCCGTGCACCCGAAGCCGCCTCCGCCGATGCATGCGGCACCGAAGCCCCCGCCGGCAGCAAAACCGGCGCCCAAACCTCCACCTCCCGCGGCGAAACCGCCGCAGAACAGCGGCGGGAAACCTCCGCAGAGCGACCAGGGCGGAAAGCCGCCCCGCTAGGAGAGCTCTACACGGCCGGCACGAAAGTGCCGGCCGTTTTCTTTTAGGCCAACGAACCCGGCGCGAACGGCGGAAACTGTTGCGTCAGGGTTCCGGCCGAAATGTCGGCTGCGCGGTACACGGCCATCGCGGCGTTCGGATCGCGCGGTAACAACACATCGACGTAGGTAAACTCGTTGGCGGCGATCACGTGGTTGTCGTTATCCGAAAGCGGAGCATCGGCGACAGCTTCCGCAACGAACGGCGTGTCGGTCCGCGCTTCGATGTGCACGCTGTGCGGGTGGGTTGTCTCGAACGCCGGGAAATTCAGATACAACGAGACGATCCCCGGCGATACCTGATTGCGCATCGGCTGGTTGTCGAGCAGGCTCGCCGAGACACCGGCGATCGTTCCGCCCGTATCCCGCAGAATCACCAGCGTATCGTCGACCACGTTCCCCATGCCATCGTAGATCGTAATGACGACGGTAGAGTTGGTAGCGTCGGAATGGGCTTCACTCCACGCGGCGGTCTGTTGCCCCCACGTTTGCGCCAATGCCTCATACGCGGTTACGGTTTCAACCTCCATCGCTTCACGCAACGCCGTGTACGGCCGTTGCCCCGCTTGCGTTACGCCGTCGACGATCCCGAGCGTGCTGGCCGATACCAGGCTGGCCGGATTCTTAAATCCGTGCGCGATGTCGTCCAACACATTCGCACCAGAAATAACCAGCTTTTCCGTATCTGGTGCGTTTTGGCTGGTGTGGGAATATCGTTCCGTGCCGAGCTCCACAACGAGATGCGGCGCCGGCTGCACCATCGTATCGAGCTGATACTCCGAGTCCTCGCCCGGGACGCTGATCCAGCGAAAGTTTAAGTTTGCCCCGCTGATGCGCACCGTTCCATCGGAGCCCGCCTCGTGCGACTGCCACGTCAGATGATTCTGCCAAAAACTGTGATCCGAACCGCCCATGCTAAAACAAAACGTGTCGGCATACAGGGGATCGGCCGGATCGTTCCACTCAACCAACCACTCGCGATTCAACGAGTGTAAGAACTCGCTGCCGTAATCGAGATCCTCGAGCACTTGTTTTCCGACCGACTGACCTTCGGTCAGGGTGCGAAACAAATAAGCCAGCTCCGTGCGACCGAGTTGCGCCATCGTGGAGCCGTGGTTCGCGCCCGCGCACGAGACGAAGTGGCTCAATGTTGGCGTTCCCGGTGTGGCCTTTTTCATCGCACGCCGATTGAGAATCCAACGCCGCGCAACGAGCGCGCCGGTCGAATGCGCCACCAGCATCGTCTTGCCGAGATCGATGCCGTGCGTGCTAATGAGCGAGGCGATTCTATCTTCGAGCGCTTCGGCTAGATCGTCGCAACCGAGATAATCGTCGAGTGATATGAAGCCCGCCAAGTAGATCGCGGTCGCGGCGATACCGTCGGCCTGAAGCAACGTTGGCAACTGATTGAAGCTGTTCAAATCGCGCACGCTGTAGCCGTGCACGAAGATGACGGTGTCCACTGAGCCGGTGTGCATGCGGTCCGAACCTTTCCTACTACAAGCGAGGTATCGCTTGACTTGTACGGGCGAAGAGGGTAGCCTCTGTCCATGAGACGAGCTGTCGTTTGACCGCCGACCCGACTCGCTTGCTATCAACGGATTGGAGGGACGCGCCGGCACCCTCGGAGCGCGCGCGCACGCACCTCGACCAGCGGCCGCCAACAACAAGCGGTGGAAAACAAACGCAATCCGGATCTTA
>DASXXU010000128.1:0-8058 GCA_036502885.1 Candidatus Tumulicola sp.
GCCGTAGAATCGTTTTATGACGCGGTGTTAATGCCGCTGGGTCTATCGCGCAAGACGCGCGCGCACGTCGGGCGCGACGGCGAGTGGTACGACGTGGACATGTCGCATCCGCCGAACGCGGTTGAATACCATACGGCGATCGAGGCGGGTTCGGCCGGATGGTTTATCGGCTTCGTTGAGGATGCTTCGAACGTCGCGAATGCGACGCGGCTTGCGTTTGAATTGGACGATGAGGCGTCGCTGGCTTTGGTTGAGCCGTTGGTCCGTTCGGCCGGCGGCCGGATTGTCGAGCAATCGTCGGATGCCGGCTATCCAGCGTTGTTCTTTGAGGATCCGTTGGGCACACGGTTGGAGATTTGCGCGCGGCGCCCGCGGGGGTAATCCGGCGGTCGTACATGCCGGCCAGTCGCACTGCGAATTTCGGACTAGACTTAGTCCAGCAGTTCACATTTCGGCAACATGCAAAAATCGGATTTTCAAGGTCGGAGGGTCTTTTTTGAGTCGTTTCCGGAAATAACTTGGCAAGATTTCCGGATGAATGCGCTGGTAGCTGGCTTTTGCGAGGGGTCGATCGACTCCTAAACGATATTTGATCCACTCGTTTCCCGATACGCTCCGTTCGCAGACCGATTTCGCTCGAATATGAAGCATTTCTCGCGCAAAAATCGATTTATCGATGTTTCGAAAATGTTTCGAAACCGTGAACCAACGGACTTAGTCTAGTCCGAATTTCACAGTGGCTCGAAAAACGTGTCAACGCTGTTCCGTTGCGAAGCCCTCACACTCCGATGTCTCAGACTCCCGGCAGTCTGGCACTATCAATCGCGAGTGGCAGAAGCAGCGTTCAACGTTCACCAAGCGAAAACGCATTTGTCGCGACTTCTTCAGCGCGTTTTGGACGGAGATGAGATCGTCATCAGCAAGGCCCGGAAGCCTATCGCGCGTCTGGTTCCGTTCGATGCGATGCGTGTTCAGGACCGCGTGCTCGGCGAGTTGGGGCGCAGCCGGCCGCTTCGAAACCGTTTCGAGCGCTTTATAGCCGGCGAAGAGGCCGAACCGGAGGAAAGGCAATCCCACATTTTCGGCGACGGCTAAGGTATCTTCTCGACACTCGGGTGTTGGTATGGGCGCTCATCGACGTGGACTATCTGCCCATGCGATTCGTCTACGCCATCCGGTCCAAGTACAACGAGATCTTCTTTAGTCCCGCGAGCATTTGGGAAGTATCGACTAGCATCGACCTCATGGAATCCGCGCCCGAATTCACGGCGGCCGAAATCGCGCAGGCGGCGCTCGATACGGGGTTCATCGAGCTCCCAATCCGTTCGGAGGCTGCGGCAAAAGTACAAACATTCCCGCGGATTCACGACGACAAGTTCGATCGAATTCTCATCGCGCAAGCGATGATCGAGCCCGCGCGTTTTCTAACCACGGATAAGCGACTAGCAGGCTACTCAGACATCGTCGACATCGTGGAACGGGAAACGGACCCACTATTTCGCCGACATGGGCGTTCGAAGCAATTCTGCAATCGGAATTGAGGAATCGCTCACCGGCACGGGGCTACGGAGCGCTCGCCGGGACGGCACGATAAGCCGCGACATCGTCGGTCAAGATTCGTTCGGTGATCGCATACATGCCCGATGCAGTTCCCCTGAAGTTCCAATGTTCCGACGCTTGACCAGCGTGCGCGTTGAACGCTCCGTCCGGAATCGAATGTAGCGACGTATACCGATACAGCACGTAGTTCTGTCCACTTTTCAATCCCGACACGGTCACCGTAAGGACGAGCTGGTCGGGTGCGGGGCGCGTGTTCGAGTGCTTGACGATCTGGGGAATCTCGTCGTTTGCGCTGGTTGCGACGCGTACGGGTAGCGTCTCGCGATCGTCATCGTTGACGCCCGTGATGACCGCGCCGAAATTCTGTTTGCGATCCGGGAGCGAATACCACTGAACTTTGGGGCCGTTTGCCGCCCGTCGCGTTCGGACGAAGTCGTCGAAGCGATATTTGAAGATATACTGGGCGTGGTTGGGACCGGATCCCAACAAGCCGTTGTCGCTGAATACGATCACGTCGTCGGGGTCGTAACCGCCGCTCGGGCGGCGCGTTTCGATGCCGGTCACCGGAACGATATGATCGTACGCGGACGAGCCGGCCAGCGGATTGTGGTCGCCGTAGAAGCGATAATCGTTGGTGTAGATTCCGATCGCGACCGGATTGCCGAGCACGACGTTCTGCTTCACCCACGCGAGAAATTGTTGCGGGTTCTTTTCGCTCTTGCGATCCCACTCCGTCGCGGCCAAATGCATGTTTCGCGCAGCCCGCATATCGGTGCCGCCGAGCAGCAGCTGGCTGCGATAATCGTACTGCGGAGCATTTGTGGCAGCCGAGCGCGCGTCGTATTGCGACAAGTACTGGCCGTAATACAGACCCGCGCTGATAAACGACACCTCGCCGCAATATCCGTAGTTGTTTGCCCACTGATATCGCGGCCCGATGTCGTTGAGCCACGAACCCCGCGCGCCGGCCGGCTGCGCCAACGTGCCCGTCGCGCTCCCGGACGCCGGCAAAACGTCATGGCCTGCCTGGCAGGCGGCCAGCGCCGACAAGGCCGCCGAGGCAATGCAGCAACGATGCAGCGCTGAGAACACGGTCGATTCGGGCATGGGGGACAGATTCTACGCGGAGCGCACGCCAACCGACCGCCGCGCAAATGTTCGTTGACGGGCTGCGCCGAGGTCTCTAGTCGAATAGTCCGGCTGGCGGCGCGATCACGATGCGGCGCTCGCCAACATCGATCGCGCGAATGAACTCCGACACCATCGGCACCATCACGCCGGCAACGACCAACATGTCGCTGGCCGGGTAATGCGCGACCGAATCAACGGCGCCGTAGCGATGGCCGCCGGCGTCGAATACTTCGCAACCGACCAGATCGCCATCGAGATACTCGCCGGGGGCAACCTCCACTCGATCGCGCGCAGCATAGAGCGTCGCGCCGCGATAGCCTTCGGCCGCATTCGCGTCGTCGACGCCGTCGACGCGCACCAGCAAGCGACCCTTATGCGGACGTACCGCAGCCAAACGAATTACCGATTCCGCAGGCACCGCGCCGGCGGTCGCGATGGGCGTCTGCGAGAAATCGCAGCGAAACTCCGCACCCGCTAAAACGAGCGTGCGACCCGCAGGTGTAGGGTCGCACTTGAGCTCTCCACGAACGCCGAATGGGCCCGCGATGAGGGCCACCGGCACGTCAGGCTTCGTCGCCGTCTTCGTCCTCGCCGTCACCGGCGGCTTCCTCGGTATTGAGAATATCGACCGAAACGCGGCTTTCGGCGGTGGCGCGAACCAGCGTGCGCAACGCGTGTGCGACGCGTCCGTTACGGCCGATCACTTTACCCAGATCGTCCGGGGCGACGATCAACTCGATCACGGCTTGTTGCTGCTCGTCCAAAAACAACTCGACGTTCACGCGCTCGGGTTCGGTCACGAGCTTCTTGGCAAGAAAATCGAGCATGATCGAGGCGCGGCGATGTCCGGCCCACGGATCTTGCGGGTCGGCATTACGCCGGCGTTGCGGACGATCGCCGTACGACGGACGGTCGCCGTGCGGACGATCGCCGTGCGAGGGGCGATCTCCGTAGGACGGGCGCCGGCGATCGCTTTGTTGCGTTTGCTGAACCGATTGCCGTTGCGGTTCGCGTCGAGCCGGCTTCTCGTCGAGCTCGACTTCGTCGATGACCGTTTCGTTGGCGCCGATCTTTCGCGCGCCCAGCGTCGGACGTCGTTCGGCTTCTTCGGTTTCCTCGCCGAAGAGTCCGAATTCGTCGTCGAACGCGCTCATTATGCAGCGCCCTTCGCGCTTTTCGGCGCGCGCTTGAACTCACGAATCGGTCCGCGTTCCATGATGCCGCGTTCGGCGAACAGGCGGCGAACGGTATCGGACGGCTCCGCACCCTTGGCCAACCACTCTTTGGCCTTGACTTCGTCGACTTCGATGGTGCGCGGTTCGGTGCGCGGATTGTAGTGGCCGAGAATTTCGATAAAGCGGCCGTCGCGCGGCGCGCGCGCGTCGGCGACGACGAAACGATACGTGGGTTGTTTCTTGGCGCCCATGCGCCGGAGTCGGATTTTTACCATACTATTGCCTTGTCTTAGTGTAGTTAGCGGAACATCCCGGCAGGTAGTCGCGGCGCGCGTTTGTTGCGCCCGCCACCGAGCTGTTTCATCATTTGTCGCGATTGTTCGAACTGCTTGACCAAACGGTTGACGTCCGACACTTGCGTGCCGGAGCCGAACGCGATGCGTTTGCGCCGCGAACCGTTGAGCAGATCGGGATTGCGGCGTTCCCGCCGCGTCATCGAGCAGATGATCGCTTCGATGCGCGCCAGATCTTTTTCGGGAATCTGGAAATCTTTGGGCAGCCGGCCCGACAGGCCGGGGATCATCTTCAGCAGGTCGGTCATCGAGCCGAGCTTGCGCATTTGGCGCAGCTGTTCGAGAAAATCGTCCAGCGTGAAGCTTTGTTTGAGCAGCTTCTCTTCGAGCTGTTTGGTCTGCTCGGCGGTGTAGAGATTCTGCGTTTTCTCGATGAGCGTGAGCACGTCGCCCATGCCGAGAATGCGCGACGCCAACCGATCCGGATAGAACGGCTCGAGCGCGTTGAGTTTCTCGCCGGTGCCGACGAATTTGATCGGCGCGCCGGTATCGGCATGAATCGATAGCGCCGCGCCACCGCGCGTGTCGCCGTCCATCTTCGTGAGCATCACGCCCGTGATGCCGAGCCGCTCGTTGAATCCACGCGCGACCGTCACGGCTTCCTGTCCGGTCATCGCGTCGACGACCAGCAGAATTTCCTTGGGGTCGATGGCGGCTTTGACGCGCTCGAGTTCGCGCATCAAGTCGTCGTCGATCTGCAAACGGCCGGCTGTATCGACGATCACCGTCGAAAGGCCCAAACGCCGCGCCTCAGCAACGCCCTCGCGCGCGATCTTCACCGGATCGCTGGTTCCGCGTTCGAACACCGGAATATCGAGTTGACGCCCGAGCGTCTGCAGCTGATCGATGGCGGCCGGGCGATAGATATCGGCAGCAACCAGCAGGCTGCGGCGCCCCTGCTCTTTCAAACGAAGCGCGAGTTTGCCGGCTTGGGTCGTCTTACCCGAACCTTGCAAACCGACCAGCATGATCACCGACGGAGGAGCGTCGGAAAACTGCAGCCGGGCCTGAGCCCCACCGAGCATCGCGACCAACTCGTCGTAGACGATCTTGACGATCGTCTGTGCGGGCGTTAGCGACTCGAGGACTTGGGCGCCGATGGCTTGTTCTTTGATCCGGGCGACGAACGCTTTGGCCGCCGCTAGCGAAACGTCGGCTTCGAGAAGCGCCACGCGAACCTCGCGCAGTGCTTCGTTGACGTCGGCTTCGCTAAGTTTCCCGCGACCGCTTAAGCGCGCGAAAACCGCGCTCAAACGTTCGCTGAGTTGATCGAACAAGGTTAGGCGGGCGAACCGCTCGCGGTCGCCTCATCGACACGCTTGACGGCGTCGCCGACGGTCTTGATCTTTTCGGCTTCCTCATCCGGGATGTCGATGTTGAACTCGGTTTCGAACGCCATTACCAACTCCACTTGGTCGAGGGAGTCGGCACCGAGATCGTCGGTGATCGAAGCTTCGGACGTTACTTCCGACTCATCTACGCCGAGCTGTTCGACGATGATCTTTTTGACTCGATCGAAGGTCGTGGCCATCAGTTCTCCTTAGAATTCACATGAACACCCCGCCGTCGATGACGAGGGTTTGACCGGTAATGTAAGCAGCAGATTGCGAGCAGAGGAAGACAACCGGACCGCTTACGTCCTCCGGCGTTCCCGTACGTCCCAACGCGACCTGATTCATCAACGCGTTGCGGGCGGCTTCGGGCATCTTCTCGGTCATGGCGGTCTCGATGAGGCCCGGCGCGACGGCGTTGACTCTTATATTCCTCGAACCCAACTCCTTCGCAGCGGATTTACATAGTCCGAGGAGTCCGGCTTTGCTGGCAGAGTACGCGGATTGGCCGGCGCCACCGAAAGCACCGATGACACTGCTCACAAGCACGATCGAACCGGCGCGCGCCTTCATCATCGGCTTCGCGACGGCTGACACCAGGTGGAACGCGGATTTGAGGTTGACGTCGAGCAGGCGGTCGAGCGTATCATCGCGCATACGGACCAGCAGTCCGTCGAAAGACTGACCGGCGTTGGCGACAGCGCAATCGAGGCGGCCGAAGCGGTTGAGGGAACCCGCGACCGCCTCTTCCACCGCCTGGCGATTGGTGACGTCGCACGATATGACGAGTGACGACGTGCCCGACCTGGCGGCTGCGCAGTGAGCGGCCGTTTCTTCCAGCGCGCTTACATCACGTCCAACGAGCACCAGGTCCGCTCCGTGACGCGCAAAACCAACAGCAATTCCACGGCCGATGCCTCGACTGGCTCCCGTGACGATGGCAACCTTCCCTAGCAAGTCCGGCATGTTCAGGCGTTGGCTTTCGCGAGACGCCCGCGTAACTTTTCGACGCCGGCAAAATCGCTGACCGTGAGCACCTCGGGCGCGCCCGGCATCCGCTTCATCAGCGGTCCCAGTACCCCACTTGCGCCGAACTCGACGACCACGTCTAGCCCGTAGGCGAGCAGCTTGGCGGCCGTTTCGTGCCAGCGGACCTGTGCAACGATCGACCTGACCAAATGATCGCGGATCGTGTCGACGTCGGTGTAGGGCCGCGCGTCGACGTTGGAAACGACGTCGAACTCCGGTATCTGAAAATCGGCGTTTTGCACGGCTTGCGCGAAGCGGGCGACGGCTGGGCGCATCAGTTCGCTGTGCCACGCGCCCGAAACGTTGAGCGGCACGATGCGCTTGGCGCCGGCCTTGCTCATCTCTTCGCCGGCTTGCTGGACGGCTTCGAGATCACCGCTGATGACGATTTGCGAGGGGGCATTGAAGTTGGCGAGTGCGACGCGTCCGGCCGGGCCGCCGTTGGTTTCTTTTACGATGCGCTCAATTTCTTGTGCGTCGAGCCCCAGGACGGCGGACATGCCGCCGGGCGCGCGTTCGGCCGCTGCCTGCATGGCGCGGGCGCGTTCATCGACGATGTGCACTGCGTCTTCGAACTGTAGCGACTTTGCAGCCACCAGGCTGCAGATCTCGCCGAACGAATGGCCGGCGCTCACGACCGGCTGTAAGTCCTCGCCGACGGCCGCGTACAGCGCGACGTTGGTCGCGAAGATCGCCGGTTGACTATATTGCGTCTCGCGGAGTTTTTCGTCGGTGCCAGCGATCTGTAGCGCCAGCAAATCGTATCCAAGCACGCCGGACGCGCGATCGAACAGGTCTTGCGCCGCTGCCGACTGCACCGCAATGTCGGCGCCCATGCCGACGGCTTGCGATCCTTGGCCTGGAAAAACGACGCCGACGCGGCTCAATCGCTAAGATTGGTCGGCTGCGGTGTGCGTGTGCTCTTCTTTTATCGCTACGACCTGACGGCCGGCATACGTGCCGCAATGGCCGCATGCGAAATGCGGACGCTTCGGCTCGTGACACTGCGGACATTGGACCGTCGTGACCGGGGCGAGCTTCCAGTTGGCCGCTCGCCGGCTCCGCGTTTTACTCCGCGGGGTCTTCCATTTTGGATTTGCCACCTTGTTCTCCGTTGACTTGATCTGCTTGGTCGCACGGGCACAGGCCCGCGTTTAAATTCGCGCCGCAAGTGCCGCAGAGGCCCTTGCATTCGTCACTGCACCGCAGTCCCATCGGCAAAACGGTCAGAACGACCTGCCGCACGAGATCGGCGACGTCGAGCCGTCCGCCGACGAGCACGTTCCCCTCGCCGAACGGGTCGTCCGTGCGGTCGATATCGGGATCGAGCCGTTCGCCCACGGGGACGTCGATCGGCCTGACGACGTGCTCCAGACAGGCATCGCAGTCGCCCTCGGCTTCTGCGTGGACCGTGCCTTCGACCATCAGAATCCGGTCGGCGCACCTGGCTGTGAGATCTACGTGAGCCGGTTGCGGGAA
>DASXXU010000129.1:0-4673 GCA_036502885.1 Candidatus Tumulicola sp.
TTGGTCGTGATCTACGGCCCGAACAACGGCGTCATTTGCGCCAACCCGAACGGCCGTGTTGCGGCCGGCAACTATGCTGTGAACGAGAATAACCTCACGCTGCAATCGCAGTAGCGCTAACGTTAACCGAAGGGTTGAACCAAGAACGCCGGCGGGGCATTACGCCCGCCGGCGTTTTCGCGTTTGCAAGCCGGTCTTCGAACCGCCGCCTCGGTGACGGTCTTACTTATGCTTGTCGATCCAATCGATCCAAAAGCGCGTTAAGTCGGCGCGCTGCACTGGATTGCTCGGCCCGTGCGTATCCGCCGGAAACACCAGGAATTTCGTCTCGATATGATTGTCGGTTAGCGCGTGATACAACGCATACGACTGCGAGATCGGGACGACCGGGTCTTGCGTTGTCGACCAGATCAGCGTCGGCGTCGTGATGTCGGCGTAATACGTGATCGGCGACTGTTCGGCATAAATGCGACGCCCATCGTCCAGGTACGGCGACGTGCCGAGATAGTAACGATTTTGCACGTTGGAAATCGAGGTGTCGTACTCGTTCGTTTCGTCGTTCACGGCGGCGCCCGAAACGGCCGAACGCCAGATGTGGCTGTGTCCGATCAGCCAGGTCGTCAGCAAGCCGCCGTACGACCAACCCGAGACCGCGACGCGCGCGGAATCGGCGTAGGGCTCTTGTTCCAGCCGGCTCAATCCGGCCATTACGTCCGAGGCCGGTCCGGCCGCGGTGTCGCGTTCGATGGCGATCATATACGCGTTCCCGAGATTATCGCTGCCGCGATAGTTGGGCTGAAACACTACGTAGCCGCGCGCCGCGATAAGCTGAGGTAGCGGCCAACCTTCCCAAGAAAACTCGAGATCGTTCGAGAGCCCCGGGCCGCCGTGGATCAATAACACGATCGGGAAACGCGCTGGCTTCGAGGGGTCGTATTGCGGCGGCAGCGTGACGACACCGTCCTCGGCAAAACCGTTTGGTCCGGTCCACTGCAGCGCACGCATCTCGCCCACGGATATCGATTCGACGAACCGATTGAAGTGCGTCAGTTGGCGCGGCACCTGCGCACCGCGAGGTAGATAAAACAACTCCCGCGCGTGCCGGGCGTCGTTCGCAAGAAAGGCCAAACCGCCGTCGCTTGAAAACGATGCTGCGATTCCCGCATCGAACGTACTGCTCGAATACGGATCGCAGATGATGTTCCGCGGCCCGAGATCGAACGGCACGACGTCGTGGCCGTCAAGCCCGGCCGTCCAAGCCTTAACGCCGGTGCCGTCGTTCGCGCAAATCAATAAACGCCGCCGGTCGGGAAACCATAGCGCGCCCGCAATGTTTCGATCGAGCTTCGGCAGCAACGGAGCGCCGTCGACCGCAGAAGCGCCGCCACGAAGAACGAGCGTATTCTCAGCCAAGAAATCACCGCCGACAGGATACCAACTGAGCAAATCGCGGACGGCCGAATACGAGGGGCTCAACTCGAACGCAGACCGTGTTGTCAATTTGCGCGGCGCGCCGCCTCCGGCAGAGACATCCCACAGCGTCGTCAAATCGTCATCACCCGCAAACGGCGTCGCCACGCGGGTGAAGGCGATGCGCCGGCCATCCAACGACCACGCAAACTGCGACGTAAATATCCCGCCCGGGTCGGTCGGCGCGACCGTCCACGAACCGGTGGTTAAGCGCCGCGCACGTCCACCGCTCGAAGCTACGATCCACAAATGATCCGGCGGGGTCAACGCGGTCGCCGTGTACTCGTTGTTTTCGGCAAAGAAATAGTCGTGATGCGCCGCCAACGCGGCGCGATTCGCTGGAAGATCGGCCGCAACGTACGCAATCTCACGACCGTCCGGACGGAACGCGAAATCGATGATGCTGGTGGGGCTGCCGGTAATGCGTCGCGTGGAACCATCGGAAGATCGCGAGAAGATTTGGGCGACGCCATTGGCATCTTCGGCCAGGTAGTCGAGGCGGTCGCCGGAGGGCGACCAGCGCGGCACGGCCACGTCGCGACCGGTGACGATCGTCCGCGTCACCCCATCGCGAACTGCGACCAACACCAACGACGGGATGTCTTCGGCGGTGCGCAAGTCCTGATGGTAGGCGAGCATCGCGACCTTCTGGCCGTCCGGCGAGATCGAAGGCTCTTCCAAGTTGACGATGCGCGCGGCGTCGCCGATTTGCAAGACCCGCGCGGGGGCCGCACAAGGGAGCGAATAAACCGCTACCGCCAAAGCGAAAGTCACGATGTTTCGCATCCTACGGCGTTCTAACGCGCGTCGTGGGCGCCTGCCGGGGCAACCACACCCCGGGCGAAGAAGAACGAACGATGCACGCATTCACCCCGCGGCGCGCCGTTACGACCGCCACGATCGTTTACGCTGCGATCTTTTTCGTGCTTGGCACGGCGCGCTACGACACGTTCCATTCCGGGGCGGATCTCGGTCTATTCGTGCAAACCATTGCGACGGCATTCCACGGCTTCCACAATACCGTCGAAGGAACGTCGCATTTCGCGTATCACTTTTCACCGATTTTGTACGTCCTGGCCCCGCCGTTGTGGATCGCACACTCTCCGCTCGTGCTGGTCGCAGCGCAGGCCATCGCGACGGCCCTCGTCGCGGTGCCACTCTACTCGATCGCGCGCAAAC
The DNA here is from genome assembly GCA_036502885.1 of Candidatus Tumulicola sp. GTDB lineage: Bacteria > Vulcanimicrobiota > Vulcanimicrobiia > Vulcanimicrobiales > Vulcanimicrobiaceae > Tumulicola. The sequence goes on from DASXXU010000129.1 coordinate 2,650, forward strand.
GCACGACCGATTGGAACGCGGCCGCGTTGGCGTGTATCGGGCTGTTATACCCGCCGCTGCAGGGCGTTACGTTTACAGATTTTCACGAGGTAGCGTTCGTGCCGGTCGCGATTATCGCGCTGCTGTGGGCCATCGACGCCCGCCGCTTCGGATGGGCCGCAACATTCGCAGCGATCGCGCTAGCTTCCAAAGAAGATCAGGCGATTGCGCTCGCCTTCGTAGGAATCGCCGGAGCGATCTATTTCGCACGACGCAACGAACGAAGCGCCACGACATTTTGTATCGGCTTGGCGCTTGCATCGGTCGTGATATTCATCACCTACTTCAGCCTCGTGCGCGCGTTGGCCGGGGCCCCCGGCGGTTGGGTTCCGCAACACTTCTATAGCTGGAGTGGCTACACGCAAGCCCTGCCGCTCGCGACGCAGATCACCGGACGTCTCACCTACCTGCTCGAAGCCTTCGTTCCGCTCGCGCTGCTGCCGTTTGGATCTCGAGCGATCGTGCTGGCCATTCCCGGGTTCGCCGAAGTGCTCGCATCGCGCGAGCCGTTGACCTACACCATGGGACAGCACTACGCGGCGGTGTGGATTCCGTACGTATTGGTCGCCTTCGTCATCGCCGGCGCGCGTGCGTTTTCGCGTTCGCAACCCGTCGGACGACGGTGGGCCTGGACGGCGGCCGCGTTGTGCGCGATCGTTTCGATCGCTTTCAGCCCGTTGCACGTCGGGCATTTCGTCCGCATCCCAAACGCGCGCGATGCCGAAATGCACGCTGCGCTCGGAGCGTTGCCCGCGGACGCTTCGGTAGGAACCTACGACGAGCTGTATTCGCACCTGGGCTTCGATCCGAACGCCCGCATCGGGCTGCGCGACGATCCAGCCTACATCATATTTGACGAGCGCTACTCGTCGGCGTATTGGAACGGCACGATCGTCCCGGCGATCCGGCAAGCCACGCGGGCTAACCAATACGCGGTTGCCTCGCAACGCGACGGAATCGTGGTCCTGCGCCGGACGCCCTGAGCTTTTGCCGGGGAGGAGTGGCCTGTGCTACAATCCATCCGTCGTGGCCGTATCCTCTAAGAGCCTTAACCTCGCGAAAAACTATCGCCTCGTGCATGAGATCGTGCAAGAGCAGGGTCCGGGCGTGCATTTGACCATGGCCGACGTCCACGAGCTGGCCCTGCGGCGTAAGAACGGCCTCGGCTTTACGACGGTGTATCGCGCCCTCAATAAGCTGCGCGACCTAGGGCTCGTTTCTGAGATCGTGCTTCCCGGTGCCGATCGCGCATATTACGAAGCCGTCGCTCCCGCGCACGCGCACTTCCGCTGCGATACGTGCGGCCGGGTCGACGATATCGAATATCTGCCGCCCGAGCGAAGCGTCCGCGAACTCGCCGGCCGCTACGATATCGAGATTCGCGAAACGCTCCTCAGCCTGCACGGCCGCTGCGCCGCATGTCGTTAACGTAGGTCGTATTTTCGCCCTCGAAAGCGTAAGCCGTAACCCGCCCTAGCCCGCGCGAGGGGACTCCAATGGCTGAACTCGAAGGGCCAATTATGAAGCTGTCGCCCGCGCGTAGCGATACGCTGCTTCAAACACGCGCGTTAGCGCATTACGGCCTTGTCGGGCCGCTCATGGAAGCGAGTTTAGGTAACTCGCCGGTCGTGTATTCCAACTACCCGGACGGCGTCGATCAGCCCGGCGTGTATCACGTCACCGACGTGCCGTTGACGCACGCAAAACTGCTGTGGTTGATTCACTCGCAGTACGCGATGTCGTTCTTTACGTGGGCGCCGTCGCTCGAAGACCCGGATCGATTGCGGTTCGCGCGGGTGCTGATCGAAGGCGCGGGCGCGTCCTTCGACCGCGTCAAGCGCGCCGCGTTCGTGATGCGCGATGTGTTACGCGAAAAAGCCGGCTGGCAATCGGTGCCGCTGATCGACGGCGGCAACGGCATCGCGTTGTGGATTCCGCTAGCGGACGAACCGCATGCAATGCCCTTGCGCGCGCGCCTTCACGAA
>DASXXU010000130.1:0-15163 GCA_036502885.1 Candidatus Tumulicola sp.
CCGGCGGCCGAAATCGCGATCGATGTGGCCGGTGCCGCCTTCGAACGCGTAAAGGAACGGCTAACCCCGGACCAACGCTTGGCGATACTGCAGATGCTCACCGAAACGCGCATGACGTTCGTGCGCAAACGAGACTCGTAAAGACCGAGATGAGCGACGTTCTCGTATTAAACTTCACGTACGAGGCGTTGAACGTCACCAGCTTCCAGCGCGCCGTCAAGATGCTGTTTGCAGGCAAAGCCGAGCTGCTGCATGGCCGCGACCGCATCATCGCCTCGACCACCTACGAAATGCGGATGCCGTCGATCATCCGCATGCTGTACTACATCCGGCGTCCGATGCAGAAGGTCGCGCTGACGAAAAAGAACGTGCTGATTCGCGACGACCACACCTGTCAGTACTGCGGCATCCGCGGCGAAAAGCTGATGACGGTCGACCACATCACGCCCAAGAGCCGCCGCGGCCCCTCGACGTGGGAGAACCTGGTGTGCGCGTGCATGCGTTGCAACAACCGCAAAAACAATCGCACGCCGTCTGAAGCAAATATGACGTTGACGCGAAAACCGCGCCAACCCAAATACATTCCGTGGATTCAAATCAAGCGCAATACGTTGCCGGATGAATGGGGCAAGTTTTTGTTCCTGTATAACGTTTCCATCGACGAGCGCGTAGAAGCCTGACGGCTTCCGGGGCGCGCTGGGCGGCGGTTGCGGTCGCGCTGGTCGTTGCCGGGATCGCGCTGCGCGTCGCGCTCTACTTTCCGCTTTCCGCGTTTCCGATCGATTCCGACGGCGTGCTGTCGGGACTGTGCGCGCTGGCGATACGCGCCGGCGAACGGCCGGCGTTCTTTCCGGGCGGATATCGTTTGGGCGCGGCGAGTTGCTACGTTACGTCGGCGTTCTTTGCGGTTGCGGGAACCTCGCGGCTTGCGTTGGCGCTCACCGGCTTGACGTGGGGAGCGTTGTATCTTGCGGCTTCGGCGGTGCTGGCGCGCGTGGCACTGGGCGCGCGAGCGGCGTGCATCGCCACCGCGCTCGCGGCGTTTCCGCCGGCGGCGTTTCTCACCGTCACCTACGTCCCGTGGGGATACGGCGAGATCGCAGCATCGTGCGTCGCGACGCTCGCATTGGCGATCGTTTGGCGGCGCCGCGGTTCGCCGTGGATCGCGGCGGCATTCGGCTTGAGCGCGGGCTTGGGCGTTTGGATGTCGCTGCAGACCATGATGGTGACGCTTCCGGCGTTGGTCTGGATCGTTGCCTATCGGCGTCCGAATCCGTTGCGCGAATGGCTTCCAGCGGTGGTGGCGACATGCGCCGGAGCGGCACCGTGGCTGGCCGCCAATGTGACCGGCGGGTATCCGACGTTCGCCCATAACTGGGTCGTCGCTCCGGTTTCGGGATCTGCGGCGTTGTGGTCGAATGCGGCCTGGTTTTTTCAGGCGTCGCTCGCGCAACTATTCGTTTACGGCGGAGCACCGTGGATCTGGGTACCGCTGTGCGTTGGGCTCGCCATCGCGGCGATCGGGTTCGTCGCCTCGCTGCGCGCCGCCGACCAAACCTCAGCGGTCAACGAGTTGCGCTCGCGCGAGCTCGCGTGGTTGTTTGGCGGTATCGTTTTTACGGCGCTGATTCTCGACGTTTTTTCGACGGCCGGCTCGGTGCGCGGATGGACCGTGCGATACGTCGCGCCGGTTTACCCGGCTGCCACGCTACTGCTTGCGCTCGGGATCGATTGGATATGGCGCCGCGGGCGCGCGGTGCTCGCGTTGGCTGCGGTGGCGCTGTTGTTGGTGCCGAACATCGCGTTGTACGATTTACCGGGCACGCCCGGCCGGGCGGTGCTGCGCGCGCAACTGCGCGACGATGCCGCCATGCGCGCGTTTCTATCGGCGCACGGTATCCGGCTCGTCTACGGCGATTACTTCGACGTCTACCACTATAACTTCGACGCGCTTGGCGTCGCGGTCGCGGTGCCCTCGATCGCGGCCTCGGATTATTTGGGGTACGGCGCTGCCTTGGGAAACGGGCCGGTCAGGTGGGCGGTGGTCATGCCCGCGGGCCATCCGGCGCCGCCGGCGATCGCGCTGAACGGGGCGCGAGCGTACGACGTCGGTAGCATGCGTGTCTACGTCGCGCCGCAGCGCGCCGGCAACGCCGCATCGCTGCTGGCAGCGCTTCGACGGATGCCGTAGCACGCGAGCGGAGGGTAGCAGCGGCGCCTCCGGCGTACTCGCGTAGTCGCGATGGATAAGGACCAGTCGAAGGCGCCGTACTTTCAAGCTTTGCTCGATTACGTCGACTCCGGCGTTCTGCCGTTCCATACGCCCGGCCACGTCCAGGGAAACGGCATGGATCTGGCCTTCCGCGAGTTCGTCGGCGATAACATTTGCGCGATCGACCTCACGCCGATGCCCGGCATCGACGATTTGTTGCAACCGGTCGACGCGATCAAGGAAGCGCAAGAACTGGCCGCGCTGGCATGGGGCGCCGATCACACGTTCTTTTTAATCAACGGTTCGACGAGCGGCAATCAGTGCATGATGATGACCGCGGTAAATCCGGGCGACAAAATCGCCGTTCCACGTAACTCGCACAAATCGATGTTGGGCGGGTTGGTGATGAGCGGCGCGCATCCGATCTACATGCAGCCCGAGGTTGACGAAGGGCTGCACATGGACCTTTGCGTCACGCCGGAAACCGTCGAGCGCACGATGGCCGAGCATCCCGACCTGGCCGCGATGTACATCGTGTCGCCGACGTATTACGGCGTTGCGGCCGACCTGGCGTCGATCGAGCGCATCGTGCACGATGCCGGCAAGCTGTTACTGGTCGACGAAGCTTGGGGACCGCATTTCCATTTCCATCCGGCGTTGCCGCTGTCGGCGACGCAAGCCGGCGCCGATCTGTGCATCAACTCAACGCACAAGATGCTGTCGGCCTTCTCGCAGTGCGCCATGCTGCATCAAAAGGGTCCACGCGTGCGGCTCGACCGGCTCAAGGCCGTGTTAAAAATGTTCCTATCGACGTCGCCCAACCTGCCGATGGTCGCGTCGCTCGACGTCGCGCGCAAGCAAATGGCGACCGAAGGCGGCGCGTTGCTGTCGCGCACCATCGAGTTGGCCGAAGAGACGCGCCGGCGTATCAACCGCATCGATGGACTGTACTGTTTCGGCGAAGAGCTGCAGGGGCGTCCGGGCGTCTTCGATCTCGACCCAACCAAGATCGCGGTAACCGTCACCAGCCTGGGCTACACCGGCTACGAAGCTTCCGAAATTCTTCGGTACCGCTACAACATTCAGGTAGAGTTGGCGGATTTGTTCAACGTTGTAGCGCTGTTCACAATCGGAACGACGCCCGAGGCGGCCGATCGCCTGGCGCTGGCGTTCGAAGAGATGGCGCGCGACGATCGCGCGGTCGATATGTATGCACCGTCGGGCATTTTGGAGCGGCGCATGAATCGCGGCAGTTACCAGTTGCCGAAGATTCCGAAAATGCGCATGCTGCCGCGCGACGCGTTCTTGGCCGAAACCATATCCGTGCCGTTACGCGAATCTCCCGGACGCATTTGCGCCGAAACGATCTCGCCGTATCCGCCCGGAATTCCGGTGATCGCCCCGGGCGAAGAACTGACCGAGGAACTGGTCGATTATCTGCGCTTGGAAATGAAAGCCGGCGTGCGCATTCAGGGTCCGTATGACGACGAGCTGCGCACCATCCGGGTCGTGAAGGAGTAGCGGCCGGTCCCGGGTAACGCAACGAAAACACGTCGTCGCGTGAGGGTCGGTATCGGCCGTTAGAGCAGAATCGCTCTCCCCTAGCTGGGAGCTATCGCAGCTCCTCGACATTTTTCCGCTCGCAATCCGCCAAGCACTGGTACGTCTCGGCAACTTCGATGAGGTCATCGAGGTTGTGCTCGACTTGGGACGTCCTCCGGAAGCGAGATTCGAACACGACTTTACGTATTTAATCGACGCTGCGGTAACGCACGAGGACATCGCGCACGTGTGCTCGCGTGTGTCGACCTTCGGCGCGGATAACCGCGCCGGGATCGAGCAAACGCTGCACCGCATCAGCGCGATTCGCAATCGCACCGGAAAGATCGTCGGCTTAACCTGCCGCGTCGGACGAGCGGTGTACGGCACGATCGATATCTTGCTCGATGTGCTGCGAAGCGGGCACTCGATCTGCCTGCTGGGGCGTCCGGGCGTCGGAAAAACCACGATGCTGCGCGAGTGCGCGCGCATTTTGTCCGAGGATCGCAAGCGCGTGGTGATCGTCGATACGTCGAACGAAATCGCCGGCGATAGCGACATCCCGCACCCCGGCATCGGCTTGGCGCGGCGTATGCAAGTGGCGGATCCGGGCTTGCAGCACGCGGTGATGATCGAGGCAGTCGAAAATCACATGCCGCAAGTGATCGTCATCGACGAAATCGGCACCGAGGCCGAAGCCGGCGCGGCGCGTACCATCGCCGAGCGCGGCGTCACGCTGATCGGCACGGCACACGGTCAAACCCTCGAGAACTTATTGATGAACCCGACGCTGTCGGATCTCGTCGGCGGCATCAGCGCGGTGACGCTGTCGGATGAGGAAGCGCGCCGCCGCGGCACGCGCAAGACGGTTCTGGAGCGCAAGGCACCCCCCACGTTCGAGGTGGTGGTGGAGATTCACGATCGCGACCGGTTGGCGATTCACAAGAACGTCGCCGAAGTGATCGACGCGTTGCTGCGCGGTTATCAACCGCAGCCCGAGATCCGGCAACGCGAGGCCAGCGGCGCCGTTACGGTCGTTCAAGAAGCGGATACCGAATCGATGCCGCAGTTGGCCGACGCCTACTCCGAGCCGGTTGAAGGTGAAGAGCGCGAGCGGCCGGTCTCGATCTTTCCGTATGGCGTATCGCGAAATAAGATCGAACGGGCGATTCACAACCTCCGGGTCAACGCGTCGATCGCGCGCACCTTCGACGATGCCGACGTGGTGTTGACGTTGAAAACGCTCGAGCGCAAGCAACAGCCCAAGCTCAAGCAGATCGCGTCGGACAACGTTCCGATTTATTCGATCAAGACGAATACCACGACGCAAATTCAAACCGCGCTGCGCGACGTGTTCAACCTAGGCTCGATCGATCAAGAAGAAATCGCCTTGCGCGAGGCGGAGGAAGCGGTCTATCAAGTGTTGCTGACGAGCCAAGCGATCGAGCTCTCGCCGCAAACCTCGTATGTCCGGCGGATGCAACATCAGCTGGCCGAGCGCTACCGTTTGCAATCGCAGAGCACGGGTCTCGAACCGAACCGTCGCGTACGAATATTTAAAGCGGCGTAACCCCGGACAATTTGGTGTTCGTCGCGTTCGAGGGTATCGAAGGCAGCGGTAAGAGCACGCTGCTCGCGGCGGTCGCCGTGGGGTTATCGAAGCGCGGCTTGGACCCGTTGAGCACCCGCGAACCGGGCGGGACCCCTTTGGGCGATTCGATCCGCGGCATGTTTCTCTCGCGCGGTTCGAACATCGCGCCTATGGCCGAAGCGCTATTGGTCAACGCCGCGCGCGCGCAACACGTTGCCGATGTCATCGCGCCGCGATTGCGAGCCGGCGGGATCGTGTTGTGCGATCGATACGTCGACTCGACGCTGGCGTATCAGGGGTACGGCCGCGGGCTCGATCTGGCGGCCTTGCGCGGCATTTGCGATGCCGCGACCGGCGGTCTCGCGCCCGACATAACGTTCGTGCTCGACGTACCGCTCGACGTTTCGCGCGAACGCTCGGTCCAGCGTGGCGTTGCGGCCGATCGTTTGGAGGCCGAGGGCGACGCCTTTCATCAACTGGTGCGGCAGGGCTTTCTGGCATTGGCGTCCGATGCGAATCACGTGTTACTGGATGGGCGCGAGCCGGTCGAACGATTGCTGGAGCAAACGCTGGCGTCGTTGCGAGACGTCTTCGGGGTTTCGTCGTGAGCGCCGAGCGCTTCGACGTCGTCGGCGCGCCCGCTCCGAAACGATATTTCGAATCGCTGACACGATCGACCCTGGCCCACGCCTATCTCTTCTCCGGGCCGCCCGGAGCCGGCAAAAAAACGTTCGCGCGACGGCTGGCGCAATCGCTGCTGTGCCTCTCTCCGGGAGAATCGGCCGTGGGCTACGATGGAACGTGCCGTTCGTGCGTGCTGTTTCAATCCGGCGAAGATACGCGGCATCCGGACTTTTTCGAACATATCGGGCAGTTGAAGATCGGCGAGACCGACGCGGCATTGAACTTTAACGAGAGCGGCGGATTAACGGCGCGCCAAGTCGTACGCCAGCTCGCGATGCAATCGTATGCCGGCGGTTCGCGCGTGCTCTTATTGGGCGACCTTACGTTCGCGACCGACGAAGCCGCCAACGCGATGCTAAAGTTCCTGGAAGATCCGCCCGGCGATTTTACGACGATCGTCAGCACCTCGGCACCCGATACGTTACTTCCGACGATCAGGTCGCGGTTGCTCGACATTTCCTTCGCGCCGTTGACCGTCGACGAAGTCGCAACGGTGCTGCGCCTAAACGATGTAGAGGAAGCGCATGCCGGTCGTCTCGCTGCTTTAGCCGGGGGCAACGCGACCCGAGCGCTCCAGATGGTCGAGAGCGGCGAGGAATCGTTACGTGCGACCGTCGCGGCGTGGTTTTTCGCCAGCGTTCGCGGCGGGGCTGAGGCATCGCAGTGGGCCACGCGTGAAACGTTGGCCGAAGGTTTGGAAATCGTGAAGCTGTTATCGCGGGATTGGATCGCTGCCGGAACGGTTCGTGCGTCCTCGGCCTTAGCGCCCGACTACGCGCCGGAGATCGCCGGGCTTCGTCCCCTCAACCGGGCCGCTGCGGTACGACTGCTGGAGAAACTCGAAGACGCACATCGGACTTCGCAGAGTAACGTCACGCCGGCGCTGGTCGCCGACTCGGTGCGGATGGCGCTCGCGCCGATGGATGTTACCAGGAGCGCCTAAAGGCTACGTCGTCGTACTGTTTGGCGAACGGGAAAGCTAAGTATCCCAACGCCAACGCGCGTGCTAATGCCATCACGAGTTGGCCGCCGAGCGGCGGCAAGTGGACGAGTAAGAACGGCAACGCGTACGGCACGGCGATGTAGTAAACGGCGAAAAATACGAGTGCGAGGACGATCGAACCGAGCACGCTCTCGCGAACGGCACGGAAGGATGCGGCGAGCGCCAGCGACCCCGGCATTCCGCCGACGGCCGCAGCCGGAATGGTGTAGATAAGGAAAAACGCGGCGATCGCCCCCAACGCCAGGCCCGCGATATCTCCCAAGAACGATCCCATGTAGGAGAGCGCCCACACCACGAACTGAAAGCCGATGGCGGCGATCAGGATGCCGCCGAACTTCGAACGCGCTTCTTCCCAAGCGTCGTCGAACGAGCCGCGCCGGCCGCGCCAAACGTTGCTGGCTTGCACGATCGCCACGCCGAACGCCCACAGGTACACGAGTTGCGACAGCATCGCAAAGATACCGGCCCCGCCGCCGCCCAGCGGATCGGTAAACAGCGTTTGCAAGCGGTCGAATAACACGTCGATAACCGCGGCCAGCAAGGGGACCGCGAGAATCGATAGATGCCGGACGAGCATCGGAAACGCTCGAAAGTACATCGCGATATCGACGCTGCCAAGTTTCTTCATCAAGGTTAGCCGATGCGCGCGTTATCGAGCGCGTGCTGGCAGCTGCAATCGGCGTTCACGTCGATTCGTGAAATGAGTTCGGAAAGCGCGTCGCGCAACCGCTGATTGTTACGCTCGAACGCTTCGATGACCGACTGCACCGAAACCGGGGGCATCCCCTCGAGGCCGACGTCGTAATCGGTAATCAGCGATACGTTGACGTAACACATTTCCAGTTCGCGCGCGAGGTAGCACTCCGGGTACTGCGTCATGTTGATGACTTCCCAACCCTGACTTTGATACCACTTCGATTCGGCGCGGGTAGAGAAACGCGGCCCCGAGATCACGACGACGGTCCCGCGGTCGTGCGTTTCGATTTTGCAGGCGCGCAGCGCGTCGATCGCAAGCGGGCGCAACGTCGGACAATACGGATCGGCGAACGACACGTGCGTCGTCGACGGGCCGTCGTAGTACGTGTCGCGACGGCCGCTGGTGCGATCGACGAGTTGATCGCACACGACCATCGAACCCGGCGCGACCTCGCGCTTGAGCGAGCCGCACGCGGTCGGTCCGAGAATCCAACGCACGCCAAGGGATTTCATCGCGTAAACGTTGGCGCGATAGTTAACCGAGTGCGGCGGAAATCGATGCTGCGCTCCGTGACGCGGCAGAAATGCTACGCGTTTGCCGCCGATCGTTCCGATCGCGATGCGATCGCTGGGCGCACCGTACGGCGTTTCAACCCACGTTTCGCGCGCGTCATCCAAGAGCGAATAAAAACCGGAACCACCAAACACGCCGATGTCGGCGCTCAACGTTTCGTTCATGCACTCCCGCGGGCGCTCGGCGCCGTCGCGGGTCTTCGAGGTAGCGCCGTGGTCCCCTCGAACGCAGGCGGCATGCGTCGTTTTGCGTGGTTGGCAATCGCCGTGCTCGCCGGTTGCACCGGTCGAACGGCCGTTACGAATGCGGGGCGGCTGGCATGGACGCAACCGCACGTTTTGCGTATCGGCATTCCGAGCGATCCCGACCGGCTCAATCCGTATCTGTCCGAGATGGACGTCAGTTACGATCTCGCGTCGTTGGTGTACTCATACTTGATCGTTTCCGATGCCACCGGCCATTTAACCGGCGATTTAGCGGCCGCGGTTCCGACTCGATCCAACGGCGGCATTTCGCCGGACGGGCGCACGTACGTGTATCGTTTACGTCGCGGCGTTCTATGGCACGACGGAACGCCATTCACGGCCGCCGACGTCGTAGCATCCTGGCATGCCGTTATGGACCCGCGCAACGATACGTTCGAACGTGAGGGTTACGACCGCGTAACGTCGATGTCTGCTCGCGGTCCGTACGAAGTGGTCGTTCGATTGGATCGACGCTATCCGCCATTCGTTTCGAGATTCTTCGCCCCGTTACAAGAGGGCGGCAAGCCGGTGCTGCCCGCGCACGTTCTTCGGCGAAATGGCGACTTCAACGAGAGCATACTGTCCTCGCACCCGGTCGGCACGGGACCCTTTCGATTTCTATCGTGGTCGCGCGGCGATCGTATCGAGTTGCAACGATTCGACCGTTATTTCAAAGGTCGCCCGAAACTCGAGCGGGTCGAACTGCTGGTCGTTCCAAACGACCGTTCGCTGGCGCTGGTGTTGCAAACGCACGGTATCGACTTGCTCGCAGAGCCGTCGCCGGCGTTGTTGGACGAGTACCGCTCGGCCGCGGGCGTCGTGGTGTCGACGGCGCCGTGGAACTCTCAGGGCGCGCTTTTCATGAACTCCTCCAAGCCGGCGCTCTCCGACACACGCGTGCGGCGCGCCATCGCCGACGCGCTGCCGTACGACGAAATACTGCATGATGTAGCGAGAGGCGCGTTTCGCGCGCCGCGCAACAGTTTGCCGCCGACGGCGATCGGCTACACGCCGTTACCGCAACGACATGTCGACATCGCACGAGCGCGAGCCGAACTGGCCGCTGCCGGCTATCGCAATCGCGCGCTGCAGCTCACGCTGGCGACGCTTGCCGGCTACGCGCAGTTCGAGCGCATCGCGCTGCTCGCACAAGCGTCGCTGCGTCGCGCGGGAATCGAGCTATCGATAAAGACCTACGCGTATCGAACGATTTTTGCCGCCCCGTCGGGCCCGATCTATGACGGAACCTACGATCTAGCGCTGTACTCAAACACTCTGAACTGGGATCCCGACGTGTACAACTACCTCGCGTGCGATCGATGGTATCCGCGCGGTCAAAACATCTACCGTTACTGCAATCCGCGACTCGACGCGTTAGAAAGAGCCGGCCTCGGTACCGACGATCCGTTGCTTCGCGCGCCGATCTACGTGGCAGCTAGTCGCATCGTTTGGGACGACGTTGCGTACGTGCCGTTGTACGAACAAGACCGCATCATCGTGCGCTCTGCCGACCTTCGCAACTACGCGCCGAATCCTACGGCGACGCCGTGGTGGAACGCGTGGCAATGGGATATCTAAACGGCGTTAGCGATTGAAGTCGGACGGTTTGAGGTCGTCGAGGAACTTCTTGAAGCGCGCCACCTCGTTATCGTTGATCGGGCGCTTATCCGAGTTCGCTTCTTCGAGCACGATCTTGTCGGAAACGAAAATTGGCGCTTGGGCCCGCAGCGCGAGGGCGATTGCATCCGACGGCCGCGCGTCGATCTCGGAAAGATCGCCGTCGGAACGCACGATCAGCTTTGCGAAAAACGTCGAGTCTTTGATGTCGTGAATGACCACTTGTTCGAGGCGGGCCTCGAGCGTTTCGAGGATGCTGCGCATTAAGTCGTGAGAAAGCGGTCGAGGGACCGGCGCTCCTTCGAGCGCCAAGGCAATTGCGGTAGCTTCGAACGGTCCGATCAAAATCGGAAGGTAATGCGCTCCGTCCATGTCTTTCAGGATCACCACCGGGTCGTGGGTTAAGAGGTCGATCCCCAGCTTGTCGACCTTCATTTGTCGCATACGCGACGTATCCGACAAGCGCGCTACGAGCGCCTCCAAATATGCCTGCGCGGTAGGTTGGCTCGCACGAGCGGCCGAACGGAAGGGCCGTCCATTATGGCTCTTTCCTGCGGTATCGTTGGGTTGCCGAACGTCGGCAAATCGACCATTTTCAACGCGCTCACCCGGTCCGCGCAAGCGTTGGCCGCAAACTATCCGTTCGCAACCATCGAGCCGAACGTCGGCGAGGTCGCCGTTCCCGACGAGCGCTTGCGCGTGCTCGAGGAACTGGTTTCAGCGCGCAAACTCGTTCCCGCGACGGTTCGATTCGTCGACATCGCCGGTTTGGTTCGTGGCGCGAGCTCCGGACAAGGATTGGGCAACGCGTTTTTGAGCCACATTCGCGAAACCGACGCGATCGCGATGGTGGTGCGTTCCTTCGAAGACGACAACGTGACGCATGTCGAGGGAAATCCCGATCCGCAACGCGACATCGATATCATCGCGATCGAGCTGGCGTTAGCCGACCTCGACACGATGCAACGGCGCGTCGCAAAACTCGAACGCGAAGCGCGTAACGACGTCAAGGCGCGGGCGCGCGTAGAAGCTGCGAAACGGGTGATCGAGGCGCTCGAGGCCGGCACCGCCGCGCGAACGTTTCCGGAGGGTTCGCTCGAGCGCGAAGTGGCTGTCGAAGCATTCTTGTTGACGGTCAAGCCGCTGCTGTACGTAGCCAACGTCGACGAATCGCAGGCCGGCGAAGGCGGCGGCGCCGCGACGCAGTCCGTCAAGGACCGGGCTGCGGGCGAAGGCACGCGCGCGGTCATACTATCCGGAAAAGTCGAATCGGAATTGGCCGGCCTGACCGAAGAAGAAGCGGCGGCGTTCCGCGCCGAACTCGGCATGGAGCGTAGCGGCCTCGACGATCTCGCGGCGGCGGCATACGACGCCCTGGGATTGATGACGTTCCTGACGGCCGGTGAGAAAGAGGTTCGGGCGTGGACGATCCCGCGCGGGACCACGGCTCCCGCGGCGGCCGGAAGGATCCACGGCGACATCGAGCGCGGCTTTATTCGCGCCGAAATCGTTTCGTATGCCGACTACGTGGAATATCGAACGATGGATGCCCTGCGGGCCGCCGGTCTGCTGCGAAGTGAGGGACGCGACTACGTGATGCGCGAGGGCGACGTCGTGAACTTTCGGTTTAACGTGTGAACAGGGGTACGGTTGTTCGAAGCAAACTGTGTTGCGTTGGAGGCAATTAACTGATTATGGCGACGCCCACGCGTGAGGTTTCGGTTTTCGGCGATGCTATCGCCTACTTTATGGAGGCGGCGGATCTCCTCGAACTCGATTCCGGAATGCGGCGGATCCTAACGATTCCGGCGCGTCAGATCATCTTCGCGATCCCATTTCAGCGAGACTCAGGCGAATTCGAAGTCTACACCGGATATCGCGTACAGTTCAGCTTCGCGCGCGGCCCAGCCAAAGGCGGCATCCGTTACCATCCGGGCGTGACGCTGGATGAAGTAACCGCGCTGGCGTTTTGGATGACCTGGAAATGCGCGGTCGTCGATCTGCCGTTCGGCGGCGGTAAGGGCGGCGTAACCTGCGATCCGAGCACGCTCTCGATGAACGAGCTCGAACGCATCACGCGCCGTTATGCGGCCGAACTGGTCGAGGTCGTCGGCCCGGATAAAGACGTGCCGGCCCCCGACGTCAACACCACGCCGCAAGTTATGGCGTGGTTCATGGATACGTACTCGATGCACGTGCGCCAAAATACAACCGGCGTCGTAACCGGCAAACCGATCGAAATCGGTGGATCGCGCGGACGGGTCGAAGCGACCGGCCGTGGCGTCACCATCTGCGCGCTCGATGAAATGAACGAGATCGGCCTGCGTCCCGAGGATGCACGCATCGCGATCCAAGGCTTCGGCAACGTCGGACGTTATGCGGCCAAGCTGTTCGAAGAACGCGGTTGCAAAGTCGTCGGCATATCCGACGTGACCGGCGCGTACTACAATCCGGACGGCATCTTCGTGGGCGGCGCGATGTCGCACGTCGGCCAGCACGGAACGCTCGAAGGCTTCAAGGGCGGCGAAAAGATCACCAACGCCGAGCTGCTTGCGATCGACTGCGACGTGCTCGTTCCGGCAGCGCTCGAAAAAGTGCTAACCGCCGAGACCGCACCTAAAGTCAAGGCACGGCTCATCGTCGAGGGTGCGAACGGACCGACCACGCCCGAGGCCGACCGCATCCTCAGAGAAAAAGGCGTCACGGTTATCCCCGACATCATGGCCAACGCCGGCGGCGTCACCGTCTCGTACTTCGAGTGGGTGCAGGACCGCATGGGCTTCTTCTGGCGCGAGAGCGAGGTCAACCAGCGTTTGGAAGAAGCGTTGTTGGACAACCTGCACGAGATTCGCGCAATCGCCAACTCGCGCAACGCGACGTTGCGCACCGCAGCTTACACGGTAGCCATCGATCGCGTCGTCAAAGCGCTCAAACTCCGCGGGATTTACGCCTAAGCGCAAATAGGCTCGCGCCTCCGGACTACATCCCTAGAGGATGAAGTGCGGGGGCGCGTACGGGTCCGGATAGCACTGCTTAATGTTAGTGCAGCGCGTTCCGTTGTAGACTTCCTTGACGTTAACTTGCGTGATCTTCGTGCCGAAGCTCGAGTTGATCTTATCGATGAAGTACGAAGCCAGCAGCGCGTAACCCGTATTGGACGGATGCAAACCATCCAAGCTAACGAGGCCGCTCGCGTAGGCTAAACCGCAGCACGTACCCGGGACGATATTGTAGGCTCGTTCGTAGTAGGGATTGCTCTTGTCGCCGCTCGCGACACCGTCGAAGAACGCGGTAACGTCGACCATCGGCACGTGCGAGCTGGTCGCGGCTTCGCCAATGCCTTGGTTTATCGTGTTGTTGAGCGTTTGCACTTTGGCGGCGAACGCGGGGGTGATGTAGTACATGCCCAGCCCGCTGCCGGGAACGCCGTTATCGAGATCCGGCAAGCCTTTAAAGTTGTGATCTTGCCAGTATTGCAATGCGGTAAACGTACCTTGCAACGTCAGATATCCGCACGGCTTGGTCGTGCTGCCGGGCGTGCATCCGTTCGGCGTCGCCAGGTGGTATTGCGCGGCTATCTCGTGGGTGATTCTGACCCCGGTGGGAATGTCGCCGGCGACCTTGCCCCACACGCAAAACAGGTACGTTTGCGCTCCCGGCGCAAAGCCGGGACAGACTTTATTTTGTTGCTCTGTGGTTGACGGCACCGTGACGTTCATAAAATACGGCGTGCGAAGAATGTTGGGAAGGTTCGCCGTGACGACCTTCGCGCCGGAACGCGCCAGCGTCGAGTACGTCTGTTTGAGATCGCCGGACACTTGACCGACGGTGTTGTCGCCGCCAACGAAACGTCCACCCGAGCCCATGTACTTCAACACATCGTTGGCGCCGAGCCACACGATCGCGAGCGACGGTTTCAGCTTTGCGGCGGCCGCGGTTTCGGACAGTCCTTGACCCATGCCGCTGAAGTTGCGCAATGCCGGCCAAAACGTGCTGCTTTCCTGATCGACCACGGTGGCCAGCAATCCGAGAATGCCTGGCAACGGCTTACACGTAGACGACTGCGGCTCCGAAAGCGTGTTGGCTTCGTGCAGCGATATGCCCGGAACCGCCAGATCGCGGATCTTGCTCGAGGTCGGGTTGATACGAACGCGCGCGCTCTGCTGCAATAAATAGCCGTCGGCGTTGAAGTTATCGTCGTAGGTGCACTGATCGGCTTTAAACATGTTGAAGCCCGGCGGCTGATTGGCCGGAATGATCTGATCGTTGATGCCGGGCGCCTTGATCAGCGGCAGCGGGCTAGTGGCGCCGTCGTACTCGCGCGCGATAGCATCGCTAATCGGCAAACCCGAGGCTTGCTCGTCGACCAGCGCCCAATAACCGTTCTCTTGCGTTGGGAATACGGGTTGTCCGGGCTGCAACGGATTCGGAAACTCTTCGCCCAACATGCCGTCCGATTGATAGCCGGCGGTTAAGCTGTCGCCGACGCCGACGATGTTCGCCAGCACCGGATTGACCGCGGTGGGCCTTATCTGCGACGTCGTTGCCGGCAGCGACGGCGACGTTCCCGACGCCGAACTGCAAGCGGTAATTGCGGCCAGTGCGGTGAGCGCGAGAATCTGTCTAGCGTTGGCGTGGTTCATCATATGCCTCAAGGACTAGAGCGGGAAATAACCCGGCGATCCGATGCCGATTTGCAGTTGCAACTGGGTTGCTTTAAAACCGCCGACTTGGGGCGCGCAAATGGCGGTGGTGACGCACTTGATCGACTGAATTCCGAAGGACCCGAGATTGGTCGAGTTACCGCTGTTGAGCACCAACTGCACGTACCCGTAACGCTCGATGCGTTGCGAGATGCCCAAGAAGTACGCGATCAAATGTTCCGGATATTGGTCGGTGGGTAGATAGTCGCGCGCGCTTTGCGGTTCGAAAAAGAGCTTGGTACCGCGCATCGGCGTGTACTCGAAATACAGCACCAGCGGCGTTTGCAGATGGTTGACGG
>DASXXU010000131.1:0-3691 GCA_036502885.1 Candidatus Tumulicola sp.
AGAGCACGTCGCCACGCAAGATCAGCCCATTCGGTCCGGAGCCCCGCACGAGCGACAGATCTACATCGAGCCGTCCGGCCATGCGCCGGGCGGGTTGATCGGCCGGAGCATTGTTGCGCGCCGGGGCAATGCTCTCGGGAGCCGCTTTCGAGCTCCGCGGGGCCGCTGGGCTCGCCGGCGCCGACGCGTTTTTCGGTGGGGCGCTTCCGGCCGCATCGAGTTGCATCAACGGCGCGCCGACCGCGACCGTATCGCCGGCTTTCACATCGATGCGTACGATGCGACCGGCGGACGGTGCGGGTACCTCAACATCGACCTTATCGGTCGTCACTTCGACGAGGACGTCGCCCTCTTCAACCCAATCGCCCACCGCCCGGCGTACCTCGACGACGGCGCCTTCGGTGACCGATTCGCCCATCTCGGGCAAGGTAACCTCGACCGGCACCGGTTCGCTAGCGACGACAGCGGACGAGCCGTTCGACCCCGAACCCGAGGCCTGACCGTTGGTGCGCGACGTGTCGATCTCGGCCAAAACGGCGCCGACGGCGACCGTCTCACCTGCGCCCGCCAGAATCTGTGCGATCACGCCGGATGCGGTGGCGGGCACTTCGACATCGACCTTATCGGTCGTGACGTCGACCAGCGCATCGCCCTCGGTTACGAAATCGCCGACCCGCTTGCGCCACTCGACAATCGAGCCCTCGGCAACCGACTCGCCCATTTCGGGCAGCGTAACTTTGACCGTCGCTTCGGACATGGGCTTCATTTTATCGCTCTTGCCGAGCCGGGCCTACGACGAAAGCTTCGCGCCAGCCGGGGGCGCTAGAAGAAGCTTGCCGCGCGGGGCGTTTGTCGCACGACCGCGCTCCCGTCGAAGCGCGGACGGCTATGATGCAAAACGAACGCCGAAACGTCGTATGCATCCTCGAGCGACAGCGAGCCGGGCTTGCCGACCGGCATGTTGTACTTGACGAATCCGGTCATTTGGTCGAGGCGCGCCATTCCAGCTCCGCTATTGAACGAGTTTGCGCCCCAAAGAGGTGGGAACGCTTCCCCGACGCCGTTACCATTCGACTGGTGGCATTGTTCGCAGCGAGCGGCATAGAGAGCGCCGCCGCGCTCGAGGTTCGGAGTCCGATGCTGCGGGGGTTCGACGGGCCGATCCGTCGCGGGGAGCGGCGACCCGGTCGGCACGTCGCGCGACAGCCACGCAATGTACGCGACCAACGCGATCATTGCTTTGGAGTCGTACGCCGGAGGGTGGCCGTTCATGCTATACAGGAAACACTCGGCGAGCCGGTCTTGCAGGGCAATCACGCGCTTAGAGCGCTCGTTCCATTGCGGGAACCGTGCGTACGTACCGATGAAACTTCCGCCGCGAGATTTGGTTCCGGCATCCAGGTGGCAAGCTTCGCACGACATGCGCGCGCGCGCGAACCCGGGCATCTCATGCCGCGTGTCCACGACGATTGCATGGCCGTATGCGATCGACGCGCCGAGCGAGCCGTGCGGTAGCGCGCCAGGATCGTACGCCGGATGCTCGTCCGTTCGCGCCGCGCAGCCGGCGATCGTGGCGATCAAGCACGATGCGGCACAAATCATTTTAAAATGATGCATCTAGGAGCGTTAGGTTCGCCGTCAAAAGGCTAAACCTATGGCTTCCCACGACACGGATCCCAATCGTTCGACATCGCCGCAACTTCGTCGCGGCGCGTTCGTCGGTTTCGTAGCAGCCGCGGGGGCGGCGGTAAGCGCCATGCCGGCGATGGCCGCGGCATTGTCCCCCGTGCCGGAAGACGATCCCAATATCGTGGTCGACCGGGTCGCGCTCACGGTCGGCAAAGACGTGATCCCGGCGTATGCGGCGTGGCCGAAGCACGCGACCGCGAACGTGCCTTCGGTCGTCGTCGTGATGCACATTTGGGGTGTCGACGCTTCGATGCGCGAAATCGTGCGACGATTGGCCGTCGCCGGATACGCCGCGATCGTACCCGATCTGTACGCCCGGTTCGGCGCGCCGAGCGGCGATAACGCTACCGATTTCGCGGTCTTCCGTCCGTACGCAAAGAAGCTGGAGCGGCCGCAGTTCGTGGGCGACCTTTCCGCCGCGGCAAATTGGTTGTCGACGAAGTTTGCGGGAACGAAGACTGCGGTGCTCGGCTTTTGCATGGGTGGCCGGATGGCGATGCAGGCGGCGATCGATACCGGACGACGCTACGCTGCCGTGTTACCGTTCTACGGCTCGTTCGACGACGTCGATCCCGCGGCGATCCAAATGCCGTGGTGTGGTTCGTACGGCGCGCGCGATACCAGCATCCCGCCCGCCGACGTAAACGCGTTTGTGGCCAAACTGCACGTTCCGCACGACGTGAAGATCTACGACGACGCCGGCCACGCATTCATGGACGATCACCGCGCGTCCTACGTTCCGTCGGCGGCTGCCAACGCATGGCAACGCGCGCTCGCATTTCTTAAAGGTTACGCCGGGCCGGGGCCGGCGTGATCGCCTACATTCTGATCGCGTTCCTCATCGGTGGTGCGATCGGCGCGGCCATCGCCTGGCTGGCAGCGCACGCCGAAACGGTTGGGTTGCGCGCGACGCTAGCAGCCTCGAGCGATACCCAACGGCAAGCGGTCGAGGCGCTGATCGAACGCGCCAAAAACGATCTGCGCGAAGCCACCGCCGAGCGCACCAGCGAGCGGGTCGGGGCGTTCGTCGAGCCGGTCGCCGAGAAATTACAACAGATCGACCGGCTGATGAGCGATCTCGAGGCAAAACGTCAGCACGATGCGGGCAAACTGCACGCACATATCGAGCAACTGCTCGGAAGAACCGACAAACTCGAAAGCGCCGCCTCGATGCTCACGGTGCAAACGTCGACCCTCGTTACCGCCCTTCGCAATCCGGCATCGCGCGGCAAATGGGGCGAGATGCAGTTGCGCAACGTCGTCGAGAAGGCCGGCATGCTCGAGCACTGCGATTTCTCCGAACAGCAAACCGTCGTGTTAGAAGAGGCGCGCGTCCGTCCCGATATGACGGTTAATCTGCCCGGGGAGCGGGTCGTCTTCGTGGATGCGAAGGCGCCCATCGACTCGATGCAAGCCGCGCTCGAAGAAGCCGACGACGATGCGCGCCGTGCGCTGGTTCGCAAGCACGCGCGTGCGTTGCGCGACCACGTCGACTCGTTAGCGCGTCGCGGCTATCAAACCGCGCAGGGTTCGGCCGACTACGTCGTGCTGTTCGTGCCGGGCGAAGCATTTTTGGCCGCCGCCTGCAGCGACGATCCCGCGCTAATCGAGTACGCGCTCGACAAGGGCGTGTTGGTGGCGGGGCCGTTATCGCTGATCGGATTGCTGCGCACGTTTGCGATGGGTTGGCAAGCCGTGCGGCAGGAAGAGAACGCGAAGCGCATCGCGAGCATCGGCAAAGTCTTGTACGAACGGACGCTCAAATTTTCGGAGCATCTGATCGAACTTCGCAAGAGCCTCGAAAAATCGGTGAGCGCCTTCAACGGCGCCGTCGGTTCTTACGAGACGAAGTTGTTGCCGCAAGGACGGCGGCTTAAAGACGAAGCGTCGTTGGGCGGCGAAGAGCTCGCCGACATTCCGCCGATCGACGTCGTTCCACGCGACATCACCGCCCTCGACACGGGGACCGAACCGCGCCGCCTACCGCGGACGCAACAACTGT
>DASXXU010000132.1:0-1704 GCA_036502885.1 Candidatus Tumulicola sp.
CGCATTGGCCGAGATCGCCGGCGAGAACGTGCATTGCATCGTCGAGAGCGCGCCGATTCCGAACAGCCCTCGCCGCGGCTTCGGGTTCGCAGCTGCGGTTTGCTCGATCGTGGGTTTGTTGGCGTTAAGCGCGGCGTTCACCGGAGCGACGGCGTTTCGCAGCGCGATGCCGCACATCGCAGCCTTTGCCGTGCCGCCAATGGCACTATCCGGTAGCACCGTTCAGGCCGAATACGAGGCTTCGGGTGCCGGACGGCTGGCGTACCGGGTCAACGCCCCGGACGGGCGATTGTTGCAGGGCGGCACATTGACCGACCGCGCTGGGGCGATCCCGATCGCGATTCCAGCCTCTTCGAATCCGGGCGCCTACACGCTACAGATGACGATGCAGGGTCCGCTGGGCGATGCGAAAGAGGTGCGAGTACTCAACACCGTCGCCTCGAAAGCCAGCGCGGGCGCGCAGATCGCCAACGTACAAGTTTCGCCGGTGGTCGCGAAGCCGGGCCAGCCGGTCGACGTGGCTTACGCCGCCAGCGGCGACGGCGGCTACGTCCGTCTAACGAGCGCCGATGGCACGATTTGGGCGCAAAAGCCCTTTTCGCGTGCCGGGGCGACCTCGTTTGTCGTGCCTTCCGTTGCCCACACCGACCAGATGCGCGTCGTGCTGCACGTCACGAAGGGTCGCTCGACGGCGGAATCCAGCGCCGGATTTATCGTCGCGGGCGCGCCCACGGCGACCGCGGCCTCGACCGTCAACGACGACGCTGCCTCTGCCGGCGGCGCGAACGGCACGTTCGCGGTTATGACGCCCAGCGTACCATCGGGTGGCACCATTCACCTGAACGTACTCTCGCCGCGCGATCACATGCATCTCGCGCTCGTCGACGGTTCTACCGAAATAAGCTCGATCGACGTCGGCTCCGACGCGGGCATCGTCACACTAAAGGCGCCGGCCGTTAAAGTTCCCACGAAATACACCGTCGTCGCTAACTTTACCGACGGTTTCGGTCAAGAAAGCATCGTCGAGCCGGTCACAGTCCGCCCCTAATTACCACTTTTATCTTTATAAAAGACTTTTGACTCACACCCGCTGGATGTGGGTACTGTGGGTTTTACGAGCGTTTTGTAGAAGCAAAAAAGATAGCTTCACAAATTGGAAGGGTGTACATGCCGCCGCGATCTCCGATAAATTTGCTAACTATTGCCATGGCGTTAAAAGAACCGGCCGATGGAGACTGGACTCCCGGGACTAAAAAACAATCGGGTGCAAATCTGCGTGTTACCGAGGATACAGCTCTCGCTAATCGATTGAGAATTGGCGCCTTAGCCGAGTTTTTACAATCCCCGCAACGTGGGCGTCAACCGGCCACCGGACGTCCGAAATATATCCTTCGGGTATATCCGAATGCAGACGCTCCGCAAGCCGCGGGTACGAAACTCTCGCGTCGCACGATGGTCGGCGACGGGAAAAGGATCCCGTGGTACCTATTGGCGTCTTTTGCCGAGGCCGCCGTTACCGAATGGAACCGGCAACGCTCCACCGTGCAAAAGCAATTAGACGAAGAAATCGATTCGATCGAGGCCCAGCTGCGTTCGACCCGGGATCGCGCCGAAAAGAAACGGCTCGCCGACGCGCTGCAAACCGCTTTGCACGCCGACGAGAACCTGGAATCGGAAATAACGAAGCGCGTCTATACGAAACTG
>DASXXU010000133.1:0-2507 GCA_036502885.1 Candidatus Tumulicola sp.
CAAATCGACCGTCGTCCGATTGCAATAGCGTCGTATCCGGCAAGTTGAGAACGGGACGAACGCCCGAAAGCGTCGCGAGCCAACGGCCCTCACGACGCAACGCAGCGACGATGCTTGTCGACCGCGACGTCATCGCCGAACGCAGACGGTCGTCCGGCACGACCGGCAATTCGACGGCTCGATAGTGCGACAGCGACGCAGCACTCGAGGCCGACAGATCGACCACATCACACGTCAGGCGGCGCTCGGCACAGTCGCGCTGCGCCGCAATGGTCGCGTCCGCGAACGCGCGGAAATCACCGTTGCTTAACGCCGATGGAGCGAACATCGCCGGCGGCCAGACGATCGCCGCATCCGCGACCCGATGCGTTCGCGCCAACAGTGGCCCGTACGCACGCACGAGTTGCCCGAACGCCGCTGTCGGCGCATATCGCGCGGATGGATGTAGGTCCGACGTGAGCGCTGCATCCCACGCATACGACCAGTTCGCCCACGGCGCTTCCCAGCCGGGCGGGTTCACCGTGTCTTGGACCGGAAAGTTCACGACGCCCGTTACGCCGTCGCGTAACAACTCGTGCAGCGCCAACGCCGTGTTCGAAGGATCGCTCGGACGCGGTGCTCCCTCGTCGCCACCTTGCAACCACCCGGCCTGAAACTCCGCGTACAAATGCGGAACGCCAACTTGCGTCTGCAACATGCCTGTCGCAAAATCCAACTGTGCCAGATCGTGCGCGCCGATTTGATAGGCGTCGCTCTGATACCAATCGCCCCAGGCCCAGGCCGGCGCTTGCGCCGTCACCTTCGATTCGAACGTGTTGATAAACAGCGGAACTTTTGTTCCGACACTAGATTGGACGGTAGAACGCAACCAGGTAACGTACGCGCGCCAATGCGGCGCCGGCCACGTATCGTTATCTAAGTACGCGCCCTGATCGTCGTCGAGCGCGATTGCGATGATCTCATCCGAATACGGTGCCGCGGCTGTCAGCACGGCTTGCAGCCAGCCCGCCGACGCCCGTAGATGCGTCGCGTTCGCTAGCCATTCCGCCCCCGCTGCATCTGCGTGCGCGTTTTGCAAGGTTGCGGTCGCAGGGTAACGTCCATCGTACACGTCGCGTGCCGGCATATCGTACTCCGGCCGTAGCAACAACCAATCCGGATAGCCGCCATTGCGCCATTCGTTGCGAATCACCGGACCCGGACGCAACACTACCTTGAAACCAAACTGGCGTGCTAGTGCCAGCACCGAAACGAAATCTCGCTCCGGAGCGGTAATGCCGGTAAAGTCCGGAGCGCGATCGGCCGAAGGCTGATGCCAATCCCACGGAACGTACAAGTCGAGCGTGTTGATGCCTACGCGTTTGTACGCTGCCATCGCGTCGTGCCATTGCGCGCGCGGAATGCGCGGATAGAAGAACGCGGCCCCATATACGAAGAACGGCCGCCCATCGACCGTGAACTCCGAATATCCGCCGACGTGCCGTATCTCCGACGCGTGCCACGACGACCAATTCGCTTCGGCGGCGGCAACCCGGTGCGGCGCGCAGCAGAAGAAGAACGCAAGAGCCAACGCGCTTCCGAATGGCCACCAGCGCCGCACGCGCGCCGACCATAAGAATACCAGCGCTCCCGCGACGAGCCATCCAACACCAAGCAGAATCGCTTGCACGCCGGAGTAGACGAACGCCAACCCCCATCCGAGCAACGCTACCAGCGCCGGCAATGGATAGAGCGGCATTCGAAACGGCGCTCTTTCGCGTCGCGCACGCAGCACGAGTAACGCCGCGATTTGCGCAACGCCTTGGATTAAGACGATCCCCGCGGTCAGCACTGCGATAACTTGGTCGAGTGTCAGAAAGCACGCGAATAGCGATAATCCGCCGACCGCCAGCAGGGCGACGTGCGGAATATCCAGCCGCGGATGCAAACGCGCAAACGGCGCCAGGAACGCCCCATCGCGCGCGGCCGCATAGCTGATGCGCGAAAAACCTAATAGATTGCCGTACAACGATGCGAACGCCGTAACCAAAACCAGAACCGTTGCAACCAGCGCCGTCGCGCGCCCCCAAGCGTGTTCGACCACGATCGAGCCAATGTATTGCGACTCCGCGGTTGGCTGCCCGTGCGCGTCGAGCAGCGAGCGCCACGGGATCGCACCCAGCACGCCGATCTGCAACAGGATATACAGCGCCGCAACCACGACGATCGAAAGCACGATCGCGAGCGGGATCGTGCGATTCGGCTGGCGGACTTCGTCGCCCAGCAACGCGGCATCGGCATAACCGACGTAGTCGTACAGCGTCACGAACAGCGCGCTACCAAATCCGGCCAGCAAACCCATACTGAAGTGAACTGCGGGCATATGTACGACGCTGCTCGCACCCGCCGCTGCCGGATGTGCAAACGCTGCCGCGATCACCAGAACGAGCGTCAAAATCGCTGCGCCAGCTAACACCGTCGCCAGCGCGGCAACGCGTGATGTACGCCGATACAATGCCAAAATGGTG
>DASXXU010000134.1:0-2060 GCA_036502885.1 Candidatus Tumulicola sp.
GGAAGACGATAACGTTCCAACCGATGCCGGTGTCGTTGAGCGCGTAGACGTTGTCCGCCGAATCCAATTTGATGCCCGTAACGTCAGCGACGCCGTTCGGACCGTACAACGTGCGGAACGGGTTTTGGCTTTGTCCCGGTCCGTACTCGAGAATCGCGCCCGAATAGTCCTCGCCCGAACACGCGGCGTACAAATCTCCCTTGGAATCGAATACGGTCCCGCTGAAGTAGCAGTCCGGCCCAGCGGTAATCGTCCAATACGGCGTGGTTTGTCCCGGAGCGAATACGTTAATGTCGTAGACTTGGTTTACCGCAATGTCGCCGGTGCTGTCCGACGAAAAACCGGTTGCTCCCATGTTCGGCTTCACTTTGCTCAGGGCGATTCTACGGATAATATCTTGCTTTACGACTTTACTTCCCTCGCCCGCGGCGTATTCGCAAATCCTTTTCGTCGCACACATCGTAAGCAAGTTGCCGAGGGCGTCGATCGCCGGATGCATGAACGGCTTAGGCTGTTTCAACGTCTGCAGCGCGTGGGCTGCCTGATCGGTGTAGACGCGCAGAAATCCGGGCTGTTGACGACGGTGTTGCGTGCCGGCGGTTTCGTAGGCCAGAAATAAGTGTCCGGCCGCATCGGTCGTCATGTCGTTGAAGCCGAACGTATTCGTTGGCGACGGAATCGTGCGCAGTAGCTTCGAACCGGCGCTTCCGTACACCGTCACCGTTTGGACGCGCGTTTGGTACGCTGAGTTCAGCACGTACAAGGTCGGCCCGCCGTGCTTTCCGGAAGCGGCGGCCCGCGTGGGTGGGGGTTGGGCCGGCGGAACGGTGATCGTCTTGTCCGCCGATCCGTTCGCGCTACATGCGCTAAGCATCGCGGCGAAAACGCCGAGATTCGTTAAGCTCCGAAAACGATTCACGATGCCCGATTTCCGGGGCGTGGTCGAAACATCCGCCTCCTGACCTCCCTAACGCAGTTATGAACCGAAGGCAGCAACTCGCGGGGACCCTGGGCTTCGTATTCGCGATCGCCTCGCCGCTGGCGGCCGCCGCAGCCTTGCTGCCGGCCGGCCTATATCGGGACGCATCGGGCGCGCAAGTTTACGTTGGAGCGCAACACGAGCTGCCCGATCCCGCGTATCTGCAGTTTCTCGACGCGACGTCCGGCAGAACCGGCGCCTTAACCTCGGAGCGGCACCTCGCGAGCGTATGCGTGGTGCGAGAAGAACGGCGCGTCGTTCGCTCGCCCCTCGGCGCCCTCGGCGTGTCGTTATATTATCGTGGCGACACAGCCCGCAGCACGATCTTGCTCATCCATGGAAGCGATCCCGAAACTCGAGAAATGGGTTGGATCGTTCCGTACTTTGCTTGCGACGGCGTGAACGTCATCAGCTACGACCAGCGCGGCACCGGCGAGTCGAGCGGAAACTGGTTAACCAACGGGCCACCGCAACGAGCAGTCGACGCCGACGCGATCTACGATGCTTTCCGTAACGACCAGCACGTCGATGCAAGCAAAATCGGCGTGTGGGGTTTTAGCAACGGCGGATGGGCCGCCCCGATCGTGGCCGTCGATCGTTCGCTCGCTTTTTTGATTTTGCAGAGCGCGCCTGCGTCTACCCTCGAGCAGAACGTTATCTTCGAAGCGAAAGAATCGATGCGCGGCACCAAGCACGATGCTGCGGAAATAGATGCAGCCGCGCAAACATGGGCGCTCGTGCTCGACGCGATCGACGGACGCACGCCAGTAACTACGGCGAAAGCCGCGTACGCGAAAGTAGCAAAAACGAGTTGGTTCCAAGACTCGTTGCTTCCGCTGGTTCCTGAAAAGACCGCGTTCATCGAGCCGCAACTGTCCGGGTGGCGACGCTTCTTATCCTACGATCCGGCGGACACGTTGATGAAAGTTCGCACGCCCACCCTCGCTATGTACGGCGGCCGCGATACGAAGGTCGATGTGCCGCATGATATGCCGGCAATCGAAGAGGCATTCCGACGCGCCGGCATGCGCGACTTGACGGTTCATGTGTTCGCGGATGCGGGGCACACCATGAAAGTCTC
>DASXXU010000135.1:0-9132 GCA_036502885.1 Candidatus Tumulicola sp.
CGTGTTCTTAGGGCCGGCGGTTGTGACAGAAATCGATTGCCTGCCGTTCGAACGCGACGAACGCGTCGCGCAGGGGATAACGTTGCATCGAGCCGCGCGCCGCCTGATTGGCGAAATCCGGTGCGCATTCGAAACCGCCGAGGGCGGTTACCGGCTTGGCGTCGACGTCGTCAACATGACGTCGTGGGACGGTGGCGATCGCGACGACGCGTTGCGTTCGACGCTGTTGGCGTGTCACGTCGTGGCGCGCGCGACGAGCGGCGATTTCGTTTCGACCGTCGACCCTCCGGACGGGTTGCGAAGCTCGGCGGAAGCCTGTCGCACCGAAGGTTTGTGGCCGGTGCTCGCCTTGCCCGAGCCGGATAACTCGACGATCTTTGCCGCGCCGATCATTCTCGAAGATCGTCCGCGCATCGCACCCGAAAGTCCGGGCGACTTATTTGATGGCGGCGAGATCGACGAGCTACTCGTTCATAACATCCGCGCGCTGACGGACGACGAGCGTGCAGAGATTCGAGCCACCGACCCGCGTGCGGGCGAGTTGCTCGATCGTTCGCTCGCGCTCGATCCGTACCAACTTGCAAAGCTGCACGGCGCCGTTCGTTCGAGCGATCCGGTGCTGCCGTGAGCGTTGATGCGTGGGGCCAGCTGTTGGAGCCGGGAGCGCAGAGCGTCACGATCGCGGGCACGGACGTGCGTGCCGGCAGCGTCGTGCGACTGCGTCCGGAAAACGCCCAAGACCCTATCGCGCGCGGCTTGGACGGCCGGATCGCCATCGTTGATGCCATCGTCGAAGATCTCGAGGGCATCATTTCCCTGGCCGTCGTGTTGGATGACGATCCGGCGCGGACGTTGGGCAAAGGCCGCAGCCTCGCGCATCGATTCTTTTTCCGGCCGGGCGAAATCGAACCGGTACCCGGTGCCGCGCTGCCGATGCGCGTTCTCGTCGCCGGAATTGGTAATCTATTCTTCGGCGATGACGCGTTTGGTCTGCACGTGGTTCGCGCGCTCGCGCGGCAAACGCTACCGGCCGGAGTCGATTCGATCGAGTTTGGCATTCGCGGATTCGACCTTGCCTACGCGCTGGTCGACGGTTACGATATGGCGATTCTGGTCGACCTAGCAGCCCGCGGGGAAACGCCCGGCACCGTGAGCGTCATCGACCCCGACGTCGAACAACTGCCCAACGGGCCGGTCGAAGGGCACGGCATGGATCCGGTTAGCGTCTTGGCGCTCGCCCGCCGGTTGGGATCGCTTCCGAAGAAAACGCTCGTCGTCGTTTGCGAGCCCGAAATCGTACCCGACCCGGAATCCGGGGAAATAGCCGAAGGACTGAGTCGCATCGTCGAAGCAGCGGTCGAACCGGCCGTCGATACGATACGGCGATTGATCGCCGAATCGTCCGCCCATTTGGAGGAAACACCATCGTGAAGATCAGCTTATCCGGCTTGTTAACGGCGCTGGCCGTTTTGGGAATCGGTGCCTTGCTCGCGCAGCAAACGCCCGAACTGATTCGATACCTCAAATCCGAGGCAATGTAAGAACCGCCCGTGTGCTTGGCAATACCGGGACAGATCGTCGAACGCAGCGCCGACGATCCGCTGTTTGCGAAGGTCGAGGTTGCCGGCGTACGCCGCACGATTAACGTCGGCTTGATCGGCGACCCGCCTGTTCGCCCCGGCGATTGGGTGCTGATCCACGTCGGCTTCGCGATGAGCCGGATCGAAGAGGAGCAGGCGCAGGAGCAGCTCGAGCTGTTACGCATGCTCGGAGAAGAAATGCCCGCGATGGAAGAAGTGCTCGGGTATTCATTTTCGGAGACCGAGACGACGGCGTGAAATACGTCGACGAGTACCGCGATCCGCAATTAATTCGAAACGTCGCTCGCGAGATCGCGCGATTGGCGGACCCGCAACGCCACTACCGCATCATGGAAGTCTGCGGCGGCCATACACACGCAATCTATCGTCACGGGCTCAGAGATTTGCTGCCGGACAATATCGAGTTGATCCATGGGCCGGGCTGCCCCGTCTGCGTGCTTCCGATGGGGCGCGTCGACGACGGGTTGGCGATTGCCGAGCGGCCGAACACCGTCTTAGCAGCCTTCGGCGACATGATGCGCGTTCCGGGAGCGAGAGGAACGCCGCTCGAGTTCAAAGCGCGCGGCGCCGACGTGCGGATGGTGTATTCGCCGTTGGATGCGTTGAAGATCGCGCAGAACGAACCGGAACGGCACGTGTGTTTCTTTGCAATCGGTTTCGAGACGACCGCGCCGTCGACCGCCCTGACATTGTTACGCGCGCGCGAGCTCGGCATCCGCAATTTCTCGGTGTTCTGCAATCACGTGACGATCGTCCCGGCAATGCGTGCGATTTTAGATTCCCCGGATATGCGGCTCGACGCGTTCATTGGGCCGGGCCACGTGTCGACTGTTACGGGTTGTCGACCGTACGAGTTCGTCGCGCGCGATTACGGCAAGCCGGTCGTGATCTCGGGATTCGAACCGCTGGATATGCTGGAGTCGATCGCTCGCATCCTCGCGCAGTTACGCGATGGACGATCCGAGGTTGAAAATCAGTACCGGCGCATCGTGCCGTGGGATGGAAATCTTGCCGCCTTGGCCGCGATGGCGCAAACGTTCGAGCTGCGTCCGTATTTCGAATGGCGCGGGCTCGGCTTTATTTCGCAATCGGCGTTGCGATTATCACCGGCGTTCGCGGACTGGGATGCGGAGCGGTTGTTCGACGTTCCGGGCGTGCGCGTCACCGATCCAAAGGCCGCGCAGTGCGGCGAGATTTTGAAAGGCGTTTTGAAGCCGCCGCAATGCAAGCTATTCGGCAAAGAATGCACGCCCGAACATCCGATCGGCGCCTTGATGGTTTCGAGCGAGGGTGCGTGCGCTGCGTACTATCGGTACGCCCGCATCGACGAACCCGAAGTCGTTACCGCCTGAGGATGGACACGATCGACCGCACCGCGGGCGCGTCGCCGCGCGTGCGTTTTTCCGACCCGCAAATTGAGATGGCGCACGGTGCCGGCGGCAAAGCCTCGCGCCGTCTGGTCGAAGGATTGATCGCGCCGTTGTTTGCCAACCCGATCCTCGCGCCGTTGTCCGATTCAGCCGTATTTTCGCTCGAGGGGACGCGCGTCGCGACGACGGCCGATGGCTACGTTGTGAAGCCGCTGCAGTTTCCGGGCGGTTCGATCGGCGATTTAGCGGTCAACGGCACCGTCAATGACTTGGCCGTGTCCGGCGCGCGCGCCCACGCACTGATGGCAACGATGATCGTTGAGGCTGGTTTACCTTCGGACGTGTTGCGCCGCGAGGTCGAAGCGATGGCGAAGGCCGCAGAATCTGCTGGCGTTCCGATCGTGGGTGGCGATACGAAGGTGGTCGAACACGGAATGGCCGACGGGCTATACGTTTCGACGTTTGGCGTTGGAGTCGTCGACACGCGCGCACACCTGGGTCCGGAGCGAATCGCTGCCGGTGACGGGGTCTTGCTCACGGGGCCGATCGGCGATCACGGCGTGACGATTCTGCTGGCGCGCGGCGACCTGGATTTCGAAACCGATTTGCGCTCCGACACGCGTTCCGTATGGCCGTTCGTAGAAGCATTGCTGGAGGCGTGTCCGAGCGGTCTCCACTGGATGCGCGATCCGACGCGCGGCGGCGTTGCAACCGCCTTAAACGAGCTGGTTCGCGGATCCAAATTCGGCATCGCGCTTTCCGAAGAACGCATCCCGTTGCGCGCTGAGGTGCGCGGCGCGTGCGAGCTGTTGGGCTTGGACCCGCTGCACATCGCCAACGAAGGGCAGATGATTGCGGTCGTGGCATCGGCCGACATCGATGCCGCGCTGTCCGCGCTTCGAAACGTTTCTGGCGGCGAATCGGCCGCTTGTATCGGCGAGGTTCGCAACGCTCCAGCCCGTACGGTCACCGCCACAACCGCGTACGGCGGAACGCGCGTCGTCGATATGCTCGTGGGCGATCCCCTTCCGCGCATATGCTGACCGAACCGGACAGGCAATCCCAGATCGCGGACTGGGTCGCGGAACGTTTCGCGGCTCGTAGTGCTCCAGCCGATGCCTTCTTCGAGCGCGAGGCGTTGCCGCTAGCGCGCGCCGCGCGACTGTTGTTCCAGCGTTTCGAGCGAGGCGGGCGATTGATGGCGATCGGGCGCGGCCCGTACGCTACCGACGCCCAGCATCTTTCGGTCGAGTTCGTTCATCCGGTGATCGTTGGAAAGCGCGCGCTCCCGGCAATGGATCTAAGTTTCGCGTACGAGCGGTGGGTTGATGCCGTGGTGCGACCCGACGACATCGTAGTCGGCCTAGGACCGCCTGAAGGCGACGCGTCGGTGCAGGCGACGCTCGATCGCGCACGCCAACGGGGGGCACTGACGGTCGCATTTCCCGGCGAGCGGGGCGACTACGCGGTTGCCGCGCCGAGCGGCGATCCGCACCTGCATCAGGAGCTATTCGAGATCCTCGGTCACGCACTCTACGAGAGCGTGCACGTGTTTTTCGAACATCGGGAGATTCCCAACGCCGATGGGGGCGCCGCCGCGTTTTTGTATCCGTTTTTGGGACGAACGGAACGGCCGCCGGACGAAGTGCTCGACCGCGACGTAGCCGATTCGATTCTGGCCAAGGGACGCGACGCACGAGCGTTACGCGAAGCCACCGCGTCGGAGATGCGCGCTACGATTGCGCAGACGATTCTCGAGTTACGGCAACGCATCGATGGTGGCGCGAAAATTCTCGCGTTCGGTAACGGCGGATCCGCGACCGACGCGACCGATTTCGCGCTCGACTGCGTGATGCCGGAAAACGACTGGCCGTCGATTCCGGCGTTGTCGCTGTCGCTCGAACCGGCGATTCTTACGGCGGTTTCGAACGACGTCGGGGTCGAGGTAGTGTTCGTGCGACAGATCATCGCGCAAGGGCGGGCGGGGGACGTCGCGATCGCCTTTTCAACCAGCGGCGGTTCGCGCAACGTTATTGCCGGTTTGGAAGAAGCGCGCAGGCGCGGCATGATGACCGTTGCGTTGCTCGGCTACGACGGCGGTGAAATCGTACGTCGCGGCTTAGCCGATCGAGCCATCGTCGTTCGTTCGGATTACATTCCACGCATTCAAGAAGTGCAAGGCACCATCTATCACATTCTTCGCGAGGGGCTGGCGATGGAAAGCGCGGCGTAAATGCTCGAGTTGTATGGAAGCTCGTCGTGCCCGTACACGACCGAAGTGCGCGAGCAGTTGGAATGGGATAAGCGCGAGTACGTCGAGTACGACGTGGATGGCGACGCCGATGCGCGCGCGCGCTTGCATCGATTGACCCCGGTCGCGGCCGTTCCGACGCTCGTTGAAAACGGGGCCGTGGTGGCAATCGGGTCCCAGGGACGCTCGTGCGCCATCGGTAGCGCTTCGCGACCATCGTGATCGCGCGCCGGTGAGCCGCGCGGCGCGCCGGATTCACATCACCGGCGTCGTGCAAGGCGTCGGCTTCCGGCCGTTCGTGTACCGGCTGGCTCGATACCACAATCTCACGGGCTGGGTTCGCAACGGCGAGCGCGGCGTCGAGATCCACGCGCAGGGCGACGAGCGTCGTCTCGAAACGTTTATCGCGGCATTAGTCGAGCAGGCACCACCGGCTGCTTCGGTTGCATCCGTCGACGCGGTGCCGGCAGCATACGAAGCCTTTGCCGCCTTCACGATCGAACGCACGCAGCGCGCCGGCGACGTCAGCGTTCGCGTTTCGCCCGATCTGACACCGTGCGACGAGTGTTTGGCCGATTTGCGCGACCCCGAAAATCGACGTTTCGGATTCGCCTATGTGAACTGCACGAACTGCGGGCCGCGCTACAGCATCGTAACGTCCTTGCCGTACGACCGCCCGAACACGACGATGCGGGACTGGCCCATGTGTGAGGCGTGCGCGCACGAGTACGAAGACCCTCTCGACCGGCGCTTTCACGCACAACCAATCGCCTGTGCGGAATGCGGACCACAGTATTCGCTCGAGTTCGCCAACCAAACGTTTCGCGGAGCCGCGGCGGTCGCGCGAGCCGCAGACCTGCTGTGCCAAGGTTACGTACTGGGCATCAAAGGTCTCGGCGGCTATCACGTCGCCTGCGACGCCAAGAACGAAACCGCCGTCGGTACGGTGCGCGAACGAAAGTTTCGTAAAGAGCGTCCCTTCGCGGTACTGGTTGCCGACATAACCGTCGCGCGACAGTTGATCGAAACGACGCCCGAAATCGAACGACTGTTGACGTCGACGGCGCGTCCGATCGTTCTCGCTCGCGCCAAATGTGAGCTGCCGGATGTCGCGCCGGATAACTGCGATCTCGGCGTGATGTTGGCGCACACGCCACTACACTACGCGCTGTTCGACGCCGGCGCGCCGCCCGCATTAGTGATGACGAGCGGCAATCGCTCGAGCGAGCCGATCGCCTACGACGACGACGACGCGCGGGTTCGGTTGGGCGGTATCGTGGACGCGCTATTGACCGGGGAACGTCCGATCGCGCGCCGCCTGGACGATTCGGTCGTGCGCGTCGGTCTGAGCGGACCTGTTGTGCTTCGTCACGGCCGCGGCTACGCGCCGCGCGCGGTCGCGACGATCTCCTCGGGGGCGCCGATCCTCGCGGTCGGCGGCGACTTAAAAAATGCGCTCGTCCTGGTCGTCAAGGGGCAGGCGTTCGCTAGCCAACATTTCGGCGACTTGGAGCAGTACGACGTGGAGCGCTCGTTCCGCGCGGCGATCGACGATCTGTGCGCGATGTACGAAGTCGAGCGCACGTCCCTGATCGTCGCGTACGACGCACATCCGCACTACCGCTCGAGCCAATACGCGCTCACGCTCGAAGCAGCAGAGCATCGACCGGTGCAGCATCACCGGGCACACATCGCGAGCGTGCTGGCCGAGCGCGGCGAGTTCGACCGCCGCGTCGTCGGGTTGGCATTCGACGGAACCGGCTACGGCGATGATGGAAGCATTTGGGGCGGCGAAATCTTTATCGGTAGCGTGCGCGAGGGATTCGTACGCGCTTGCTCGCTGCGATCTGCCGTCTTGCCGGGCGGCGACGCGGCGGCGCGGCATCCGGTTGCGGCTGCTGCGGGATTCTTACTCGAACTTGATGACCTTGACGATCTTCGTGCAGCGCCGTTTTCGTTTCCGGAACGCTACGACGCCGCAATCGCGCTAGCACGCAGCGGAACGCGAACGTTTCCGACGACGTCGATGGGACGGCTGTTCGACGCTGTTGCGGCACTGCTCGGATTCATGCGCGAGATGACGTTCGAAGGGCAAGCGGCGATGTGGCTCGAGCAATTGGCCCGCAGCGGTGCTGGCGACGCTTACGCCTTCCCGCTTACGGATGGGAAACTGGACTACGAGCCACTGCTCAGAGCCGTCGTGCGCGATCGTCGTGCCGGGCGCGACCGTCGCGATATCGCGCACGCGTTCCACGCAGCGATCGCGTCCGGCTGCGTCGCGGCGGTCACAACGCTCGCGCCGGAGCTGCCGGTCGTTGCCTCCGGCGGCGTTTTCCAGAACGCATTGTTGACGGGAATGTTGTGGGACGCTTTGGGTGACCGGCTTTGGCTGAATCGCGCGGTGCCGCCCAACGACGGTGGTTTAGCGCTCGGTCAGGCCGCGTTGGCTGCGGTTTAGGCGGCCCCACCAACGAGCGTACGGATGCGCTCGGCCGCCCCGTTCTTCACGATGACGATCATCGAATCGCCGGCGCGTAAAACGGTGTCGCCGGTTGGGATCTGTAGATCGGTATTCGGCCGGTCGATTGCAACCACGACCGAGTTACGTGGGAGATTGAGATCGCCGAGCGGCTTCCCCTGCACCGGTGAATCGTCGCGCACCGCGATGCGTAGCAGTTGCATCTCGCCCTTGCCGAAGAGATGCATCGTTTCCATGAACGAGCGGCAGTTCGAGGCGTTGACGTGCTCGTTGAGCACGTCGAGAATTAACTCGGTAGAAGAGATAACGATGACGGGGTCTTCGCCATCCAACGAATCGAAAATCAACTTGTTGGCCGGGTTGTTGACGCGCGCGATGCATTGCGCTTTGGATTTGCGCTTCGATAGGAGCACGACGACCAGATTGTCTTCGTCGTCGCCGGTGTCGGCGACCACGACATCGGCGCGGGCGACGCCGGCAGCTTCCAAAACGGCAGGATCGCACCCGTCGCCAACCACGGTCACTTGACGGTCGACCAGCCGTTCGAGCGCCTTGGCTTTGCGCCCATCTTTCTCAACCACCACGACTTCGTGGCTCTGTTTCAGCAGCGCTCGGGTAAGGTTGGACCCCACCTTTCCGCCTCCGACGATTAATACGAACATTACGCCGACATCTTGGCAGCCGGTGCTGCGCCTGCAAACCGTTGCGCGAACGTGCTGATGGCTTCGGGCGCAACGACCGCATTGATCTCGTCGCCTTCTTCGAGTACCATATCCCCGGTCGCGACATAGACGCCGCCGCTCTCGCGGCGTACCGCGGCGACGCGTACGCGGCCGCGATCCTCGATGTCGCGTACGATCTTGCCGGCATCGGCTCGTGTTACGGTTGCCGAGATCGACGTCAACTTTCCGAAGTCGAACGATTGCAACGAATTCCACGGAGCTTCCATCAAGACGTCGCGGATCAGCTTGGCCCCCACCGTCGTCGGGCAGACGGTCTGCACGCCGAGTTCCCGGTACATCTGGCCACGCGCCGGATCGTAGATTCGCGCCACGATACGTTTGATCTTGAACATGCGCTGCGCGATGAGAGCCGCCATGATGTTACGATTGTCGCCGTTGGTGACGGCGATGAATCCATCGGCGGTGGCCGCACCGGCCCGTTTGAGCACGTCGTAATCGATGCCGGTGCCCACCATCACGTGGCCTTTGAATTTTGGCCCCAGGCGCTTGAATGCGGAGGGGTCTTCATCGACGACGATCACTTCGTGGCCGTCGGCGTCTAAATAT
The DNA here is from genome assembly GCA_036502885.1 of Candidatus Tumulicola sp. Classification (GTDB taxonomy): domain Bacteria; phylum Vulcanimicrobiota; class Vulcanimicrobiia; order Vulcanimicrobiales; family Vulcanimicrobiaceae; genus Tumulicola. The sequence continues at coordinate 8,991 of DASXXU010000135.1, forward strand.
TTCGCGAGCGCCGACCCGACGCGGCCGCACCCGACGATGAGGTATCTCATTTAACGGCTCAGGCCTTTCCCAGCGTCCGGTCCATTCCCTGGCGGCAGGACCCGGCGCACGTCTCCTAATAAAACGAGAAACTTCATCGGGG
>DASXXU010000136.1:0-2167 GCA_036502885.1 Candidatus Tumulicola sp.
ATCGTCGAAGCCGGCACGGAACCGCGGCCACCGCACGCGGACAGAACGCTCGCCAGCAACGCGATTAGAGGGACTAGGCGGGCTTCGCGTAAGTTTTTCAAGCGTTCAACCTAGCATCGAGGAGTTATCGACCGCATGAAATCTCCGGTCATTCGTTTGGCGCTGGCCACGTTGCTGGCAGCAGCGATGCAAACCGCAGCGCCGGCCGCATCGGCAGTAACGCTCACGCCTTCAACCCTAACATTCAAACAAGCTGCGGCGGCGTGCAGCGGCGCGCTCGGAAGCGTCACGTTCACGCTCGGGCACGCGCGCTCGTCCAGTTTGACGGGCGTTACCGAGCAGGTCGATACGTCGTCGTCCGGCATCGATACGATCACGTTCACACGCTCCTCCTCAGGCGAGTCGGCCGTCGTCACGGCTAACGGTCACAATCACACCGTTTCCGCGAAGAACGTGCAGGCGAAGTGGCACAATCAGCTCGCCTGCGTCATGCCCGACTAGATTTCTTTGCTCCGGTTCCCCGCCGTCGCGGGCGCGCTGGTAGTCGCGCTCGCTCTTTCGGCTTGTAATCATCCCGCGACAGGTTCTTCGCCCATCGCCTGGACGATGTATCAGAACGGCTTGACGCATAACGCCGTCCTTCCTTCGCAACTCCCCGAAACGACGTATGCGATCGACACCGGCGCCAAGATGAACGGCGGCCTCGCCTACGACGGGCGCTGGCTCTTTGCGGTAACCTTTGCAGGCGATCTGCTGGCGATCGACCCGGCCAGCGGCGCGGTGCAATGGCGCGGCCAAGCCGACGACGTCCTGATGTCGAGCCCGATCGTCGCGGGCGGTTTCGTGTTCGTCGGGTCCGGAACGAACCGGCAGTTGTACGAACGCAAAGGTTCGGCCGCGTGGGGGCGCCCTTCGGGTAATCACTGGTACGCTTTCAAGGCCGACAGCGGCGCCAAGGTATGGGAATATTCAACCCCAGGTGAAGCGATGCCGTCGGCAGCCTACGATGACGGTGTATTGGTGTTCGCGACCGGCGACAATCTCGCACAGGCAGTCGACGCGCCAACCGGTCGACTGCTTTGGAAGACGCGACTGCCGGGCGTTCCGACCATGGCATCCGCCATGATCGATCGCGGCGTCGTTTTTCTCGCTGCGACGCAAGGCAAACCCGAAGTGTACGATATCGACCGCAGCCACACGCTCGCGCTCGACGTCCACACGGGCGCGGTTCGTTGGAGCGCGCCGTACGGCAACGGCGACTGTACTCCGACGGTCGCGCAGAACATGGTGTTCGTCGAGTCGGCCAAAGACGGTCCGAAAGGCCCGCTCGAAGCCACCGGGACGAATAGCGTGATCGCGCTCGATGAGACGACGGGGAAAATGCGCTGGCGCTATATCAGCGGGGCCGGATACTACACCGCCGTCGGTTCCAACGAACGCGCGATCGCCGGCACGTACGACGGCGGCGTTCTCTATCAATCGATTCCGGCGACGTCGGAGATGATGGCGTTCGATGCAGCGACCGGCCGCGTGAAGTGGCACGTGCATACCAATGCATCCGTGAAGATGAGCCCGGTGATCGATCACGGTAGCGTTTATGTCGGCGACACCGCGGGCGTGTTTTACCGGCTCGATGCCCGCAGCGGTGCCCTTCTTGCAGCGGTTCCGTACGACCGGCCGTACACCACGTCGCCGCCGATCATTCTCGGCAAGACGCTGTTCGTCACCGACACGGAGTACTTACGCGCTCTGCCGCTTTCGAACTTCTAGCAACTCGCCGAACGAACGTCCGATGAAAACGACGAGCCGTTCGCTTTCGACGTGGTGGGCGAAAGGCGGTGCGGTTTTCTTGTTGTTGCTCGCAATCGTTGCGTTGCGAGACGTCGCGCAGCTCAAGGGTGATTTGCCGTGGAAGGTCGCCTACGATCTGCCGGAATTCTACTGCGCCGGCAGCGTGCTCGACTCCGGTCACGATCCGTATCGCTACGAACCCATGCGCACGTGCGAACATACCATCGTCGCGTCGCCCTCGTTTCGCGCCAACCCGGCGATGGCAATGCCGGCTCCACAGCCGCCGTACGATTTTCCCGCGTTCATGGCGCTCGCAAGGCTTTCATACCCGGTGGCGCGAGCGCTATGGTCGCTGGGAATCCTCGCGGCGTTAACG
>DASXXU010000137.1:0-2339 GCA_036502885.1 Candidatus Tumulicola sp.
GTATCGCTCAATAAGTCGATGGCGTCAATCCAAGGTTTGGCCACCGATCCGCAGTTGAAAGCGAACGTTTTACAAACGACGAAGAGCATCGCGGATGCTACGCAAACGCTGGCCGAGCTCGCCAAAGATCTGCGCACCGTGACGGGTAACCCGCAAACGCAAGCGCAGCTACGCGATACGGTCGCAAACCTCGATGCGACGATGCAAAAGGCCAACTCGCTATTGGGCGAGTTCGGGGCGACCAGCAGCGTACCGGGCGTCGATGCCGGTGCGACGCCGTCTGCGCTAACGGTCCCGCAAGCATCGCCGTATCCTGGGGCCGCGCCGGGCGCGGGCGCTTCGCCGGGACCCGCATCGACGTCAAAGCCCACCGCTTCGCAAGCGAAGATGGCGAGCGCGCTCTCGGGCTTGACCCACAACCTCGTGGCCCTGCAGCTGCGTCTGAGCGGGCTGTCGGTGCAGCAGAACCCCGGGCTCAACCCGGTCATTACCAAGAGCCAGGGACCGTTGGGCGATATCAATCTGATCTTTCTGCCGCACGCATCGACCAGTTTGATGGTCGGCGCCAACTCGATCGGGAACAACACGACCTGGAACGCCGTGCTGCTCAAGGGAAATACCTCATCGACGTTTACGTTCGGTGGCGGCGTTTTGTACTCGCAGATCGGCGCGTTGGCGCGGGCTAATCTGACGAAGAGCTTCGGATTGGAAACGCGCGTTTACGACCTTACGTATCCGATGATCGATCTGTACGGAAACATCCACATCCTAAAAAACGGCGAGATCTTTTTCGGGCAGCGCGATATCACGCACGCCAGCCGGCGCAATACGGCCGGCTTCCAATACACATTTTAAAATGGAACGCCCGCGCCCTCGGATCGGCATTATCGGTGCGGGCGCGATGGGCACGCTCTTTGGTTACCACCTAGCCGGTTCGTGCGACGTGACGATGCTCGATCAAAACGAGATCGTTTCACGGACGATCGAGCGAGACGGACTGCAAATCGACGACCGGCCTCCTCGTCAAGTGTCGGTTGCGGCCGAACCGCGCGATCTATTCGGTTCCGGCGCGCTGTTTTTGTTCGTTAAGGCGGTCGACACGCTCCGTGCGTTACGTCCGTTTGCGGGCGAACTCGATCCGGCATCGCCGGTAATCTCGCTGCAAAACGGCATCGGCAACGAGGCTGCGATCAAAACGGCGCTCGGTGGTTCGGTCCCCGTGATCCTCGGCATAACGACGGAGTCGTCGCTTACCATCGCGCCGGGCCGCGTGCACGCGTCGCACGGCGGCAGCTCGATCCTCGGTTCGAGCTCGACGTCGCAGACGACGCTACGCTCGATGGCCGATTTGCTCACCCAGAGCGGACTGCGCGCTTCGGTGGTTTACGACATCCGGCCGCACCTGTGGGGAAAGCTCGTTGCAAATGCGGCGATCAACGCGTTATCGGCACTTCTCGATTGCGAGGCCGGCGCTATTCCGCGCGATCGTAACGCCGCCCAAGTTGCGCACGCGTTAGCGACGGAGGCCGCCTCCGTGGCCGCGGCACACAAGATCGCGCTGCCCTTTAGCAACGCGTGGGATTACGTTAAGGAAGTGATCTCACTTGGCGCCGACGCAAAAAGCTCCATGGCCTTCGATTTAGAGTCAGGTCATCCCAGCGAGATCGACCACATCAACGGCGCGGTCGTGGCATTCGGGCGGCGTAGCGGCACGCCCACACCGGTGAACGACACGATCGTGCGTTTGATCAAAGCGCGGGAGGCACTCGCTTCACGTTTGCGCGTGTAGCGACGGTCCGAAGTGGCGCCGTACGTTCCCGACGAGCGAAGGAGCGGGAAGTGCAAGTACGATTGTGAAACCGCCGGAATAGCCGGAGGGTGAGTATGAACACCAGACTCAGCGTGACGGTCTTTTCTTGCGCGGTCGCCGTGACGGCGTGCGCCCAGCAGCACCCGGCCGGCGCGTACTTGCCCCGCGAAATGTCGTCCGTCATAACACCGGATAGCGGCTTGGAACGCATTATCCACACGTTCCGCGCTACGAAACGCGGTATAGAACCGCTGACCGGACCAATTGCAGGGGATAACGGTGAAATGTTCGGCTCGACGTACCTCGGCGGGACGGGCTCGTGCGGAAACACCGGCGGCGGGTGTGGCACGATTTATCAAATGGTGCCGAAGGCCAATGGATTCGCAGAACAGGTCATCTACGATTTCAAAGGTCGTGGCGATGGCGTAGAGCCACGGGGAATGATTCGTTACCGAGGTAACCTGTACGGCGTTACTTTTTGGAGATCGGAGTACGGCGCGCCGCCGGTGCTGTTCGAGCTCGTTCCAAA
>DASXXU010000138.1:0-6906 GCA_036502885.1 Candidatus Tumulicola sp.
CAAATCCGCGCTGGGTGCTTTGTCGATCAACCCCGACGGTACGCCCAGGTATCGGGCTAACTCCCAGACCTGCGTCTTGAACAGATCGCCGATCGGATTGAGCGGCGGCGTGTCGTCGGCGTGCCACGTGAAATATCCCAACAGCCGCTCGGTTTTATTTCCGGTACCGACTGGAAGCGCGTCGAGTTTGGCGGATTGGTCGAACAGCACGACCATACGCGTGCGCGCCATCACGTTGCCGCGACGCCGGCCGCTCGCGTCCGGTTCGTATTGAAGATATCCGTCCACCGCCGCGGCGATCTCGATCGTCCGGCAGTGGATGCCGGTTGCCTCGACGACCAGTTGCGCGTCGTCTAAGCTCGCAGCGCTCGAACTGGAATATGGTAACCGGAACGCGTAGACGTTTTTTGGACCGAGCGCGCGCGCGCAAAGAAAAGCGGTTACCGCCGAATCGACGCCACCGGAGAGTCCCAACACGGCGCGGTCGATACCGCGACGGCGGCGTAGTTCGTCGCGCAAGAACTCCACCAGCCATTCGCACGCCAACGCGGCGTCGATTCCGGGTGGCTCCGGAACCTCGCGCGCTTCAATCCGAGCGAAGGTCATCGTGGCGCTCGTCGCGCGCCAGCGGCCACGCGGGATCTAACAGCAAATCCGGCAGAACGGCCCGCAAATCGCCGAGCAGCGGCAAATTCGCGCGCGCCAGTTCGATCTCGCGCAAGTCGAGATCCACTCGTACGATCGCGGCACCCAGCGCGGGGGCTTGCACCAGTACATCGCCCCACGGATCGATCGCGCAAGAGTTGCCGGTCATGCCTTTGCCACCTTCGAAACCGGCCAAGCCGGCGTACAAAATGAAAATACCGTGTTCGGCGGCGGCGATTTGCAGCGTGTTGCGCCAACGCGTCACGCTGGTTAGCTCGCCGGAACCCGCGTTGTCGATTCCGCGGCCGGGTGAAGCGCTCGGAACGATCAACAAGCGAGCGCCCTTGATCGCGGCCATCGTTGGAACGACCGAATGCCACGCATCCTCGCACACGACCATCGCGGCCGGACCGGCCGCACTTTCGAAAACGCCGACGTCGCGACCGCGCGACAGGAATCGCTCTTCGTCGAAGACGCCGTAGGTCGGCAAAAACAGCTTGCGGTGAACGTGCACGATGTGTCCCGCACCGTTTTCGATTCGCAGGTACAGCGCGCTGTTGTAAAACGTTCCGCCGGCGTTCTCGAAAAAGCCGCTCGCGATGTCGACCGCAGCATCGCCACAAGCGTCCTTCCAAATATCCGTCAGATCGGCTGCAAACGCTCGAACGTCGCGTGCCAGATCGTAGACCGCACCTTCCAGAAAGTATCCGGTAAATGCAGCCTCGGGAAAGACGATCAGGTGCGGGCGGTCGGCCGCGAGCTCGGAAAAGGCTTCGCACGCCGTGGCGAGGTTTTCGACGTAGCGTCCCTTGGCCGGTTTCGTCTGAACGAGGGCGACGCGGACTCGTTCGTTAGAGAACACCGCGAACGCTCGTAGCGATCTCGATCTGCTCGTCACCGGGCCGTCGAGCGCCGATTTGCGAAGCGCAGATTTCGGCCGGATACGTCCATATTTCCGCCAGCGTTGGGTGCAGATGCGGGATACGCATAAACTGCATCACCGTCGCACCGAATTCCATCGCCACGATCGTCTCGTGTATCAACTCGGAACCTTGCGGACCGATGACCGCGGCGCCGAGCATTTTTCCGCTCACCGGATCGGCCAGCATCTTCACAAAGCCCTTGGTCTTTCCCAAACACTGCGCTTTTCCGTGTTCGGCAAAATCGTAGCGCCCGCTCACGTAGGGCACGTTCTTGGTACGCAGCTCCTTCTCGGTCGCACCCGCGACGGCAACCTGCGGATCCGTGAACACCGTGTGCGCCGAAACCAGCGAGTAATCGGCCTTTTCGTCGTTGCGCAGACAAGCATGCCGCGCCGCAATCTCGCCTTGGTAGATTGCAACGTGCACGAGCATGTAGCGGCCGGTGACGTCGCCGACGGCATAGATATTCGGATTGCTCGTCTGCAGATGCTCGTCGACCGCGATGCCGCTTTTCAAATCGTACTCGACCCCGGCGCGTTCGAGGCCGAGGCCTTCGACCGCCGGCCGCCGGCCCAGCGCGTAGAAGATTTCGTCCGCCGCGACCTCGCGGTCCTGACCGTCTACCGAAAACGCAACGACCTTTTTTCCGTCGCGTAAAAAAGCACGATGCAACGATGCGCGGTCGATAACATCGATGCTTTCCTCGCGAAAGTATCCGGTTAGCGAGTCGCCGATGTCGTCGTCGGTTTCGGTCAGCAAGTGCGAGCTGCGGATAAGAATCGTCGTTTTCGCGCCCATTCGGCTGAGAAACTGGCCGAGCTCGCAAGCCGTGTACCCGCCGCCCAAAACTACCACAGACTTTGGAATGCTTTCCAACTCGAGAACGCTGTCGCTGTCGAGGTAGCCCGTTTCTTGCAAGCCCGGAACGAACGGCGGGGTAATCTCACTGCCGGTCGCGATAACGAACGACCGGGCGTGCAAAATGTCGTCGCCAACGGCGAGCTCGTTTTCGGAATTAAAGCTCGCGGCACCCGAATAGAGCGGAAACTCTTCGATGCCGGCGATTCGATAGTCGGCGAACTCTTTCACGAGCGCGCGTTTGCGGCGCGCGACGAACGGCATGTCGGCCGACGGTGGAGCGACATCGATTCCCAATTGCCCGGCGTGGCGCACGTCGTCGATCGCATCGCTGGTGGCGATCAAGGCTTTGCTCGGCATGCAACCGCGAAGAATGCATAAGCCACCGAGCGGTCCGGGATCGACCATCGCGACGTCGCAATGAAAGTCTTTGGCGGTGCGGGCGGCCGCGTACCCGGCAGAACCCGCGCCGATCACGACCATGTCGTGCGTGCGTTGCATGTGCGGTTGTGCGACCTTACCGGCCCGCGGGGCGTGCGCCGAGACGATGGATCGATTCGATAAATCTAACGGTGCCGGCCGAGTGCACGTGGATCGAATGAGTGCGCGCTTGATTACCGTAAAATCGCACGCCGCGGACGAGATCGCCGTCGGTAATTCCGGTCGCGCAGAACACGACGTCGTCGCTCATTACCAAGTCATCGAGTTCCAAGACGCGGTCCAACGCTCCAAATCCCATCGCGATCGCGCGCTGCGCTTCTTCGGCGCTACGAGGCTCCAAGCGACCCATAAAGTTTCCGCCGAGACATTTGATCGCGGCAGCCGCGAGCACGCCTTCGGGCGCACCGCCGGTGCCCATCGCGACGTGAATGCCGGTCGTTTCGATCGCCGTTGCAATACACGCGTCGACGTCGCCGTCCGAGATCAACCGGATGCGCGCGCCGGCCTCGCGTACTTCTCGAATGAGATCGGCGTGACGCGGGCGGTCGAGGATGACGACGCAAACGTCGTTGATCGGTTTCTCGAGCGCGTTTGCAACGGCTTCGAGATTTTCGCGAACCGGAGCGTCGATGTGCACGAACGGAGCGGCCTTCGCGCCGACGGCCAACTTTTTCATGTACGAATCCGGCGCGTGCAACAACCCGCCGCGCTCGGCGATCGCCATGACGGCGATCGAGTTGGGCAAGCCGTTGGCGACCAAGTTCGTACCTTCGACGGGATCGACGGCAATGTCGACCTCAACGCCGCCCATTCCGACTTCTTCGCCGATATAGAGCATCGGAGCTTCGTCGCGTTCGCCCTCGCCGATCACGATGCGCCCGGCGATCTCCATCTCGCCCAGCGTTTCCCGCATTTTTTCCACGGCGGCACCGTCGGCTGCGTCGCGTTCCCCACGGCCCATCCAGCGCGAGGCCGCCAATGCGGCGCTTTCGGTCACCTTGACGAAATCCAACGAATGAACCGGGTGGTTCAAATCCACTCGTGCGGACGTACGCGCCATATTTGCGGGGCTACAAGGGAAGCGACGCATATCCTCTTAAAATGCCGGTACCGATGTCCGTAAGTATGCAACCCGCGCCGTCGCTACAAACGTTCGCGACGCGCTTCGGCGAGTCTATCGTGCCGCAATGGCTGTGGGCCGCGCTCACCGCCGTATGTGGCGCGACGCTGGGGTTCTTTGCGTGGTACACGTTCGCATTTCCGCTCCGCTCGGCCGTGGGCGCGGAACTGTCGTTGCTGGTCAGCGTTCCGGCCGGTGCGCTCGTAACGGTAGTCTTGTGGAGCGAATATAGCCGGTTCTTCTCAAAGCGGACCGGACTATCGCTCGGACGTTCGTTGCAATACGATGCGGTCACGTGGCTGCCGGTCCTGTTGCTGTGGGCGACGTTCGTTCTGCCGCCGCAAATCACACAAGGCAGCCGCCTTTCGCTGGTCGTGGTGGCACTGTTTTGCTTGCTGAAGGTCGTTATCGCGGCGCGCTTCAACCAGACGGTTCGCGAAGTGCTCCTCGATTTCGTCGCGACGCGCGCAGCGATCATCGTGATCGCCGAGCTTGCTGCCGTAATGATCGGGCAGCGTCCGGGCATGCACGTCGAAGAATCCAAACACGTACTGCTATCGGTTTGGGGACGTTGGGACGCGGTGCACTATATCGACATCGCGACGCGCGGTTATCTCGGTACGGACATGGCGTTCTTTCCGCTATATCCCTTGCTGATCCGTTTGCTCGGGGCGGTAGCCGGAAATCATCTGATCGCCGGGCTTCTGATTTCGAACGCGTCCTTCTTCTTCGGCCTGCTCTTCCTGTACCGGCTGCTGGAGCGCGAGTACGATCGCTCGGTCGCCAGACGCGCGATCTTCTACGTTTCGATTTTCCCGACCGCGGTATTCTTCTCGGCGGTATACACCGAGTCGCTCTTCTTCATGCTTACGGTCGCGTCGTTTTACTACATGCGTGCGGGGCGCTGGTGGATCGCCGGCGCCGTCGGATTCTTCGCCTCGCTCAGTCGCGTCGAAGGCGTCCTCCTGATCGTGCCGTTCGCGATGGAGTGGTTTTCGGCGTATCGCGCGCGGACGGCATCGCTGCTGGATGCTTTGGCCGCCGCCTTAATTCCACTCGGCCTGGTAACGTATATGGCGTATCTCTGGGTGTTGCGAGCCGACCCGCTGTATTTCTCGCACGTGCAGATTCACTGGAACCGGCATCTGGCGTTTCCGTGGGTCAGCGTCGTTAACGCCTTCGATAAGATCGCCCACGCAACGACCGCCCTGCTGGTCGCAAACCAATCGCTAGAGCTGGCGTTTACGTTGTTGATGCTGGCGGTGCTGGCATTTGGATGGCGCAGCCTGCGGCCGTCCTACGTTGCGTACATGGCGTTGTCGATTCTCGTCCCGATGTCGACGTCGAGCCTTATGTCGATGCCGCGTTTCGCGTTGGTCCTGTTCCCGATGTTTGTCATCTTCGCACGTTGGGGCGAGCGTCGCTGGGTGAACAACTTGATTCCCGCGTTTTCATTACCGCTATTGGGGTTATATACGGTGCTGTTTGCAAATTGGTACTGGGTTGCGTAGCGCGGTGGCGCCCGTGGCAGCCCGGCGCGGCGTACGCCAGTTCGTGAAGTTCGGGGTGGTGGGTGCGTCCGGCTTTCTCGTCAACCTGATTATCTTCACGCTGCTGCAGCGCGTCGTGCCCGGACACGCGCGGCCGCTCGAATACGACGTTATCTTTTCCATCGCGTTTCTCTCCGGCGGCGTCTCGAACTATTATCTGAATCGCGTGTGGACGTTCCGATCGACCCGTCACGCCGTCCGTGAGGGTGCGCAGTTCCTAACCGTTTCGGTGATGGCGCTCATCGCCGGGTTGATCGTTTCGACCGCCGTCAGCCCGTGGCTCGGACACGGCCACAAAACATGGTTCGTGGCCAACGTCGCCGGCATTTTCATCAACTTTTTCGTCAACAAATATTGGACGTTCAAGCATCTGAACTAACGGCGGCCGGCGCGGTCGAAACCGCCGCCCGCACGTGGTGGTGGGTCGCGCTCGGCGCGATCGTATTCGCCGGCTTGTTGTTGCGCCTGCACGGGATCGGACACCCGATCCTGGACCATCCGGGATGGCGTCAAGGCGATACCGCCTCGATCGCGCGAAACTTCGCGCAACTTCGCTTCAACATCGCCTACCCGCAAACGACGTATAACGGTCCGCCCCCCAACTACGTCGAGCTAGAGTTGCAGATCGTCCCGTTCGTGAGCGCGATGCTCTACAAGGCGATCGGCGTTCACGAATGGATCGGACGAGCGATCGTCGTGCTGTTCAGCCTTGCGACGATCGCGACGTTGGCATATTTCGGGCGCTGGCTATTTTCGAGCGCGATCGCCGGCCTGAGCGCGGCGGCGGTTTACGCCGTGTTTCCCGGGAGCGTTTACTACGGGCGTACGTTCATGCCCGACGCGGCCATGGTGTTCTTCCTTACGGCCGCGCTATATGCAACGACGGTAGCGTTGTGCGACGAGCGCCGCTTTACGCTACGCGGATCCATCGCGCCCGCGCTGCTTCTCACGTTTGCATATCTAGCCAAGCCGGTAGCCGTGGTGGCTATCGTGCCCGTGTGCCTACTGATCGCACTACGCTATCGCGAGCGCCGGCCTACGAATGCGATCGCCGTTGCGATCGTTACGATCGTTCCGCTGGCCGTGCTCTGGGGATACGACCGAATCGTGTCCTCGCATGCCGAATGGCACTGGGCCAGTGGCATCACGTCGCTCCACGTCGTGCCGTCGTTGCGCGCGGCGCTGACCGGCGGACGAGCATTCGTCGCCAAGGTCTCGGCGTTTTGGACCGCGCTCGGCTTGGTGCGCGCGACGATGTTCGGCACGGCCGGGTTCGGACTGACCCTTCTCGGTTTCGTGGCAATACCGTGGGCGAAGCCGAAAAGCCGCGCGTTGCTACGGTCGTGGCTGGCCGCCGAAATCGCGTACG
>DASXXU010000139.1:0-27167 GCA_036502885.1 Candidatus Tumulicola sp.
GACGCCGGCCCACTGATTCCCGCGATGATCGTTCGCGCCGGGCTTGTCTTCCCGGAGGGAAAAACGGTAACGCTGTTACCGTATATCGCGGTATTTCCGACATTCGCCACGTACAAGTCTCCATTCGAATCGATGGCCAAGGCGCCCGGTTGATCAATTCCGGTTGCGATCGTTCGCAACAACGCCGACGTCCCAGCGGCATATTCCGTCACGTTGGAAGAATTCGAAACGTACAAGTCTCCGACGGTATCGAACGTTAGCGCGTTCGGATAAAGAATTCCATCGGATTGCGCGATCGTCCGTATTAAGGCGCCGGTTGATGGGTCGTAGATCGTTACGTTTTTTCCTCGCGCGTTTGCAACGTATAGATACGGCCCGCTCGCGTTCGGCCGCGAATTACGCGTGCTAAAGCTGTCCGAAACGCCGTCTGCGACTTGACCCGGCATATTCGCATGGCCGCACCCGGCCAACATAATTGTAGAGGCAAGAACTGCTAATAGTAAATTGCGATTCATCATATTACGGTCCGAACTCGATGACGATCGCAACCCCATATCCCGAGGGAGGCGAGATGGTGCGGACTAGCCTGGGTTTACCGTGACGGTACATCGTGACCGTTTCCGGGCGGCGGTTGCCGACGTAGAAATCCGGGTTGTCATACGCAATCGCGTACGGGCCATCGACACCTCGATCGATGGTACGCGACACGGACGTCTGCTTGGGGGCGTACACCGTAACGTTTCCCGGGGTACTCTCTTGGCAGGTGCCGCAATTAGCGACGTACAGATAGTTGTGATCGTCGAGCGCGATCGCGTTTGGATAGTACAGGCCGTCCTGTTCGGTAATGGTGCGATCGGGCACCGAACCGTTCGGAGCGAACTCCTCGACCGTCTCGTTCTCCGCGCTCAAGACGTACAGTTCGCCGGTGCTGTCGAACGCGAGCGCGTAAGCATCTGTTGACGGAATCGTACGGAGCAGCTTCGTTCCTCCGGCCTCGTACACGTTTATGCCGACGACGTTCCCAGCATATACGTTGCCGACCGCGTCGAACGCGATCGCTACCGGCCGGCGAATGCCCGTAAGCGTTCGCACCAGCGTCGTACCCTGATTCGAATATACGTTAATAACGTTCGTCTTGTCGGTTCCGATGTAGAGGTTGCCGCTAGCGTCGCACGCTAGTACCTGGCGACCTCTGACCGTAATGGTCGTGGTCGGCGTCGACGTCCCCGGTGGATAGACTTTGACCGCCCCACTGCTGGAATGATCCAGATTGCCGACGTATAGCGTTCCCTGCGAATCGATCGCCATAGCATCCGGGCTATGAATGCCGTCGGTAATGGTGCGAAGTACCTGTTTGCCGTTGTGGGTGTAAACGACCACGGCGTTCGCGCCGGCATACAGAACGTAAAGATTCTCCGACGCGGACGCCACTTTTTGCGCGGCGGGAATGGCTGGCGCAAAGCTCGAGGTGCCAGAGCCCTGATTGGATGAGCTAGAACACGCGGACAACGCAAGCGCGCATAGCGAAGAAGCCACGTAACGAAAACATATGAAATTGCTAACCACGATGGATCCCCCTTCGTAGGAAACTGCTACCGCGGAGCGGCCTGCGGGACCTTCGCTCTCACTTCGGCGTACTAAACGCGACGCCGACGACGTTCGCGGCATCCAGGGTGTATTTCGGGCCGTCCCCAGAGGGAAACTCCCAAACCCCGACAGCCGTTGGGGTCGCAGCCGCAACGAACTTTTCTTTAAACGATACGTTGCTTTCTACGTTCGATGCGCCGTGAAGCGCGATGTAACCGCCGTACTCCGCGTAACCGCCGCTTACGTAGAATCGATAGAGAACCCCCGTGTTGTCGCTAACGAGTAGAGCTCTGTGCAGAGTATCCCAAGCGACAGCCCCCGGTTCGGCGATCGTGAATCCGGCGATTGGCAAACCTTGAAGACTTTGCCCAAGGAGCTTCGCCAAGACGACGCTGCCATCGGTCGCGATGCCGTCAGCGTAGAAGTCGCCGCTTAGGTCGTACCCACAATATGCGAAGCTGTCGATCGATTTATCTTTGTAGATCTTTGGCGAACCCGAGGCCTTTTTAAAGATTGCGATGGAACCGGGCTTGGGTTTTCCGTCATCCATGCCTTTCGAATTCGCCACGGCAAGATCTCCGCTGATAGGGTCGATGGCGCACGACACGGGAGTGTAGTTGAGATCGTCAAGCGTCCGCATTACGGCAAGAGTTCCGGCCGCGTATTCCGTTAACTTCGACGCGCCGGATTCAGCGACGTACACGTTACCATGCTTGTCCGTGCACATAGCAGCTGCGTTTGAGTCGCTGACGCTCCCAAGCTGCGATAACTGCGGGTACGCGTAGAGCGCGACACCAGCGCCCTTCGTCGACGTGTATATATAAGACGACGCCGCTTCGCGAGAGACACCCTCGGCGGACGCAATTCGGTTCGGGGCAGTGACTTGCGATGACGCCGGGCCGATGGCGCTTACGCCGCCCGGCGAGCTGCACGCAGTGATGACAGTTGCTATCGCTGCGGCGGCCGCTAGCTTGGAACTCTGGTGCAGAAACGCCCTCCCCGAGGTTACTCCAACGAGAACGCCTTGTCGCCATTCGACATACCCCAGCCGCTCGGGCCAGAATAGTTGCCGTTGCTTCATGCCGCTGCCTGACAAATCGACCTGATAGTCACTTTCGTCCTCCAACGTTAGTGCGAGGACCGTTGGTGATCGTACGAAAGCTCGATGAGCTCGCTTTCGCGAATAGCGTTCACTTGCTGTATACCGCCGCATATGGCTCGCTCAGGCCTGTGATAGTCTTGGTCGGCTTTCCACCTGCCGGATACTTATACTTCGTAACGCTCGCACCGGATAGGTTGGGGCAGGTTAAGACTTGCGCTTTTGCATTCCCCTGGATTGCGAATTGCTCGCATTGCGAAGCCCCCGTTAACGTCGTGGTTCCCGTCACCGTACCATTTTTCGCGAGTTGATACACCGTCGACTGCGCATCGCCCAGCGATAACACCCCGTTGCTATTGACGATCCCGCCCGGGTCGTTGATCGTCGCGCCCTTAATTGTAATCGGGTGGAAATGGCCTCCCGATCGAACGTTCATAACAAACGCGCCGTTACTTTCGGCGCGCCCGTCCGCATACAGATTTCCATCCTTATCGTACGATACGAACGCTACGTATGCGACCGTCGAGTGTGGGTAGTTCGTGCAGAGCAGACTTGGTGTGCAGATCTGGATCCACCCATGAGCGCTGCCGAGATTCGTCACGCCAACCGCTAGATCACCCGTCGATGGATCGACCGAGCAGCTTTGCGGCTCGCCGCCTCCGGTATCAATTCCGGCGATGGCGTTCGTTCCCCCGTGCGGGAACTCGCTCACTTCTTCTTCCTCGAGGTCGACGACCCACACATTACCCGACAAGTCGGAACACAATCCGACGGGCTCCAGGAAGCCAGTAAGCGTGCCGACCAGCTTGTCCGTTGAGGCGTCGTAGATGTTGACGACCCTTGCTGTCTTATCCGACACGTACAGGAGTTCTTTGCCTTTGGCCGCGGGGTCGATCCAAGATCTTCCATTTGCGTGAGCCTGACGCGTCGATGGGATACCGACAGCGTTTGGTGGCGTTGTCTGACCGCTCGGCCCGTTGCATGCGGCGAGCGTGATGAGCGCCGCGACGCAGGCGCACTTAGCGGCAACGAGGATTGCGTTCAATTTTTGGCCTTTCTCGGCACGCATCGTAGATCAAGGAGCGATCGCCAACCCTATCGGGCTATCGACGCCTAGGGTAATCGTACGCACCGGAGTGCTCCCATTCGGAGCGTAAACGGTGATGTTGTTTGCCGCGTGGTTGACGACGTACAGATTTCCGGCGCTGTCGAGTGCGATCGGGTGGTCGCAAGCGATCAGGAGTCCGCAACCGC
Organism: Candidatus Tumulicola sp.; assembly: GCA_036502885.1. Lineage (GTDB taxonomy): Bacteria > Vulcanimicrobiota > Vulcanimicrobiia > Vulcanimicrobiales > Vulcanimicrobiaceae > Tumulicola. The sequence continues at coordinate 3,941 of DASXXU010000139.1, forward strand.
CGACGCCCTGCGTGATCGTGCGTGTTGGCTCGGTGCCCGTCGGGGAATAGACGGTTACCTTGCTGTCGTTCAAAATATACACGTCGTTTGCGGAGTCGAAGGCGAGCGCGTAAGGGCTGGTCAGGCCATCGGTGAGCGTGCGCGTCGCAAACGTGGAGTTTGGCGCAAACTCCTCGACCGCTCCATTGCCTGTGGAAACCGCGACGAATAGATTTCCAGCCGGGTCAAACTCGGCATCGGCGATAGCGGTACCGGCCTGGGCCGTCCAATATGGCTGCGATTGATTCGGAGCGAAAATGCATTCGACCCCGTTATATCCTTTTTTCCCGCCGCAGTTGGACACAGAAACGTTGCCACTAACATCGACTGCAAGCGGGGAAGTGGCACGAGTAAGTCTACGCGACATCTTTCCGGAAGCGTCGTATTCGCAGACCGACGAGCCGCAGGTCGTGTAGACATTCCCGGAAGCATCCGAAGTGAGGTCGCCGTACGCTCGCGCTTGATGCCACGTATCGAGAAGGGTCCGTCCGCGCTTTTCGTAGATGCGAAGAGCAGCACGGCTGCGCCCGGAAGAATCAGCGGCGTAAAGTATATCGCCGCCGCCCGTAAACGACGGAGAACCCTTCTTCCCGAGCGAGATCGCGCGAAGAAGCTTCGCACCACCGCCGGAATAGACGCTGATAGAAGAGTCGCCGGCAGACCCGGCCGAGTTTAACACGTACAGCGTCGTTCCACCGTTCTTCGCAGCCTGCTGTTCAAGTCTTATGGCAGAGCCCGTCGATGATGGATTTGCGGCCGATAGGACGGCCGTCGACGAGCTGCCCGCGCACGCCGAGAGTGCGCCAACCAATAAGGTACTCGTTAGTATTGCGCGTACAATATGAAGCATGGGGTCCTTTCGGAGGATAGCTGCCTGCGTCCATGATCTACGGACCGAAAGCCAGCCCCGTGACCGAACCTACGCCGTTGGTGATGCTGTATTGGGGCGTCGTCGTATTAGGAGGATACACCAGAATTGCCGCTCCCGATTGCCGATTGTTGGCCACATACAGATTGTCTTTTCCATCGAACACAATCGCCGTAGGAATATAGATTCCCATGTTTATGTTGCGGTTGAGCGATCCGCCCCCGGGGGCATATCCCGTTACGGACCAATATCCCGATTCGCTACACCAGTTCGCGACGTAGAGATCGTACTTACTATCGAACGCCAACTCTCTTGGGCCGCAGATAAACTTTGTCACCGTCTTTGTCGGTGATGTGCTGCCGGATGCGTAAATCGTTACTTTGCCCATGTAGTTGGCTACGTACAAGTTGTTCGACGGATCGATCAAGAGCGAATACGGGTAGTCGATCCCCTGCGTAATGGTTTCCATCGGGGTTGAGTTTCCGGGCGCGTAGACGGTGACGTTGTTGAAGCCCCTCGAACTTTTGCCGAGGTTGCCGACGTAAAGATTTCCGTTGCTGTCGAATACTAAGGACATCGGCGTCTTAATACCGTTGCTGATGGTTTGAAACGGTTTTGTAGATCCGGCCGCATAAGCCGTAACCTTTTTCAATCCGCCGACGAACAAGTTGCCCGAAGGATCGAAGGCCAGCGCGTTTGGTTTCTGAACCACGATCTTTCGAATAAAACTGCTTTTGCCCGGCGCGTACTCGGTCACGACGCCGCCGGTTCCGGCATCGCATCCGCACCAACTGGCGACGAAGAGGTCTCCGGCGCTGTCTAGAGCCAAGGCAAAAGGCTGTTTGATTCCGTCGGTTATCGTTCTGATTGGACTCGTGCCACCCGGTGCATAAACGTCGACGTAGCCGCTGCCGCCAAAATTGCGGTTTGCGACGTACAAATTGGAGCGTGCGTCGTGGCGACTGGCAAATCTGCTCGATCCGCCGATCGCCGAGGCCACACCACCTTCTTGGCCCGTTCCCGAAGAGAGGCCGCTGCCACCGCACGAAACTAATAGCGGCAAGGTCGCGGCGATCAACACTTTACGACCGACGATCGAAATCACTTGAATTGCCCCCATCTCTAAGCGGATAACGAAATCCGGCCTATGTTAGTCGCCGACGTAACCAGTGTAGGAGCGGGCGTTCGATAAAGTCAATCCCGGATTTCACCACAGTCAAATAAACGACGACTAAGGTTAATTGCTTAGTAGGGCACGGGGTAGAGATGTCACCGACGGAACGTCGTTGGCGGTGCGATTCGGACAGCCGGATTTCGGCCAAACTGCTTCTCCGTACACGCGGCCGGGCAGAATTTCGGCGCATACCTTCAACGCAACCAAAGAGCGCGAAAAACAGAGCATCGTCAAGCGGATTGCTCCATCGCCGGCGCCATCTAAGAAATTATAGACTCAGGTTATTAAAAGGAGTACGCTGTCGCCACGAGGGCCCGAGCGCGGCCGACTCTGAAGGCGAGGAAGAGACATGAAGAGCCTGAGGCACTACATTTGCGCCGCGTACGGAGGAGCAGCCTTAGTTCTGCTGACCGCGTGCGCTTCCCAAGGCATCAATTACGCAACCCCGACGACCAACGCTAGCGCTCTATCACGTCCGTCAGCACAAAGCGACTGCCCACTGCATCACTGCATTATCGTCGCAGACGGGACGGAGAAGCGTAGTAGAAGCGGCTCTATCCTCTTCTTCGCACGCGACGCGTCGGGCAACGCTGCCCCTGTCGGGGCGATCGAGGGTTCCAGCACGCAACTCGACTATCCGACCGGCCTCGCGATGAGCGCTGACGGAACGTTGTACGCGGCGAATCTAATAGGACCGACCGTTACCGTTTATCCCAAGGGCGCTACGGGGGATGTTGCGCCGATTCGAACGATCGCCGGTACGAAAACCAAACTGGCGGAACCGACCGGCGTCGCTCTGGATGCCGCAGGCAAATTGTTCGTGAGCAATTCCGGAAATAACAGCATCACCGTTTATCCTAAAGGAGCGAACGGAAACGTTTCCCCTGTCCGCACTATAAGCGGAGATAAAACGATGCTCAGCTATCCGTGGGGCATCGCCCTCGACTCGAAGTCGAATATTTACGTGAGCGACGGTTCGAGCATAACGGTTTACCCACCGGATGCGGTTGGGAACGCAGCACCGAAGCGCAGGATTTCTGGTAACCTCTCGCAGCTAGTGGAGGCCGAGGGAATCACCGTCGACGCCGCAGGATATATCTACGTAGTGGATTGGGATGCATACGAACTCGACGTATTCGCTCCGAACTCGAATGGGAACGTGGCGCCCGGCCGACAAGATTCAGGTGGCCTTTACGGACCCGACGGCGTCGCGCTCGATGCGAGCGGCAAAACGTATGTCTCCAACGGCTGCCAAGACGACCCCGCATTTATATTCGTGTACGCCGCGGGGGCGAACAATGTGGCACCTCTGCGAGCGATCAGGGGGCAAAAGCCTCCGCTGTACTGCTTTACGAACCTTATCGTCCGCTGACGCAACTACGTCCCTACCATCAGTAAGCTCGGGCGAATTATCGACTCCGTCAACTTGTGCGTGTAGGTTGTGCCGCCTGCCGGGTAAACCGTCACGCTCCCGTCGGGACTGCCGTTGCACAGGCCCTTGTAGTTCGCCACATATAAATTGTCGGCCGCATCAATGGCGACGTCAAGAGCGTCATGCACGCCGCTGCTGATAGTCTCGTAAGCCGAGGTTCGATTTGGAGCGTAGGCGGTAACGTAGCACGTTCTATGCTTCCCGCCGTAATTGGCGTCGGCGACAAACAGATTGCCGGCGGAGTCGAGCGCCAAGCCTTGCGAGTCGCGTATTCCGTCGGTGATCTTCCGGAGCACGCGTTTGCTCTGCGGCGCGAACTCAATGACGGATGGCCTCATACACCGTTTTCCACAGATCGAAACGTAGAGGTCATCGTGAGCGTCGAGCATTATAAAGCCAGCCTGATTCGCGGCGTTTATAGTTCGAGTGACCTTCTTTAGGCCGAGGTCATACTCGGTCACCGGACCGGCGTAATTCGCGACATAGAGATTGCCCCGCGAATCGAGCGCAACGTGGCCTGGATAATCGATACCCTGCGTAATCGTGCGAATCAGCCTTCCGTCTGGAGAGTAGACGGTGACGTCTTTGGTCTGTCCGTCGTTGGCTACGTAAAGGTTCCCTTCGCCATCGAAAGCGATCGACGACGGTCCGGATACACCATGCGTAACCGTCTGCAACAATTGTGTCGAGCCGGCAGCGAACTTCAAAACCTCATTGGAATACGAATCGGCTACATACAGATTACCTGAAGCGTCCTGGGCTAGCGCGCTAACGTATGATACTGTAGGGCGGCCGTACGTGCGCTCGAGTGTGGACGCACCTAAGTCATAGGCTGCTACGCCAGATTCGTTGCCGATGTAAAGTGTTTGGGTCGCAAGACGATGAGTTTTGCGAATCGGTTCGGCGACCCCGCTCGACGTCGGAGGGCTCGACTGCGATGCCTGGGAGCACCCTGCTGAAACCAGTGACGCGGCAATTACAACGAACCCTAAATAGCGATTCACTATATGCGGTCTCTCCTTAACGTCGCAATATACCTACGCCGTTCGTTTCACGTGCACGCCGACCGCGATGCCGGCCGAACCGAGCAGAATATTCAAGAGCACGCCAAACGCCGCGACGCCATAGAACGAGAGATCTGAGACGCCCGGGCCGCGGCCGCCGGGTCCGATTAGCGCGGCGAGGTATCCGCCGAGAAACGCTTCGACCAAAGCGGCGATAATAATCGGCACGAGCGCCAGCCAGCTCTGCATGAACCGGCCCGCCAGAATGCCGGCGAATACGTATAAAACCGAGGATAGTAAAACGAACTGCCCATAATCGACAGACGTCGCCTTGGCAAAAGCTGCCGCAGCGACGTCGAAGAGCACGAAAACGATCGAGTAGAGCAGGGCCAGGCGTAGCATGGCCCTGGTTTTATTTCACGAGTTCGATGAGCGACAATTCGGCGGCATCGCCGTGGCGCACGCGGGTTTTAGTAATGCGCGTGTAGCCGCCGCTGCGACCCTTGAGCGCCGGCGCGATTTGCTCGACGAGCTTCTTCACGACGGCCGGTTCGGTGATGAATTCGGCAACGTTCCGCCGCGCAGCCAGATCACCGGCCATCGCCTGCGTGATCAAACGCTCGATGACGGGGCTGATCTCCTTGGCCTTGGTCGACGTCGTTTCCATCTTCTCGTGTTTGAAGAACGACGTTGCAAGATTGCGCAGCAGCGCTTTGCGGTGGCCGTCGGTGCGGGAGAGACGCTTATAAGCGATCTGGTGCGGCATAACGTTTGCTCGCTACGACTGGCGCAGCGATAATCCCCTCTCTGCGAGTACGTCCTTGATTTCGTCGAGCGACTTCTTGCCGAAGTTGCGCATCTTCATGATCTCGTCTTCGGTCAGGTCGAGCAGCTCGGACACCTTGGAGATGCCGGCACGCTTGAGACAGTTGAACGAACGGACCGACAGGTTGAGCGTTTCGACCGGAACGTCCCATTCGTTGGGCGGCGTTTCGGGCAGCGGCTCGGAGCGATGCGTGAAGCTCGTGAACAGGTCGAGCTGGTCTTGCATCGTCGTCGCGGCCTGCGCCAGCGCGTCGTCGGGCGAGATGGAACCGTTGGTTTCGATTTCGATCGTCAGACGATCGTAATCGACGCTTTGGCCGACGCGCGTGTCGTCGACCGAGAAATTCACCTTGCGGATCGGCGAAAAGATCGAGTCGAGCGGAATGAGCCCGATCATGTGCTCGATATTACGCTGACGATCGGCCATCACGTAGCCGCGACCCATTTCGACGCCGATCTCCATCGACAAACGCGCGTCTTTGGACGACAGCGTCGCGAGGTGGAACTTCGGATCGAGGATCTCGACGTCGGCATCGGCAGCGATGTCGGCAGCCGTCACCTCGCGAGCGCCGCTCGCATTGAGGCTGAGCACTTTGGGCTCTTCGGTGTTCAGGCGAACCGGCATGCCCTTCAGGTTGAGCATCAGCGCAATTGTGTCTTCGACCATCCCGGGGATCGTCGAGAACTCGTGCAGCACGCCGTCGATCTTCATATAGGTAACGGCGGCGCCGGGAATCGAGCTGAGCAGCACGCGACGCAGCGCGTTGCCGAGGGTGATGCCGAAACCGCGCTCGAGCGGCTCGATGATGAACTTCGCGTAGTTATCGCGACGTTCGCGTACTTCGATGGTTGCGCCCGCGGGCGTTTCCAACATGGTCATTGGTGTTTGTTTGTCCTTTGATACCGCTTACGTTATCCGCAGCGAGCTCCAGCTCGCAACGATCGTACGCCTAGCGGCGGGTTGAGGTTATCGCGAGTAGTACTCGACGATGAGTTGTTCGTCGACCGGCGTATCGATTTGCTCGCGCGACGGCAACTGAACGATCTTGCCGGTCTTGTCCGAATCGTTCCAATCCAGCCATTCCGGCGGACGGCGTCCGGCCGCAACTTCGAAGTTGGAGGCGAACACCGGCGATTTGACGCTACGCTCGCCGACCGAGATCGTGTCGCCCTGCTTCACGATGTACGACGGAATGTTAACGATCCGGCCGTTCACGCGGAAGTGGCGATGCGTCACCAGCTGGCGCGCCTGCGCGCGGCTACCGGCGAGATTCATGCGGTAGACGACGTTATCGAGACGGCGTTCGAGCAGCGAAAGAAACGTTCGGCCGGTCTGACCCGGAACGCGCGCCGCTTCGCGGAAGTAGTTCTCGAACTGCGTTTCGTGCACGCCGTAATAACGACGCATCTTCTGCTTCTCGCGCAGCTGGCGTCCGTACTCCGACGTTTTACTGCGGGACTTGCCTGCGGTCTTTTGACCCGGCGCGGTTCCGCGGCGTTCGACCGCGCACTTTTTGGAAAGGCAGCGGTCGCCTTTGAGGAAGAGTTTGATTTTTTCGCCGGTGCGGCTCGCCGCGGTTTCGCGACGGCACAAGCGGCAAACCGGTCCGGTATATCGCGACATCGGTTATACCCGTCGCCGTTTCGGCGGACGGCAGCCGTTATGCGGAATCGGCGTTACGTCTTTGATCATGGTAATTTCTAAGCCGGTGGCTTGGAGCGAACGAATGGCAGCCTCACGACCGGAACCGGGCCCTTTCACGAGCACGTCGGTCGACTTCATGCCATGATCCATTGCTTTGCGTGCGGCTGCCTCGGCGGCCATCTGCGCGGCGAACGGCGTCGACTTCTTGGAACCTTTGAATCCCAAATTGCCAGCCGAAGCCCACGACACGACGTTGCCGTGCGGGTCGCTGATGGTCACGATCGTATTGTTGAACGACGCGTGGACGTGCGTCACGCCCGACTGAACGTTCTTGACCTCGCGCTTGCGGCGGGTCTTAGCCTGCTTCTTCGCTGCCAACCGAAATCTCCGATGTCCGCACGCTTTCAGGGCGTGAAGGAATGCCCGGCGCCGAAATCGACGCCACAAGCAGTGATTTTACCCCAAGCGCGCCCCCGAGCGCAAGTGCAGAAAGCAACGAGCCCCCGCCTTTCGGCGAGGGCTCGTCCGGTTTTCCGAGGTTCGAGGACTAGAACTTGATGCCGAGACCGGCGAACGGTCCGTTGGCGGTGATGTTAGACGGGGCGTTTGTGCGGCCCGTCAGGTCATTGCCCATCCATCCTAGGTCGATGAAGATCGGGCTCTTGCCGATCACATAGTCTAGGCCGACCTGGTATTTGTACATGTTGTACGACAACTGGGTCGAGGGGATGATCACGTTCGAGTAGTTGCCCGAGATGCTCGGGTAGTACCAGAAGCTACCGAAGAATGACAGGGCCTCGTTGAGGTCCGGCAGTTTTTCGATGCCGAATCCAACGCCGTTCATGTTCGGGTAGCCGTAGTTGGTGGAACGCCAGAGGTAGCCCACGCCGATGTAGACGCGCGGTTTGAGAACGCGGATGGCCAAACGGGCATCAACGTCGGTGTCGCGAGCCGAGAAGGCGGGGACGAAGGTGCTGTAGCCACCGTTGATGCCGGTGACGAAACACTGCGGATCGGCCGCGGTTGAGGTCGAGCTGCTGCCGCAGTTATGCGGGTAGCCGTACTGCTCGAACGAACCTTCGACCATCCACGGGATGTTCAGAGCGCTGAACTCATATGCACCGCGAACCGCGTACGAGCTGGTGCCGGTGTTACCCGGGCTGAACTCGTTGTAGACCTTCGGCGAGATGATGTAGTCGCCCGCGACGAACAAGTCGTGGTAGGGCGTCTGCACGGGTGCCGGGGTCGGCGTGGCAGGCGGCGGGGGCGGCGGTGCTTCGCTGGGCGGGGGCGGCGGCGGAGTCGCCGGCAGATACCGAACGACGACGACGTGCTGATCCGGAACCCATTGCACGTAAGCTCCCATACCTTCCGAAATTACGCGGACGGGTACGAGAACGTTGCCCTGATAAATCATCGGCGGAACGTCCAGCGGACGCGATTCGCCGTTGATGACGACTTCCGGCTTGCCGACGGTCACTTTAACCTCGGAGCCGGGCTTCGAAACCGTTGCCGTCTTGCTGCCGGCGTCATACGACACCGTAGCGCCCATTTGTTCGAACATCGAACGCAACGGGATGAGCAGCGTGCCGCCCTTCACCAGCGCCGCGAGAACGCGACCCTGCTTCAGAACGTCGGGCTTCGAATAAACGTGGTGATCGTTATAGAGAATCGGAACTGAACCTGACGGCGGAGTTCCGAAGTTCGCGGCGGGCGTTCCCGCGTCTTGAGCGACGCTGTTACCAGTGTTTCCAGTCGACGCTTGGGACGGAGAGGCCACCGCGTTGAGACCGCACGTTGCTGCTACCAGCAACGCGAGGACCCCGGTGCTCAGTCGTTTCACTAATGCCTCCTTAGAGATTGCTTGCCCCTCGGACCAATCCGAGCGGGCCGACATGCTTGGGATGCCTAGCGCAGACCAAGCACGTACTCTCGCACGATAGCGCTTATTCCCCGATAGCGCTACGAGATAAACGCCATATCCACGCAATTCCAAGCGAAGTTTCACCTGCGGCTAAGACGAAGGCCAAGCGGGGGCCAAGCGCTTGGTCCCCTCCGCTAAAACGGGCCAAAACTACTGTGGTGAGCGCCGGAGCCACGATTTGCGGCAGGATGATTGCCAAATTCCAGAGGCCCATGGTGGTTGCCAAGGCGCCGGGGGGCAGCACTCGACAGGCGATGGCCCAGTCGGCGACCAGAAAAACGCCCCAGCCGAGGCCGGCGATTAGTGTAGCGACCAGCGCAACGCCGGCGTTGGGCAACAGCGCCATGATTACAAGCGCCGCCATGACGATGACCCCGCCAACCGTGGCCACCAGTCGCTTGTCGGCGCGATCGCTGGGGCGCGCTGCCAGTGCCGCACCGGCCGTCCCGACCACCGTAAACGCCAGGATAAGTATGCCGGTAAATTCGCGCGCTTGCGTTTGCGGCATGCGCAGCGATCCGGCGACGTAAAACAGCAGATACCCGAGCAGCGTGTAAAATCCGACGTATACGAGGGCACGCGACAAAAATAGATTGCCGAAGTCGCGCGTTATTTTCAAACGTTCGTGACGAGGCGCCCGCCCGAGATCGATCGAGCGCACGTGCGCGCTGGTAATCGCATCCGCACCCAGCAACATCGCAATCAGTGCGGCGGCTAGGACCTTTGCATTACCGATGTATGCGGCGCAGAGCGCGCCGACGGCATTGCCGGCGCTTTGCAACGCCGCCATCCAGGATGAGGCAATACCGAAACGATCTTTGGGAATCGCATCCGGGATAACCGCTTGATACGGACCGATAGCGAAGTTGAGAGTGGCCTGCAGGCAAACGTAGGCGAGGGTTAAGGCCGCGAACGACGACGCGCCATAAAACGCTGCGATCGCAATCGACCCGAGCACACCGCCGATAAGGTAGAACTCGATGCGCTTGCTGCCGCGGCGACGGCGCGCGTCGGACCATGGGCCGACCACGATCTGTACGATCGCGGCCACAACCGCGCCGGTCGTCGCCAGCTTTCCGTACGCGAGCAGCGGTTGCGATACAACCAGTTCGATGCTGCGCGACTGCAACGAGATACCGAGCAGCGCACCCCATACGGCTTGTATGCCGAACCATAGGATGCCCAGGCGCGGGGCGCTAGGGGTGTTCGCACGCATAGCAATACTCCGTCGCCGTGTCGGCGTCGTACGCGAGTTCGGGTGCGCAGTTCCGCACGCCGAGCGATGGAAATCCTACGATGCGATGCGCGACGCGTTCGACATCCGCCACGCTCAAGCGACCGATTGCGAATTTGATCAACGCCATCGGCTGCACCATCCCGACCATCTTCCACGGCGCCTTACGCGCTTCGAAGAGTTTGGTTGCGTAATCAACCACCGCGGTGGTGCTGTCGGGCGGTAGCAAAAAGCAGCCCCCGTTGACGACGCGTTCGCCGGCCAGCGTGATTCCGAATGGCGGTGCCTGCGGAAAGCGGCGCACGAACGCATCGTGTTCGGTGAGCGAGATCGCGATCGTCTTCTCGGGTACGCGCGAAACGAAATCGCGCACCGCCGAATCGTTGACGTACGGCATGTCGCTGGTGGAGTACACGAGTGCGTCGCCGTCCTCGGGCCATGCCGAAAGCGCGCGGCGCACGTTTTCGATTCCGCTGTCACCTTCTTCGATAAACCGCTCGACACGCGCCGCGCAGGCTTCACGCACCGCCGAACCGCCGACCACGGCGATCCGATCTATGCCGGCGCCGCGCAAAGCCTCAATTATCCGGTCGAGCATCGTCGCATCACCTATCGGCGCGAGCGCTTTGATATCGATTCCGGCGGCAGCCGCATACTCCGCATCGACGCGACCGCCGGTCGTTACGACCGCCTTCACGAGCCGGCCTCGCCGAAAAGATCCAGTTGCCGCTTGGGGCGCGCCGGCGGCGTCGGCAGCGGCCGCGCGATCACTTCGGAGGCAGCCTCGCCGTAGCGGTCTTCCAAGAGCATTTCGATCGCTTCGGCGTTCACCGCCGCCCGACCGTTCGCGTGGTTATTGAAGAACACGTACGTGTCGGTGGCTTGCGCGTCGATTTCAGCAATCCGGTCGGTCCACGGCACGAGCTCTTCGGTCGTGTATTCGTAGGCGTAACGCGTAACGTTGGTGCCGCGCCACCACTGTTTGTTGTTGCGACCGTGAAAGCGCACGTACCCAACGCTGGATGTGACGTCGGACGAAGGTGCCAGCAGTCCGTCGAGCCTGGGCATATCGACGTTGGAGTAGCCGGCGCCGGCGTCGCGCAAGAGTTCCATCGTTTCGGACGTCTGCCAACGTGCGTTGCGGAACTCGACGACGACCGGCAGTTCGTCGAACGCTGCGATCACGCGCTTCAAATACGAAATCGCATCGCGTTCGGGTTTGAAGCCGTGAGGAAACTGCGCTAGAACGCAGGCGAGTTTCTTGGATTCGACGACCGGCTGGAGGTTCTCGCGCAAAAGGGCCGCGTCGGAATGCAGCTGCGAACGATCGCTCGGATGCGTGATCGTTTGCGGAAGCTTAAAACTGAAACGAAAGTTTGGCGGCGTGTTCGCGCTCATCGCAGCGACGCTGGTCGCCGCCGGGACGCCGTAATAACTCGAGTCGATTTCGACGGCGGCGAAGCGCCGGCCGTATAGCGCGAGCATCTCGCGCCCTTTGGTCCCGTCCGGATAGAACGAACCGATCCAATCCCGGTACGAGAACCCGCACGTGCCGACGTAAATCAACGCCTGTCACGTGCGGGATCGGGATTACTTCTTGCCTGCGACCTTCTTCTTACCGGCAACGGTGCGCTTGGGACCCTTGCGCGTGCGTGCGTTGGTCTTGGTGCGCTGACCGCGAACGGGCAGGCCGCGGCGATGCCGCGTGCCACGATAGCAGCCGATATCGATCAAACGCTTGATGTTGCCTTGCACTTCGCGACGGAGGTCGCCCTCGACGCGCAATTGCAATGCGTCGATCGCATCGCGCAGGCGCTTCTCGTCGTCCTCGCTCATGTTCTTGACCCGCAAGCTCGGATCGATACCCGAGCGCTCCAGCAGACGCTTCGAGGTCGTCGGTCCGATACCGTAGATGTAGGTCAGCGCGATTTCGACACGCTTTTCACGCGGCAGATCGATGCCTGCAATACGAGCCATGGATTACCCCTTACCCCTGCACCTGTTTGTGCTTGGGGTTGACGTCGCAAATAACCCGCACTTTGCCTTCGCGGCGGATGATTTTGCATTTTTCACAGATGCGCTTAACGCTTGGTCTAACTTTCATTTTGATGGCACTCCGCCCTAAGCTCCTTGCCCCCCACCTAGTGGGGCCCCCAGATCCTCGGGCGCCTTATGGATATTGGTTTGCTGAAGACTCCCCGTGGGGCGCCTTATACATTCGCTCATGCTGCGGCGGCCAAACGGTATCGTTCAAGCTCCGGATCCTCGGCAAATTCGCGGAGGGTCAGGACCTTGGGACCGTCGTTCGTCACCGCGATCGTGTGTTCGAAGTGCGCTGCGAGTTTACCATCCTGCGTCACGACTGTCCAGCCGTCACGCTGAACGTTAACACGGTAGTTGCCCTCGGTGATCATCGGTTCGATGGCCAAAACGAGCCCCGAACGCATAACCATTCCGGTTCCGCGAGTTCCATAATTCGGGACTTGCGGCTCCTCGTGCATCTCGCGGCCGACCCCATGGCCGACCAGCTCGCGCACAACCCCATAACCGCTTTTCTCGGCGTGCTGTTGCACGGCGGCCCCGATATCGCCGATGCGATTTCCATCGCGCATCTGCTCGATTCCGATCGTCAGACATTCGCGCGTGACCTCGAGCAAGCGGCGCGCCGGCTCGGAAATCGATCCGATCGGGATGGTGACGGCGGTATCGCTGACGTAGCCTTCGAGCGTCGAGCCGATGTCGATCGACAGCAGATCGCCGTCTTGCAAAACGCGGTTGCCTGGGATTCCGTGTACGACTTCCTCGTTCACCGAGGCGCAGATCGAGCCGCTGAAACCGTGATAACCCTTAAACGTTGGAATGGCGCCGCGCGAGCGAATGCCGCGTTCGGCCATCGCGTCCAGATCGGCGGTCGTCATGCCGGGCCGCGCGGATTGCATCAGCTCGGTGAGCACGCCGGCGGTCACGCGGCCGCTGCGATGCATCAACTCGATCTCGCGACCCGACTTCAACGCAACCATCAGGGCGCCGCCGCTCCGATCGCGTCGAGCAGTTCTTGTGTCACCATATCGACCGGCGCGAGCGCGTCTACTTCGATTACTTTTCCGGCTTTGCGATAGTAGTCGACCAGGGGAAGCGTTTGCGCATCGTACACGTCGAGCCGTTTGGCGACCGTCTCGGGCTTGTCGTCGTCGCGATGAATCAGCGGACCGCCATCGTCGTCGTCGATTCCGGGCGTGCGCGGCGGATTGGTGAACGTGTTGTAGGTACGGCCGGTGCGCGGATTGCTCAAACGCGCGCTCAACCGTTCGATCAGCGTCGCGCGATCGGCAGCGAACAAGACCACCGCATCGAGCGGCCAGCCTTTGTCGTGCAAGAAGGTATCGAAGGCTTCGGCCTGCGCGACCGTGCGCGGAAACCCATCCATGATAAAACCGGACGGCGAGTTCGCGAGTTCGCCGCCGACCATGTCGATGATGACCTTATCGGGGACCAACTCGCCACGCGTCATGTACGATTCGGCCAAACGCCCGAGCTCGGTGCCGGCGGCGCGCTGTTCGCGCAGAATATCGCCGGTCGAGATCTGACGCGCCCCGAAGCGCTGCTCGAGGACACGCGCTTGCGTCCCTTTACCAGCTCCCGGCGGCCCCAAAAAAACTAAACGCAACGATCTACCGTTTGATGAAGCCGCGATAGTCGCGCATCGCAAGGCGCGCTTCGATTTGCGTGATGGTGTCGAGCGCCACGCCGACGACGATCAGGAGCGACGTGGAACCGAGGTAGAACGTCGTGACCGACAGACCGCGTTGCAACGCTCCCGGCAGAACCGCCAGCAAGCCGAGGTAGAGCGCGGCCGCGGTGGTGATGCGGATCAGGATCTTATTGAGGTAGTCGACCGTCGGCTGGCCCGGGCGGATGCCCGGGATGAACGAGCCGGTCTTCTTTAAGTTATCGGCAACGTCGCGCGTGTTCAGCACGACCGAGCTGTAGAAGAACGTGAAGATCACGACCAACAAGAAGTAGACGATGTTGTACAGCACGCCGTTGGGCGAGAAGTACAGGTTGAGCCACTGCGAGATGGCGGCAGCGTTGGTCGGGAACGAGATCGGGCCAAAGAGGTGATACCAGCCCGGCACGGTTCCGTTGTGCGAGAACCACGATAGCGCTTGCTGCGGCAGCAACAAGATCGAGATCGCGAAGATGATCGAGATAACGCCGGCGTTGTTGAGGCGCAGCGGAATGTAGGTCGACCGTCCGGCGAACATTTTCCGGCCGACGGTGCGGCGGGCTTGCTGCACGGGCACCCGGCGTTGGCCTTGGTACAGAAAGATGATCGACACGATCACGATCAAGGCGACCACGATGTACAAGACGATATTCAAGACCGATTCGGCGCCTTGCGTCGTCGAGGTCAACGTCTGCGTAACGTAGGTCGGGAAGCGTAAGACAATACCGATGAAGATGATCAGCGAGACGCCGTTGCCGATTCCCTTATCCGTGATCTGCTCGCCGAGCCACATCAGGAACAGGGTACCCGCGACCATCGCGATGATCGCGTAGAGCAGATACCAAATGCTGCTGTCGTAGAACACGCCCGAGCGTTCCATGGCGTTGGCCATGAAGGTGGCTTGCATCGTGGCCAGCACGATCGTGAGCCAGCGCGTGTACTGACTGATCTTTTTGCGGCCGTCCTCGCCGCCTTTCTTGGCGAGCTCCTCAAGCTGCGGCAACACCACGGTCATCAACTGCATGATGATCGAGGCGTTGATGTACGGCGTGATGCCCATGGCGATGACCGAGAGCTTCTGCAACGCGCCGCCCGACAAGAAGCCGAGCAGGTTGTAGAAGGCGCCGCTTTGGAGCGCGTGCTGCCAGGCGGCCTCGTTCACGTTCGGCAGCTGGACGTGGATCATGAAGACGAACCACGCGAACCCGAACAGCACGAACAGAATTCGCTGCCGGATCTCCGGAACGAGAACGGCGGCGCGTAAATTGTCGAACAACTAGATGTTCTCGAAGATCGTGGCGCCGGCCGCGGTCAACGCTTCGCGAGCGCTTTGCGAGAACGCAACGTCGCGAAACTTCAGACCGGCCGGCAACTCGTTGCCGGGTTTGGCAGCACCGAGAATCTTGACACCGTCACGCAGCGAGGACAGCAACCCGCGCTGCTTGAGCGTTTCGGGCGTCACCTCGACCGAGGTGTCCCAACCCGACAAGCGGTGCAAGTTGACGACCGCATAGAGCGTGCGGAAGTGCCCGATGTCGCGAGCCTTCTGCGAATAGCCGCGATTGTGCGGGAGACGCCGTTGCCACGGGGTCTGGCCGCCTTCGAACGCGGGTCCTTTGCCGCCGCCGGAACGAACGGTTTGACCCTTGCCGCCCTCGCCGCCGGTCTTCACCATGCCCGAACCGTGGCCGCGACCGATGCGCTGGCGCTTCGGACGGCTACCGGGGGACGGGACCAGAGCGCCCAGTTTGAGCAGCGTCGATCCCTTCGTGTTCGTCGTTTCTTCTGCCATCGTAATTCGTTCTGTCTGCCGTTTAGGCGGCGAAGATTTCCTTGACCGTCTTGCCGCGTAACGACGCGACCTTCTCGGCCGTAGTGAGCGAACGCAACGCTTCGACCGTCGCCATCACGACGTTGATCGGGTTGGTGGTTCCCAAGCACTTGGTAAGGATGTCGTGAATGCCGGCTAACTCGAGCACGGCACGCATCGATCCACCGGCGATAACACCGGTTCCGGGCGCGGCCGGTTTGATCATGACGCGAGCGGCGCCAATCTGCATGTGCACCGCGTGCGGAATCGTTTTCTCGACCATCGGAACCGTGACCAAGCTCTTCTTGGCCTGTTCGACTCCCTTGCGAATCGCGTCCGGAACCTCACCGGCTTTGCCGATGGCAAAACCGACGCGTCCACGTCGATCGCCGACGACGACCAGCGCGCTAAAGCTAAAGCGTTTACCGCCTTTGACGACCTTAGCGACGCGGTTGACGCGCACGACCGTTTCTTCGAACCCGCTGTTGTCGCGCTCGCGACCGCCACGATACTGCATTAAAAGTTCAACCCCGCTTCTCGCGCCGCATCCGCAAGCGCGCGTACCCGTCCGTGATAACGATTGCCGCCGCGGTCGAAGACCACGTCGGAGATGCCGGCTTCTTTGGCCTTGGCGGCGATTGCCGACCCGACCGCTTTGGCCGCCTCGACGTTGGTCTTGGATCCCAAGCTTTCGCCGACCGGCTTTTGCACGGTCGACACCGCCGCGAGCGTAACGCCGCGCGAATCGTCGACCAGGGTCGCGTAGATGTGATGCAGCGTGCGCTGCACCAGCAAACGCGGACGCTCTTGCGTGCCGGCAACCTTCTTGCGCAGACGCTCGTGGCGCGCACGACGCGAATCCGCTTTGGAATTTTGCGCCATTACTTCTTGCCAGCCTTTCCGGCTTTACCGAGCTTCTTGCGAACGATTTCGCCGCTGTAGCGAATGCCTTTGCCCTTGTAGGGCTCGGGCGGACGCAGACTGCGAATGTCCGCAGCGACCTGTCCGACGGCTTGCTTATCGATGCCATCGACGTGCACGCGGTTCGTTCCCTCGACGTTCAGCACGATGCCGGCCGGTGGTTCGAACGACACCGGATGCGAATAACCCAAGCTGAAGTTCAGTCGATCGCCGGCCTTCGCAACGCGATAGCCGACGCCCTGAATCTCGAGGCTCTTGCGAAAGCCTTTGCTGACGCCCTCGACCATGTTGGCGATCAGGGTACGCGTCAGGCCGTGCGTGCTGCGATACGGCTTGGAGTCGCCCTTGCGCTCGACGATCAGCGTGCCGCCGTCGACTTTAACATCGACCAGTTTGGGCGCGATCGTTTGCGAAAGCTCGCCTTTGGGGCCTTTGACGCGGACCGTGTCGTCGGCGACCGTGACGTCGACGCCGCTCGGGAGCGCGACCGGAAGTTTTCCTATGCGTGACATTCTATCGTTCTTTCTCTAATACACATGTTGATGACGGACTACCAAACGTAGGCCATCACCTCGCCGCCGACGCCGACTTTCTTGGCGCGCTTTCCCGACATGATGCCTTGCGGCGTCGAGATAATCACGAGACCAAGGCCTCCCAGCACGCGCGGGATCTCCGACTTGCCGGTGTATACTCGCAAGCCTGGCCGCGAGATACGGCGCAAGCCGTTGATGACTTTTTCTTTTTCCGGACCGTACTTGAGCTGAATGCGGATCAGGCCTTGAACGCCCTCTGCGACGCGTTCGAATCCTTCGATGAACCCTTCATCGGCAAGAATTCGCGCGATCGCCTGTTTCGGACGCGACGCCGGGATGTCGACCGACTTGTGGTTGGCCGTGTTGGCATTGCGGATGCGCGTCAGCATATCGGCGATAGGATCGGTTATTGCAGCCACGTTCTACCCCTTACCACGACGCCTTGGTCACGCCGGGAACCACGCCTTTGTGCGCGTTCTCGCGGAAGCAGATGCGGCACATAGCAAAGCGGCGAAGGTAACCACGCGGACGCCCGCAGATGCGGCAACGGTGGTAGTCGCGCACCCCAAACTTGGAGCCACGCTGCGCTTTGACTATCATGCTCGTTTTCGCCATTAACCGCGTCCCTTCTGTAGCGGAAGACCCATCGCCGTGAGAAACTCCGACGCTTCTTCGTCGTTTTTGGCCGTCGTGACGATCGTGATATCCATACCACGCGTCTTGTCGACCTTGTCGTAGTTGATTTCTGGAAACACCAGCTGCTCTCGCAAACCTAAGTTGTAGTTGCCGCGGCCGTCGAACGACTTGGTGGGCAACCCGCGGAAGTCGCGGATACGCGGCAGCACGACGTTGAACAGCTTGTCGAGGAACGAGTACATGCGGGCGCCGCGCAACGTCACCTTGGCGCCGATGTTCATGCCTTCACGCAGCTTGAACGCCGCGATCGACTTGCGTGCCTTGGTGACGATCGGCTTCTGGCCGCTGATCGCCGTCATCTCCGAAACCGCCGCGTCCAGTGCCTTCGGGTTGGCAATAGCCTCGCCGACGCTCATGTTGATCACGACCTTGGAAAATTTCGGGATCTGGTGCACGTTGGCGTAGTTGAAGCGCTCCTGGAGCTGCTGGCGTACGCCACTTTCGTATTTTTCACGTAACCGGCTTGCCACGTTACGCCCCCTTTGCCGATTCGCGCGCGGGTTCGCCGCAGCGCGCGCAAACGCGCACCGAACGCCCCGAAGCGTTGTGCTGGTGACGCAGACGCGTCGGCAGCTTGCACTTTTCGCACACGTACTGTAGGGCCGACAATGGAATCGGTGCTTCTTTTTCGACGATGCCGCCGGTCGAAGAGCCGCCCATGTTGCCGGTTTGACGTTCCTGTTTGGTGTGACGCTTGATTACGTTCAAACCCTCGACCGTGGCGGTGCCGTGGTCGAGTTGCAGCGCCTTCACCGTTCCGCGGTGACCGCGCTCTTTGCCGCGACGGATCATCACCGTGTCGCCTTTGAGAATATTCATTTTGCCGGACATACCGTTTACAAGACCTCCGGCGCCAGCGACGCGATCTTCAAGAAGCCGCGGTCGCGCAGTTCGCGCATGACCGGACCGAAGACGCGCGTGCCGCGCGGATCGAGATTGTCTTTTTCTCCCTTGATAATGACGCAGGCGTTATCGTCGCTACGCACCACCGAACCGTCGGCGCGCCGGATCGGCGAGCTCGTCCGGACGACGACCGCTTTGACTACCTGACCTTTTTTGACCGCCGCACCCGGAATCGCGCTCTTGACGGTTCCGACCACGATATCGCCGACGTGCGCGTACGCGTGCCGGCTGCCTCCAGAGATGTGGATGACCAACAGCTCGCGGGCGCCCGAGTTATCGGCTACTTTGAGCCGCGTTTCTTGTTGGATCACTTGGCGCGCTCCACGATCTCGACCAAACGCCAGCGCTTGTCGCGCGACATCGGACGACATTCCATGATGCGCACGACATCGCCGATGTTGGCCTCGTTGCGCTCGTCGTGGGCCTTAAAGCGGGACGACTTGCGCACGATCTTGCCATAGGTCGGATGCGGCACGCGCGTTTCGGACACGACGACGATCGTCTTGTCCATTTTGTTGGACGCGACGCGTCCTTGCTTGACTCGACGCGACGCGCGGTCTTCGACCGCGGGCGCCACGACGTTAGGCTGCTCCATGCTGCTCCTCGGCAATTCGCTTCTCGGAAATCACGGTTTGAATACGGGCAAACGTGCGGCGCATAGCGCGCACCTTGCTGAAATCCGTCAGATGCCCGGTCCGCAACGCGAAGCGCAGGTTAAACATCTCGGCTTTGGTATCGCGGGCTTTCTGCTCGAGCTCTTTCATGCTCAGCGAACGCCACTCGTCGAGATCGGTTTTTCTCATGCAGTAACCTCCTCACGAGCGACGATCTTGGTGCCGATCGGCAACTTGGCGGCAGCGCGACGCAGCGCTTCACGCGCGACGTCCGGCGCGACGCCGGAGAGCTCGAACAAAACGCGTCCGGGACGCACGACCGCGACCCAGAACTCGGGATTACCTTTGCCGGCGCCCATACGGACTTCGGCCGGCTTTTTGGTGACGGGCTTATCCGGAAACACTTTGATCCACACTTTGCCGCCACGTTTGATGTGGCGGGTCATGGCGATACGAGCGGCTTCGATTTGACGGCTGGTCATCCAGCACGGTTCGATCGCTTGCAATCCGAAATCGCCGAAGGTCAGCGTGCTGCCGCGAATCGCGCGTCCGGTCATACGACCGCGATGCACCTTGCGCCATTTGACGCGTTTGGGGGTCAACATTATTCTTCGGTGACCTCCGGTTGCGCAGCTTCGGCCTGCGGTGCGGGAGCAGCTTCAGCTTGCACCGGCGGCGCGGCTTCGGCTTGCGGTGCGGGCGCCGGCGCGGCTTCGGCCTGCGGCGCGTGAACGGCTGCGGCCAACTGATCGACCATCGCTTCGGGTGCGGCCTCATTCGGTAACGCCGCTTCGGTCAATGCTTGCGCGTCGGACTCGTGCGCCGGACGAACGATCGGTGGCTGATGCGATTGAGCCGGTTGTTGCGCTGCAACGGGTTGCGGTGCTCCAGCGGGTAGCGGTGCCCCAGCGGGCAGCGGTGCCCCGCCAGCCTGCGGCGGTCCGCCGGGCTGTTGCGGACGATCGCCGCTACGGCCACGACCGCGTCCACCGCGTTCGCGACGCTCGCGGAAACCGCCACGATCGGCACGATCGCGCAGGTTGGCATCCGGGCGCGGTTGATCCGGCAACACTTCGCCGCGATAGACCCACACTTTGACGCCGATGCGTCCGAAGGTGGTGAACGCTTCGACCGTTGCATAATCGATATCGGCGCGCAGCGTGTGCAGCGGCACCTTACCATCGGAGTTGCGCTCGGTGCGCGCGATTTCTGCGCCGCCCAAACGACCCGATACTTGCACCTTGACGCCGCGCGCGCCGGCCTTCATGGTACGCATGATGGCTTGCTTCATGGCGCGGCGGAACGCGATGCGCTTCTCGAGCTGGTCGACGATGTTCTGGCCGACCAGACGTGCATCGAGCTCGGGATGCTTGATCTCGGCAACGTTGACCTGAACGTTCTTGCCGGTCAGGCGCTCGAGGCTCTTGCGGATGTCTTCGATACCGACGCCGCGTTTGCCGATGATGATGCCCGGCTTGGCCGTGTTGATCAGCACGCGCACTTGGTTGGTGCGGCGCTCGATCTCCACTTTGCTGATCGCGGCCGAGCGCATCCAGCGGTTGAGATATTTGCGAATCGCAACATCTTCGTGCAGCCAATCGATGTAGTGGCGCTTTTCGAACCACCGGCTGTCCCACGTCCGCGTGATGCCCAGTCGCAATCCGACCGGGTGAATTTTTTGACCCATGTTTACTCCGTGGCTCCAGCGCCGGTAATAGGTGCCGCTATGGGCGTGGCCCCAGCGGCGGCTGCGCGTTTGCGCGAAGATTTCTTGCGGGTGCCCGTCTCGGCAACGGCGCGACGAACGACGCGGCGCGCGCTCTGCACCGACGCGCCGGCGCGATTGTGTCGCTGCTTGGCCGGCTTCTGTTCGCTAACGACGACCGTTACGTGCGACAGCCGCTTACGCTTGAAGTAGGCGCGGCCTTGCGCGCGCGGATCCAATCGCTTGGTAAAACGTCCGCCCGGTCCGCCATCGACCGTGATGCGGGCGATGTACAGATCGTCGGAGTTCATATCGTGATTGTTGCCGGCGTTCGCCACGGCGCTACGCACCAGCTTGCCGATCGGCTCGGCAGCGTAGACATCGGCGTACTTGAGCAAAGCCAACGCTTCGCGCACGCTCTTACCGCGAATCGCATCGGCGACGCGGCGCAGCTTGCGCGGGCCCATGCGCACGAAGCGGAGGTGCGCGACGGCGTTCCGGGAGGCGGCAGCGGTTGGTGTGGTTGCGGCAGTCATTACTTCACCGTCGCCTTATCGCCGCCGTGACCGCGGAAATGGCGCGTCGGCGAAAACTCGCCGAGCTTGTGCCCGACCATATTTTCGGTGACGTACACCGGGATATGCATCTTGCCGTTGTGCACGCCGATCGTGTGCCCGACCATGGCCGGAACGATCGTTGTGGCGCGGCTCCACGTTTTCACCACGCGCTTTTCGCGCGTCTCGTTGAGCGCATCGATTTTTTTGATCAGATGCTCGGCCACGAACGGGCCCTTTTTAAGACTGCGGCTCATTTACTTCGATCCCCGTTTGCGGACGATCATCTTGGTCGTGCGCTTGTTGCGACGCGTCTTTTTGCCCATCGTCATCTGGCCCCACGGCGTCGTCGGCGGACGGCCCGAAGTCGAGCGCGCCTCACCACCGCCGTGCGGATGGTCGACCGGGTTCATGGCAATACCGCGAACGCTCGGGCGTTTGCCCAAGTGGCGTTGACGGCCGGCCTTACCGATCACTTGATTTTCGTGTTCGATGTTGCCGAGTTGGCCGATGCTCGCGCGGCAGTCGATGTGAATGCGGCGTACCTCGCCAGACGGCATACGCACTTGCGAGTACGTGCCTTCTTTGGCCATCAGCTGCGCCGAAACGCCGGCCGAACGAACGAGCTTGCCGCCCTGTCCTGCACGAAGCTCGACGTTGTGAATGACCGTACCGACCGGAATGTTCTTGATCGGCAAGCAGTTGCCGATTTTGATGTCGGCGCCGGTTCCGGATTCGATCGCGTCGCCGATCTTGAGGCCGAGCGGGGCGAGGATATAACGCTTCTCGCCGTCGCGGTAGTTCACCAGCGCGATGCGGCACGAGCGATTCGGATCGTATTCGATCGTGGCGACCTTAGCGGGCACGCCGTCTTTGGTGCGCTTGAAATCGATGATGCGATAACGCTTGCGTGCGCCGCCGCCCTTGTGACGGACGGTGATGCGGCCGTTGTTATTGCGACCGGAATGCTTCTTGCCGGCTTCCAGCAGCGACTTTTCCGGTTCGACCTTCGACAGATCCGAAAAATCCATCGTCGTGATGAAACGGCGGCCGGGGGATGTCGGGCGATATTTTTTTACTGGCATCGTTTTATTGCTCGAAGTAGTTCACGCCGCCCAGCTCGATCTTCTGACCGGCCTTCAGCGTAACGACGGCTTTTTTGAAATCGCTTTGCTTGCCGTTGGTTTTAACGCCACGCTTTGCGAAGTTGCGCGACTTGCCACGCACGTTGACGGTGTTGATCTTGGTCACGTTGACGCTGAAGATCGACTCGACGGCATGACGAATCTGCGTTTTGGTCGCGTGTGGATGCACGACGAACGTGTACTGGTTGAGCAGCGCATCGGCCATCGCTTTTTCGGTGATGCGCGGGGAAACGATGACGTCGCGGGCGTCCACTAGCGGGCTCCTTCGGTGGCGTTGAGCCGGCCGAGTACGGCGTCGAACGCGGTGGTCGTGAAGATGATGCGCTCGTAACGCAGCACGTCTTTGACGTCGAGCGCTCCATCGTCGGTAACGGCGACCCGCGCGAGATTACGCGTAATGCGTTCGAACACAGGTCCGACTTCGTCGCTGCGTTCGCAAACGATCAGCGTCATCGGACCGGTTTTAGCGGCCTT
>DASXXU010000140.1:0-5722 GCA_036502885.1 Candidatus Tumulicola sp.
TCGCGAGCGTTTTCGAAATCTCGAGGCGGTTGCCGACGTCGTGCCCGTGGGCGACGCCGGGTCGACCGAACTCGATCCCGGCCAAGCGTTGGCTGCGCTTCGTGCATCCGGCGTAACCAGCGTGTTGTGCGAAGGCGGTCCGGCGTTAGCGGCCGCGATGTTGCGGACCGGCGTGGTCGACCGTTTTTATTGGTCGATCGCTCCGCGTTTGTTGGCCAACCAGCACGCGGTCCCGGCATTGCGCGGAGCCGATCTTTCGCAATCGACGCGCACGTTACGGTTCGACACGCCGCGTCGATTAGGCGAAGACGTACTGATCTCCGGAACGTTTGCCGGTGTTTAGCGGCTTGATTTGGCATCGTGGCGAGATCGTCTCGTGCGATGCAGCCGTCGACGGCGCGATGACGCTGCGGGTGCGTTGCGGCGGAACGGCCGCCGAGCTTCCGCAACCGAAGGAATCGATCGCGATCGACGGAGCTTGTTTGACCGCGACGCGCGTGGATGGAAACGAGGTCACGTTCGACGTCGTTCCGGAGACGTTGCGGCGCACGACGCTCGGGCAGCGGTCGACCGGCGACAGCGTCAACGTCGAGTACGCGCTACGTCTCGGCGATCGCATCGGCGGGCACTTCGTTTACGGACATATCGACGCGGTTGCCACGGTTCTATCGCGCCGCGCCGAAGGACAGGGCGAGATCGTCCGCTTCGAACGTCCTGAATCGCTGGCGTTTGCGTTGGTCGATAAAGCGTTCGTCGCGATCGACGGCGTGAGCGTCACCGTTGCCGGCACCGGCCCGGATTGGTTCGAGGTCGCGTTGATTCCGGAGACGATCGCATCGACGACGCTAGGCGCTCGCGCGCCGGGTAGAAGCGTCAACATCGAGATCGATCCCGTCGCTCGGTACGCGGCGCGTCCGTGAAATATCGCGAAACGCTGCCCGAAGGCGCCCGCGTATTCGAATCGCGCGTGCGTACGCAGTGGGGCGACGTCGACGTCGCGGGGATCGTGTATTTCGCCGCATATTGGCGCTTCGTCGAACGCGCCGAGATGGATATGTTCGGCGAACTTGGATTCCCGTACGAATCGGTATTTCAGGAGTACGGCTTCTGGCTTCCGCGCGTGCGCTGCGAGGTCGAGTACCACGCTCCAGCGCTGATGAACGACGATCTCGTGCTACGAACGCATATCGAGAAGGTCGGGGCTTCGAGCGTCCGATGGAAAACCGTCGTATTCAACCAACGCGAGGATCGGGCCGGCGCCGCGTTCGCTCTCACCGTTGCGTGCATCGATGGGGCGACGCTAAAAAGCCGCCCGTTGCCCGAAGCGGTTCGCGCGGCGCTGTTGCCGTGCGTAGCGCCCGAAGCGTGAACGGTCGTAACGGTCGGGTCGCGATCCTTACCGCACCGCGTACCATCGAAGTACGCGATGAAGCATTGCGTGCGCCGGCCGCTGGGGCGATCCTCGTTCGCGTACGCGCCGCGTTGACCGACGGGACCGATCTCAAAACCTATCGCCGCGGCCACCCGCTCATGCCGTTCCCGGCACGCTTCGGGCACGAATTCTCCGGCGACGTTGCCGCGACCGGTCGCGGCGTCGAACGATGGCGCGAGGGCGATGCGGTGATGAGCGTGCACTCCGCACCGTGTGGAAGCTGCTTTTGGTGCCGGCACGATGAGGAAGAGTTGTGCGAAACGTTGGTCGAGACGATGATCTTCGGAGCGTACGCGGATTACATCGAGATCCCCGAACGCATTTTGGCGCGCAACGCGTATCGCAAGCCCGAAAGCATTTCGTATGCGAACGCCGCCTTTCTCGAGCCGTTATCGTGTGTCGTCCATTCGATACGGTTTCTGGCGGCGCAACGGGATTCCGTGGTTGCGGTGTACGGGGACGGCGCATTCGGCATCATGCACGCGCTGTTGCTCGCACGCGACGGCGTTCGCGCCGTTTTATTCGGGAGGCGGCCGGAGCGCTTGGCGATCGCTCGCGAGTTCGGGGTGGACAGCGTCGACGTGCGCGACGAGCCGGCGATCGAGGCCGTTCGCGAGCGTACCGCTGGCCGGGGCGCGGATGCACTGATCGAGTGCACCGGAAGCAAGGAGATTTGGGAACTCGGCCCGTCCCTGGTGCGGCGAGGCGGGACGGTCTCGTTCTTCGGCGGCCTGCCCAGTGAAACGCGCGTAACGTTCGACGCGGCGCGATTGCACTACGACGAGGTGCGGTTGATCGCACCGTTCCATTTCGCGCCCAAAGATGTGCGGCAAGCGTACGATCTGATCGCCGGCGGCGAATTACCGTTGCTACGCCTGACCTCGCAAACGGCGGGTTTGAACGAAATTACAGACGTGTTTGGCTCGCTGGATGCGGGACGAGGTATGAAGGCGGTGATCGAACCGTGAGCGTTCCGCAAACGATGCGCGCGGTGGTCTTATACGACGTCGACGATATTCGTATCGAAGAACGTCCGGTTCCGCAACTGCAACCCGGCGAGATTCTGGTGCAAGCCAAAGCCGCGGGCATTTGCACCGGCGACATCATGCCCTGGTATATCCGGCGCAAGGCACCGCTGGTGTTAGGACACGAGCCGTCCGGCATCGTTGCCGCGGTCGCGCAAAGCGATGATGTCGCCGCGCCGTTTGCGGTGGGCGATAGGGTATTCGTGCACCATCACGCGCCGTGTTTTGATTGCGACGCATGCGCTCGAGGCGACTACGTGCAGTGCGCCGGGTGGCGTGCTTCGCGTATCGATCCAGGTGCGATGGCCGAGTATTTTCGCGTGCCGGTCGCCAATATGCGCGATACGTTAGTGCTTCCGGAGAACGTTTCGTTTGCCGACGGATCGTTGGTCGAACCGCTAGCGTGCGTGGTGAAATCGTTGCGCCGTAGCGGCGTTCAGCCCGGCGACGACCTCTACGTGATCGGGCTCGGCGTGATGGGGTTGATGCACGTGCTGGCCGCGCAGCACGCCGGGGCTCGCGTATTCGGAAGCGATTTCATCGAGGAACGGCGCTCGAACGCCGCGCGGCTCGGCGCGACCGCTTTTCATCCGGGCGAAGTGACCACGGTGTTGCCGGATGGTGCGCGCGTCGTGATTTGTGGTCCGGGCGTTCCAAAAGCGCTCGAGGCTGCGGTTGCGGCTGCAGCGCCGGGCGGGACGGTCGTCATGTTCACGCCGTTCGAACCAGGAACGCCGATCACGCTCGATTCGGAACGGTTCTACTTTAAAGATTTGCGTTTGACCGGGAGCTACTCGTGCGGTCCGACCGACACGCGGCGTTCGCTGGAACTCATCGCGCAAGGCATCGTAACGGCTGAAAAGCTCGGCGCCGTCGAAATCGGATTGGAAGACGTAGCCGGCGCCTATCGAGCACTCACGCAGACACGAATCCTCAAACCGATCGTTACGTTCTAGGCTCGCCCTCGTGTTGGTCCGGCTTCACCGGCTCGAGATCGGCATCCGGGTCGGGCTCTTGGTCGGGCTCCACGTAGCCAAGGGAGTCGTTGGGAATATCGCGATCGGCCATGGGAAATAGGATACCGCTAAACGGTGGCGGCATAACGCTTCAAGTGGCTTGACAGTTGTTAAGTCTGCCCCTACGCTGGCACGGTGGAGTTATTTGCGGAGCGGCTCAACGCCGCGATGGACGGCGCCGGCCTGACGGCGGCCGAGCTTGCCAATCGAGCGGGTTTGACGGAGGCGGCGATCTCGCTGTTGCGGTCGGGTCGAAGGGAGCCGTCGTACCGGACCCTCCAGCGGCTGGGAGGCGTGTTGCCGGCCATCGTCGCCGGAGCCCGCGGTGAAACCGCGTTCGACCGCGTCGATGAGGCAATCGCCGACGTGCGAGCCGGCCGGATGGTCATCGTGCTCGACGACGAGGATCGCGAGAACGAAGGCGACCTCGTCATGGCGGCCCAGATGGTGACGCCCGAGGCGATCAACTTCATGCGCCGCGAAGCCGGCGGATTGATCTGCGTTTCGCTGCCCGGCCGCCGTTTGGACGAACTGCAAATTCCGCAGATGGTGAGCGACAACACCGCCGTACACGAAACGGCGTTTACCGTTTCGGTCGAGGCGCGCGGCCTTACGACGACGGGCATCTCGGCGCACGACCGTTCCGCAACCATCAAAAAATTGCTCGACCCGGATGCGAGACCGTCGGATTTTCTGCGTCCCGGTCACACCTTTCCGTTACGTTCGCGAGAAGGCGGCGTGCTCGTTCGGGCGGGCCAAACCGAAGCGTCGGTGGATCTCGCGCGTCTTGCCGGACTCTATCCGGCCGGCGTTATCTGCGAAATCATGGCCGAAGACGGCACGATGGAACGATTCGACGGGCTGCGCGCGTTTGCGGATCGTCATAATCTCAAGCTCGTTAGCGTCAAAGACTTGATCGCGTACCGCATGCGCAACGAAAAGCTCGTCAAGCGGGTGGCGCAGTTCGATTTGCCGACGACGTTAGGACAATGGACCGGCGTGGCATACGAAACGACCATCGATGGCAACACGCACGTGGCGCTCGTAATGGGCGACATCGGCGATGGCAAAGACTTGCTGGTACGCGTCCATTCGGAATGTCTGACCGGCGATGCACTGCATTCGATCCGTTGCGATTGCGGGGCGCAGCGCGACGGGGCGATGGAACTCATCGCACGAGAAGGCCGCGGGGTGTTTCTGTACTTGCGTCAAGAAGGACGGGGAATCGGCCTGGCCAACAAGCTGCGCGCCTACGAACTGCAAGATCGGGGCGCCGACACGGTCGAAGCGAACGAGGCACTCGGTTTGCCGGTCGATAAACGCGATTACGGCATCGGATCGCAGATACTCGTCGACCTCGGCGTCAAAGAGATGCGGCTGATCACCAACAATCCCAAAAAGATCTTCGGGTTGGAAGGCTACGGCTTGACGATCGTTGGCCGCATGCCGATGCAAACCGCACCGACGCCGTTCAACGAGCGCTACATCGATACGAAGCGCGACAAGCTCGGCCACATGTTCGACAGCCCACAAACCGTTCCAAGCGCGTAACGAGCGCACGCTTCGTGCTTTCGCGGCTACCGAGTTAGCGATCGGAAACTTCGTCGAGCGTGCGGCCGCCGCGTTCGATGAGCTGGAACGAATAGTCGATCCCAACGACGATGAGATGCTCGCGCGCTACTACCTTGGCGTTGGTTCACTGTTGTTGAAACGCCGTTCGATCGATGTCGCGTTCGAAACGTTGCGTAAGGCGATCGCAGGCGCCCGCCGCTACGACGATGCGGCGTTGCTCGGAGCAATGCTGACCAACTACGCCACCGCGTCCGTACAAGACGGAAGCGTCACCGATGCGATAACGTGTTTGGAGGAGTTCGAAGGCCTGCAGTCGTCCGCGCCGAGCAACTTTGCCGGGCCGTTGTCTTATCCGCGTCCGAAGGTTCGCCACACCGTCGCCGGCGGCTTCGAAGAACCGACCGGCGTCGCGCTCGGCCAGCCCGAGTTATAGCTACACTTCCCAGCAGGCTGGGTGTGGTTGACACGGCCGAACCGGTCGGCGTAGGCTCGGTTTTATGAAGACCAAGCATGCGACGTTGGAGGGCCGTTCCCAAGCCGTGCCCGACTGCCGGGGCAAACGCTTTGCGCTCGTGGTCGCGAGATTCTACGACGAGCTAGCGGATTGGTTGATCGATGGCGCTCGGCGAGCGCTGGCGGAATGCGGCGTCGCAAAAGAAGCTATCGAGCTGTTCGAT
>DASXXU010000141.1:0-8005 GCA_036502885.1 Candidatus Tumulicola sp.
GGCAAGTTGATCTACTCGACCAGCTCGGTGAGCAACGGCTCGGCGCCGGCCACCGGCATCATCGTAAACGGAACGGTATACACCGGCTGCTACACGCTGTGTGCCTTCACGCTGCCGGGTAAATAGCCGGCCGTCAGCGCAGCCTAAGAAGCGACCTTGGAGCCGGTGTGCTGAGCACCGGCTCTCTCGCGTCGCGGTAATCTGCGTTCGCGCATCGTTAGACGGAACGCTCGCGGAGCGGAATTAACCACAGCGCTGCGCCGGCGCTAACGGCCGATCCGATCGCGATCGTCGCCGGGACGCCCACAACCGTGCCGAGCCAGCCGCCCACCCACGCGCCGAGCGGTAGCGTGCCCCACACGATCGTGCGCATGGTGGCGTTCATTCGGCCTTGAAGTCGTTCGTCGACCAACGCTTGGCGATAGCTGATCTGATTCACGTTATAAATCGGCACGGTGATGTTGAACGCGGCCGCCGATACGAAATAGAACACGTATGGCCAACCGGATTGTGCGAACAGCAACACGGCCTGCGAAGCGCCGCCGAGCAGCGCCATCGAGATCAACGTTGCGCGCAGACCGAGCCGTTTGCGAACACTCACGGCCAACAGCGCGCCGATGAATCCTACTTCACCGACACCCCAAATTATGCCCAACGGCCCGGGTTGCATATGCAGTTGCCGGTAGGCGTAAATGAAAATAACCGCGCCGATAAAGCTTAACCCGAAGTTGATGGTTGCCGTCGAGCCGGCGATCCAGCGCAGATCCGGCGATTGCAATACGACTTGCAACCCCTCGCGCATTTCCGCGAGGCCTTGCCGGAACGTAAGGCTGGGTCCCTCGTGCGGTCGTTCGTGCACGCGCATCATCGCCAGCGATGCAATCGAGACGAGATACGAAATCGCGTCGATCGCGACCGCAAACACGGCGCCGATCCATTGGATGAGTATCCCGCCCAGTGCGTTGCCGATCATTTGCGAACCGGAGTTGGAAAACTCGAGCTTCGCATTAGCGGTGGTCAGTTGTTCTTTACCAACGACCGACGGCAGATACGATTGATACGCAACGCCGAAAAACACCGACGCGGTGCCGGTGATCAACGCGACCGCATACAACAACGGCATTTGCAACTGGTGGTACGCGGCGAAGAGCGGTACTGCCGCTAGCGCTGCGAAGCGCACCAAGTCGGCGACGATCATCATCCGTCGTCGCGACCAACGGTCGGCCAAAACGCCGACGATCAAGCCGAAAACGGGAAACGGCAGCATCTGCAATGCGGAGAGCGTTCCGACTTGCCACGCCGTGGCGTGCAGCAACAAAACGGCTAGGCTGGGCAATGCAAACGCGGTCAGCGCGGAGCCAACTAGGCTTACGGTTTGACCGGCCCAGAGTTTACTAAACTCGCGCACGACGCCCTGCGTTCGCGGAATATCGCGGCATCGCTTCTTGGCCGAAAATCGAAGAAGCCGGCGCTTTCACACCGGCTTCGTTGATTAACGCGTACGAGCGAAAGCTATTTCGCTGCGGCCACGGTGCAGGTTCCCGTTTTTCCGGATTTCGAGCTCATCGCGAACTCAATCGACGGATATTGCTGCGCCGCGATCTTCTTGGGTGCGGGGATGAAGAATAAGTTGTTGGTTTCGCCGGTCGTTCCGCTGTTGCCGGGACACGTCGGCGCGCTGTTCACACCATCTTCGGCTGCGATGTTCACTGAGATCTTGGCACCGGCGTTGAAGTTGGCGACGTCGCCGCCTGCATTTCCGACGATGTTGAACTCGGAACCTTGCCATCCGGCCGATAGATCGGTGATGCCGTCGTTCTGCACGTTCTTCATGCCGTATTCGGTTTTTCCGACGGACATGTAGATGCTGTCGCCGCTGGTAGCCGCGACGCCGGTTTCGATGATCGAGCCGACCGAAGAGATGGCTACGTTCGGGATGTTGACGCCGCCCGGGCTATTCTGGACGCATCCACCGTCCGCGAATTCCCAACCTTTTCCTGACGGACAGCTGGGCAATCCTTGCCCGTTTGTCGGGACGAGCCAGTCTTGAATGAATAGCGCGCCTTGTCCGCCGCCCGGCGGATTCTCGTAGACGAATTGCGACCAGCCGGCGCAACTCTGTAGCGAACCGCACGCTTTCGAGGCAAAGAAGTTCGAGTTTAGTTGGAATGTGTAGCTGTTCAAGCCTTGCTCGCCGCAGCAGCCCGAGCTCGTCACCGTCTTCACTTTTTTAGCAACCGGGAACGAGCCGATGGATTGCGAGATGATGTGTGGGGCTACATCGATGCTGTAGTCGCGGCCGTCGCCGACGCTCTGCCCTATTTTCGGGTGGCTCTCGCGCGGTGGATACCAAAGCTTCGGTGGGGTGATACAGGCGATCTTTTGCCACGTCGTCGACGGGTACGATGCTTTAAAGCATCCCGCCGCGTGCAGCGGGCTCTGGTGCAGCGCGTTATGCCACGAAGTAACCGAGGCAACCGACCCATCTGCAACGGCGCCGTTGGCGCCGGCCAATCCGGTCGCCGGTAATGATTGCGTGGCGTTCGAACACGCCGCTAGCGCTCCCGATAAAACCAGGATCGCACTTAGTCGTGGTAGGTTCATTCATCGGCCTTTCAGTGGTCTTGTGCGTTCAAATTTATAGAGGGAATAACGAATACGCCGCTCGGCGCGCGCACCCTGGCCAAAACGCAACAAAAAGACCGGCGTAAAGCGCCGGCCTCTTCGCTGCGGGTAACGATCGATTGCGACTAGGAGCCGGGCACCGTATCGCAGCTCGCCGCGCCCTCGGCAGAATCGCTCATCGTGAACTCGATGGACGGATATTGTAGTTCGGGCGGATTAGTAGGTGCCTTGATAAACGACAGGTTGTTCGATTCGCCGGTCGTTCCGGAGTTGGCCGGACACGACGGCGCCGATGTTTGGCCTGTATCGGTCGCCAAGCTCACCGTGACCGTCGCGCCTTTGTTGAACTTCGCGATGTCGCCGCCGGCGTTGCCGATGACGTTGAACTCGGCACCTTCCCAATGCGCCGACAGATCGGTGATGCCGTCCCCTTGAATGTTTTGCAGACCGTATTCGGTATTGCCGTTAGCCAGAAAGACGCTATCGCCGCTCGAGGATGCGGTGCCGGTTTCGATGAGGTTGCCCAAGCTCGTGATCGAGATATTCGGTATAGCAACGGCAGACGGGCTGTTCTGCACGCATCCGCCGTCGGCGAATTCCCAGCCCTTACCGGCCGGACATCCGCTTAATCTCGAACCTGAGGTCGGAATCAGCCAGTCTTGAATGAACAATTGGCCCTTGGACTTGCCGGGCGGATTTTCGTAAACGAACTGTTCCCATCCGGCACAGTTCCGTATGCTGCCGCACGCCGAAGTGGTGAAAAAGTACGAGTTCAGTTGCAACGTGTAACTGTTGGTACCGTTTTCGCCGCAGCATCCGAACTCCGGATTCTCGACGCTCTTAACGCTGGTCACACCGCTCACCGCGGGGAACGCGCCGATGCCGGTCGACATCAGGCTGGGCGTTGTATCGGCGGTGAAATCGGCGCCATTGCCGACGCTCTGCGCGATGCCGTCGGGGCTAATGCCGTGCGGGCGCCGCGATTTCGGAAGCGGATACGAAACGTGAGGCGCGTTCACGCACGCGATCTTTTGCCACTCCGTCGACGGATACGAGGTCTGATAACATCCCGCACCCGGAAGTTTGATTTGCGACAACGCGCGGTGCCACGACGCCAACTCCTTGGCATTTGCGGTCGGCCCGGTGTCGGTGCCGCTGACGGCCGGCGTTAACGATTGCGTGGAATTCGTACATGCCGTGAGCGCTGTCACGAGGAACGCGATTGCCGGCAAACGTGATAATTTCATATGTGACCACCCCCAGGTCAACAGTTGTAACGTCGACCGCGTACCAGGATGCCGAAGGGCGAACCTGCGCCTCTCATTTTGTTCTCATTTGTGAAAGCAGACGCAGTGAGAGCTCGCTTGCATTTAGAAGACTAGAGTTAGTTTTCATTTTTAAGTTCATCGAAAGGGGCGGTTCTCAATGACAAACAGGTATTGGTACGGAGCGGGCGCCGCGCTGGTTGCGACGCTGTTCGCCGGTTGCGCCGGCGCAGGCTCCGCGCCGCAACAAGCGATCGGCGCGACTTCGATGTCGCGGGCACCGATGTTGAACGCGCATATGTATCCGCTGGGCGAATATGGCGCAACGACCGACATCAATTCGCTGCGCGCCGCGCGGCGTGTGGGCATCGGGCGGGCGTACAACGTGAAGGCGGGTTCGAAACTCGTATACGCTTGCAATCTCGGCGCGGGTGCGGTCGAAGTGTTCGAACAGAAGGGCAAGAATCAACAACCCATCGCATCGATCACCGACGGTATCTTAGGGCCGGGCGGACTTACGACCGACACCAAAGGTAACTTATATGTTTCCGACGAGGGCCCAATCAGCGGCAAATGGACCGTGCAAATGTACGCGCCCGGTTCGACCTCGCCGACCAAGAGTTACCAAACCGATCTCGTTTCGCCAACCGATGTCGCCGTGGCGGCGGACGGCACGCTCTACATCGCAAATTTCAACGGCAATTCGAACGGCTGGGTGTCGGTCTATCCGAAAGGCAACGTTAAGAAAGAGTATCGCTTATCGGATTACGGCGGCGGCGCGCCGCTTTCGGTGGCGCTCGACAAGCAGCAAAATCTTTACGTGATGTACGACGTCAGCAACACCAGCGCCGTAAACAAGTACAAACCCGGCGCCAAAACCGGGACGAATCTCAAACTGGCGTTCGGTTCGGGTGGTGGCATCCAAGTCGATCCGGCCGGAAACATCATCGTCGCACAGCAACTTGACCCGTCCGAGATCCTCGTGTTCCCGGCCGGTAAAACGCAACCGTCGAAATCGATCTCGATGCCGGGCGGCGGCGAACCGTTCAACTTCGCGCTGAACTATAAAGCAAAGGCGTTGTGTGCCGGCGAGTACCAAGAGGCCAACCAGGTCGACCGCTTCGCGTGGCCGTCGACCAAGTATCAGTACACGATCGCGACCGGATTCAACAATCCGTCGGGCGTCGCGACCGACCCCTCCGAGTTCTAGATAGCTCCGGGCGGTCGCCCACGGCCGTGTTCGGCCGCCCAACTGAAATAAGAGGACTTCCTCCGAACAGCGCTCTAGAGTCTTCAAGGGCTCGCTCCCTAGGCGAGCCTAGAAGAGAGGCCTTACTTATGAAGTACTGGGCAGTGACCCTATTGGGTTGTACGCTGTTTGTTGCTGCGGCGAGCGCCGCGCCGCTCGTTTCGGCCGCAGATCCGGCGCCGGCTCCCACCCCGGTTGCGATGACCAAACCCGATTTCTCGTCGGTTAACTTCCTGATCGGAACGTGGTCGTGCACGCAGCAGCTGCGCGGCAAGACGCGTCCCGAAACCGACGTGACATCGCTCGGGATGAACGGCATGTGGCTGGTTACGCAAACGACCGCGCCACCGTTCGACCAATATCGGACGGCCACGCTCAACGGCGTGAACTATACCGGCTACGACCCGACCACCAAGATGTGGATACAGACCGGCGTTGACGACGGTGGCGGTTACGGCACCCAGACCTCGCCCGGGTGGCAAGGCAGTGCGTTGACTTGGACCGGCAAATATCTGGACGGGAGCAGCAGCACCGACCTCATTACTAAGGTGAGCGATACGAAGTACACCGACGCTAACAGCGTCACCGATCCGCAAGGAAAAACGACTAACGTGATGATCACCTGCATGAAAAGCTAAGCTAGTCCACTCGCGGTAATCATCAGTCAAAGAGCGTTCGCCCGCGTCAAACGAGCGGCGCTCTTTCACTAGTCCGACCGATGAAATCATATTAGTCTTGATGGGCCAGAAAAACTTGACTTAGTGGTAGGACCAAGCGGCGCTTCAGTTGAACGATCGTAAAAGTGCCTGCCACACTCTTTTGAGATGGGGCAATGATTTTTTATTCCGCTGTAGTTTTACGTTTTCGTCTCATGCTGATGGCGGCGATTGTCTCCCTTTCGATCGCCGCCATCCCTTCAGCCGCTTACGCCGACAGCAAACCGATCTTGTCACCGACGGTCTGGTGAACGGTGGCCAGTTCAATATCGTGGACCGCACGCACCTCGACGCGATCATGCAAGAGCATCAGCTGTCCACCAACGGTGAGGTAGCGCCGGCGTCGTACGTGCAAAGCGGCCAGCTTACCGGCGCGCGGTATTTGATTACCGGCAACGTTTTGCAATTCGATCAAACCGGCGGTTCGAACGCGGGTAGCGCCGTCGGCGGCCTGATCGGCGGTGCCGTCGGCGGTATTCTTGGCGGCGTTCACACCCAACGCGTTACACTCAAAGTCCAGGTTCGGGTGATCGACGCAGTGACCGGGCAGATCGTGCAATCGTTCGCCGACGAGCAAACCAAGAGCGGCACGTCGTGGGGCGGTGGCGGCGGCGCGGGCACGTGGAACGCGCTCGGCGTTGGCGGATATTCCAACTCTCAGTTCATCAGTTCGACGATGGGCCACTTGATCAACGACGAGGCTGCGATCATCGCGACGCACATCGATCCGTCGAAGTTCTCGGCCGGCGGAAGCGTCGCTTCGGTACGTGCCCGCATCATCAGCGTCGATGGACCGGATATCGTGATCAACGCTGGCAGCGATCGCGGCGTTTCGGTCGGCATGATGATGACCGTCGTCTCGGTGAAGCGGATCAAGGATCCGGATTCGGGCAAAATGCTGACCACCGAAATTCCGAAAGGCACGATTCAAATCACGTCGGTCACCAAGACGTCTGCGGTTGGACGCGTCGTCAGCGGCGCCGCCGCCGCGCTGCAATACGTCGAGAGCCAGTAAAGCGCGCTTACCGGTCGGCAGACTCGACGGTTAACGTCTGGTTGCCGACCGCCGGCGGGATATCGCCGTCGCCGACCGCCCATAAGCCTCCGCCGGCGAGCGCGGTAATTCCCAACAGTTGATTGTCGGCGTTGTTATTGCTGGATTCCAGCGACGCCGGTCCGTCTTCAAGGCTCCATTTTCTCCCGTCGAAGTGCTCGAACAGGCTTCGCGTCGTTCCGCTGCCCGGATACCACGTCCACACGCCGACGGCGGTGACGTCCTTTGCTGAGCGGGCGGCGACGGCATTTAACTGGTTGGTGAGAATCGGCGATCCTTTAGGATCCCGATTTGGACTGCTTACGAGATTCCAGGTTCCACCGTTCCAATGTTCGGCGAGCGTTTGTACGGGTTGATCTTGGGCTGACTCGTAGCCGACGGCCCACGCATCCTTCGGCGAGATCGTCGTGACGCTGCGGAACGTTGCCGCGTAGAATTTACCGGCGCTAAAGTAATAGGTCCACTGATGACCATCGAAATGTTCGGTAAACAATGACAGGGCGGGATCGAGGTTTGTGCCCACGGCCCAAATGTCATTGGGCCCGGAGGCGGAGATCGAGTTGAGCACCGTGTTGCCCTGCGTATAGGCCGGAATGAACGTCCAGGTATACCCATCCCAATGCTCGAGCACTGCCGAAAAGTTTCCGTAACCGGCTGCCCAGACATTGTTCTTTGCGAGCATGACGACCGATAGCATCGCTCCGCCGTTGGCGATTTGCGGGCTCGGTACCGCGTTCCATTTCTTGCCGTTCCAATGCTCTAGAACGGCTTGATTATTCGGAAATGGAGCCGTGCCGACGGCCCACGCGTCGCTTGGCGAAAGTGCCGACACGCCTTTTAACTGCGTGTCCTCCGGCGCGTTCTTCGCGGCCGGTACGATACTCCACGCCGAACCGTTCCAATGCGTGATGAGCGCGTGATCGTATTCTTGCGTCCCGTGCGGGTAGCAACAATCGTCCCCGACGGCCCAAACGTCTTTGGCCGAGCTGCCCCCGACCGCATTCAGCGTGTCGTCGTACACTCCGTAGGGCGGCGGCACGTTCGGACTGCTGACGACGTTCCACAGCGATGACGATGCGTTTTGCAGTGATCCAGG
>DASXXU010000142.1:0-4575 GCA_036502885.1 Candidatus Tumulicola sp.
GGGACGGACGATCCGATGATCTCGTGCACTTGCGACATCCAGCCCTTCTCGATGTCCGACAAGTAAATATCGCCCTTGAATGCGGTCGAGGCGATCGGCAGCTTCAGGTGGTCGGCTAGAAATGCGGTGAACCCCTCGACGAAATGATGCGCGAGCTGATTACTCTGGTGGATCGACGGATAGTGGCATTCGATTCGTTCCACGTCCGGATCGGCATCGTCGAGGGGCGTCACGTTTGGATTGTGTTGCCAAAGCTGCGGAAACGGCGTGCGAACGTCGGTAGCGAACTCACCCGGGTACGCAGCATGAAGATCGCGTACGGCAGCCGTCAGCATGACGATGTCGCCGGGCGATTGATGGTTGGCGAGTATGAGCTTACGAGAGCATTGCAAGTGCTTGGCCGAGATTGCCTTGTCCCACGATGCCATCGTGCGCGACGTACGGATTGGGTTGTACGACTTGGTAGTTCGCACGTAACGCGTTGTACGTGTCGGAGCCGGCGCCGCCCAACGCGGCAGCGTTGCGGGTGAACCATGCGGAGATCGTTTGCGCGATCGTTGAGTAGAACCCCGAATAAAAGTCGTCTTGGGTGTTGTAGATGCCGCGGAAGCGGAAGCTGGTCTGCAAGTACGCGAGTTGATTGGCGGGCGATGCCGCGCCGGTGATGCCTTGCAAATCGGCGTTGAGCTTCGTGGTAACGTAGGCCGATTCGGCCGCTAGTTCGTTGGTCCCATTGATCGCTTCGAACAAGAACAGCCCTGCGATTGGCGACGGTAGATGTGGCTGTCCGGATTGCGACTCCATCACCGCGATGCTTCCGCCGCCGCCGCTGTGCGCCGACAACAAGACGCGCGAAACCGCCGGAGCGCTCGACCATACGCCGGCCGTAGTGGCCGCCGCTAGTACTTCGGCGATGCACGCGTTGCAGTCGAATGCCGTCGATCCGTTGCCGAAGCTGGAACCGACGGTGCCTTGCGGCAGAATGGCCACGATCGGCCGGTTTGCTTGTTCGATCTGCGATTCGATCTGGTCGAGCAGCACGTCGCGTACCGTTCCGGCGTCGGGCAGAGTCGACGCGACGCGTTGGCGATAGCCGACGTTGTGCCCGTGCAGGTGGAATAGAATTTCTACCGCCTGTGACGCGTCGAACGTGGATGGCACGCACAAGATCGCGCGGCCGGTAGCGGATTCGGTCGTCGCCGAGTTTGCAGCCGGATCTTGATTGACTTGTTGCAAGCCGGAAAGCGGAATGCGACGTATCGCGCCAACGGCGCGTTCGCCGGAGTTCCACCCGCCGGCGACCGCGTCGCTCCATCCTCCGATCGGAGTCGTGCTGGAAGATCCGTCGCTCGACGATCCGTCGTCGGACGACGTGCTCGTGCCATCGTCGCTGCTGCACACGTTGGTGGTCGAATCGCTCGATCCGTCATCGCTGCTGCAAACGTTGGCTGACGGATCGCCGTTCGAACTAACGTCGCTCGACGTGGTATCGCTGGAAGAATCGCCGTCGATCGTCATGGGATGGTTCCGTTCGCTTTCCACTGTGAGATGAGCTCGTTGGATGCTTCGAAATGCATGCCGTCGACGGTCGGGCTGAAGCCGGCACCCCAGAAGAAGCTTTCGGCTGCCATAAACGGTGCTAGGTCGACGAGCCCTTGCGTCATATCCGTCGAGCCGCGCGCCGTCAACACACCGCCGATCGTCATATCGATCGCGGTGCCCCACGCGTGATTCGAAAAGTTCGTGGTCGAACCGCGAACGTACCGGACGCACAGCATCCCTTGCGTACCCAAAACCGCGTACAGATCCGGCTTTGCGGCTTGCACGGCTGTGAATACGCGCGTTAGCGCATCGACCGCCGCACCGAACCCGGTAACGCGGAACGGCCCGACGTTAGCGGTTTTCATGAGCGGGGCCAGCGCCGCCGAAGATGGGCCGCATCCGGGATCCGGCGTTCCCGGATTCCCGAACGCGGTGAGCATCGTCGCCTGCGCCGCAAACGTAAGCCCGTTGTTGATACCGCTCGGAATTGGCACAATCGCGGTGTAGTCGGTGCTCGAAGAGCTGGACGACGTCGATGCATCCGACGAGTCGGACGAGCTCGACGAGCTGGAGGTGCCGCCATCCATCTGGGTGGTCGACGAGTCGCCGCCGTCGCTCGCGGTCGAATCCACCCCGGCGTCGCTATTCATGTCGACCGATGAGGTGCTTGAAGCACCGCCGTCGCTCGTTACGCCACCGTCGGTCGCGTTGGATTGATCGGATTGGTCGGTCGGGGCGCCCGCAGTTGATTGATCGTCGGGAGTTCCGGCGTCGGTCGGGTCGCCGTTGGTAGAATCGCCGTCGAGAAGCATCGAAGTCCCTTTCTATTACGTTACGTTGCGAGGTGCGTTTCAGCTACAAAACGAAGTTAGCGTCTTTCCGGTTTGGAGAACGCCGATGAGTTTTAACCCACTTGGAAACTTTGATCCGAGCAGCGCCATTAACGCGGTCATCGTAGCGAAAGCGAAAACGCTGCTTGCAAAATTGCCGGTCGTGCCTGCAAACGCCATCTCGAGGATCTATCTGCACTGGACCGTTGCGCCGTTTGGATGCCTTTTCGGCGATTACAACGGTGAAGCGAATTTTCAGAGCCCGAATTGGGTGCTGGTAATGACGCACGATCCGCGCGACAACGCGATCGGCGGAAACAACGCGAACGAAGCGTCGCATACATGGCATCGAAATACCGGCGCGGTCGGTGTTTCCATCTCCGGGATGACGGGCGCGACGCAGCACGATTTTGGGCCCGACGCGGTAACGCTGGCCGGCCTCGATCATCTGTGCGCCGGCGCGGCGGCCTTCGCGCTTCGTTACGATGTCGACGCCATCGGAACGGTTCAAAACGGCACGACACACGCGGGCGATTCGGGCGACGTTTCGACCACCGGCGAACATACGATCCTCACCCACGCCGAAGCAGCCAATGCGGATGGATATCTTTGCGGCTTCACGTCCGATCCGGACTGCCGCTGGGATCTGGGATCGTTCGTCGCATTGCCGGCCGGCGTTGCGCTTACGCGAGCGATGGTTGCACAATGTGGAGATGCCCTCCGCCAACGCGTTCACGCGTATAAAGCCGCGCTCGCATAGCTTCGAAGCGGACGAGCGCACCCGTCACCGTCGAGCTTGTGAAGATCGCACGGTCGTCGGCAACGATCTCACTGCGATTGCAATAGATATCGCGGGCGCTCTTCGAGCGCGGGTCGACGACCCGCAAAATTCGCGCCGGTAGCCAACTGCCGTCGTCTCTTTGCGATTCGATGAGTTGACGCGCGTAGCGGGTCGCCGCAACGATATCGCGCCGCACGAGCGCGACCTCGCACGCGAGCGCGCGTTCGAAGGAACCCGCGTCAGGTGGCAACGGAAAGCGCGGCAGCTCGACAGCCGGCGCGTGCGCCGAGCCTTCGAACAAAAGCGCTACTTCGAGCGCTAGATAGAACGGCGTCGTCCACCAATACGAAGCGAATGCATCGCGTCGCCGAAGATATGCGCTCAAACGAGCGCGTCCGCGCCGGACCAGCGCGTGGCTCGGCGCCAGGACGTGGCCGAGCGCGCGTAGCGCGACGGCCGTAACATCGGCGTGGCCGCGGCACCATCCGCCCCACGCATCACCGGCACGGTACGTCGCGAAGGCACCATCGCGTACCGCAAACCGTGCGAGATCCGCGTAATCCCGCAACCGCACCTTGGCGCCGGCAGCGTGTAGAAACAGCAGCGAACGCGCGGTCGAATCCGCGTCCGCCGGACAGTTGGAATTGTAACCCCAGCCACCGCCCGCTTTGCGCGCGCGCTCGACGAAATCGATCGCCGATGCGATCGCGCGGTCGCATGTGTGGCTCGAGCGCCATTGCGCGATCCGAAGCAGTTGCGCGCCGGCGTAGGCCGTCACCCATGCATCCGAACGGCCTGGGAGCACGTAAAAATCGCGCCACGCACCATCGTCATCTTGGTGGCGCACTACGAAACGCGTAGCACGTGCGATCGCGGCGTGTACGGATGATTCGGAAACCATGCTCACGCCGGCACGAACGCCGCTAGGGCCGTCGCGCTTACGCCGACGCGAAGCTCGACCGGCGCATCATTGCGACCCACAATGGTGACGATCTCGTGATCGGGGAGATCCCGTTCAGCAACGCTTGCAAAAACTTGGGCGTACGCCTTGGAAACGTTTCCGGACGCAGCCTGCGATTCGAGGAAGCACGTGTGAATGCGCCCCCGCGACCCAATCGATCGGTTGCGCACGAACAGCGCAAAGCCGCCCGCGCCCACTAGGCTATATCCAAAATTCACCCACTGCAACGCGATATGCTTGGGCAGCGCACAAAGCCACGCGAACGCTTCGAGCATCGACCGACGCTGCGGTGCAGCGTCGACGAACTGCGTGAACGCGTGCAGCTCGGTGGCGTTCATCTGCGGTTGCCGGTAGTAGAACTCGCACGCGTGCGAGTTGCAATCGTATCCGACCATTTTTAAGCGGGCGCTGTCGAGGATCGGGCGGTTGGCCGTGGCGACCGAACTGTCTCGCGCTTCCGC
>DASXXU010000143.1:0-10073 GCA_036502885.1 Candidatus Tumulicola sp.
ACGTGGCGCTTCCACCACTGATTAGCATTTTGTAACCCACCACCTCACCGCTATCGTTGGCATCGTCTTCAGCGACCAGTAGGGTTGGATTGATCCATGCCAGGCCGGCCGGTTCGTCGAACGTTACCCCTTTCAGTCGTAACTCGACGAAGGCGCCGGAGCCTTTGGCTAACTCGAAAAGGCCGGGCGGCGTATCGGGAACGGTATAGCAGTAGTAATAGATTCGGCAGACGGTCCCGTCGACGAAAAGATCGCCTTTATCATCGAATGCGGGAAAACTTACCGAGTAGAAACCGCCCGAGTAATCGTACTCTTGACCGCGCGACGAACCGTACGGAAATACGATGACCGACGCGTAGTGACCGATGAACTTGGCATTTGGCTTGTTGATCGCGACGGCCAAGTCACCGGTCGTCGGATCGGTGGCGCACCCGGCGGGGAAACCGGCTTCGTATAGTTTGATAAGAGTGATCTGTTTGGTGCTACCGCGCTCGAACTCGTGTAGCGCGCGTCCGTGTTGCGAGGCGACCCACACGTGACCGTTCTTATCGGTGCACACTCCCGACGGTTCCGGAATGTCGAGCGAACCGACTTGTTCTAGATTTGTCCCGGCGTCGTACGAATAAACGCCAACCTTGCCGCTGCCGAAATTGGTTACATACAATAACGATTGTTGTTTGGAAGCGCCCGGCGCCATCCACGACGACGTTCGCACGGCTGTGGAAACCTCATCCGCACCGGCGGAAACGTACGATGGAATCGGCGTCGATTGGCCGCACCCCGATAGCATGCAGGCAATCGACGCAGTCAAGACGCGAAACAACGCCCTGCTCACGGCGTTCACTTTTTGCTTACCACGACCGAGTTCGGCGCAGTCGTGTTAAAAGTAGAAACCAAATCGCCGGTTAGGCTGTACGTCAGAACCGCGTTACCTATAACGTCGGGCACTACGATCGATGGTGACCGAACCGTCAGTCCCCCGGCGCTCTTCGCCGAGGCGAAACTGAGCGTTTGCACCACGGTCGCATCGCTTCCGTGCACCAGCACCTTGTATCCAATCGGTTGCTGATAACTTGCTCCGCTGTCGGCAACCAGCAAGGTCGGGTTGATCCACGCGATGCCGGTTGGTTCGACGAGCGTTGCGCCTTGGAAGGTCAGCTGCTGGAAATACGCTGCGCCTTTGGCCAATTCGAACAGCTCTTGAAACCTGCTCCCCGAGGAGCATCCCGAGCACGGCAACCCGTCGAGAAAGAGATTCCCTTTGTTGTCGTACGCCAGAAACCACGCGGCGTCAAAGCCGCTGAATTTCGTGCTGCCTTTCCCGTTGCCGAATACTCGAACGAGGCCTATCGTATCCGAGCGGTCATACGGACGGTTATACGAAATCGCCGGGTTGCCGGTGGTCGGATCGACGGCGCAAGCGTACGCTGAAGCCTTTTCGCCCGGTAACTCGCGTATCGGCGTCATTCCGCCGTGAGCGTATTCAGATACCGCGTATTTCGAGGTTACCCACACGTCGCCGGATTTGTCGGCGCACATTCCGCCGGGCCCTTCGATCGAGAGCTCTCCGAGCAACGCTCCGACAACGCCGTTCTTATATGCGTACATCTGCACCGAATTCGACGAGGTACTCGCCACATAGACAAGGCTCTTGGTTTGCGATGCCTCGGGCGCGGCCCACGATTGAGACGCAGATGCCGGCCCGACGGGCGACTGCGAGCTCCCATCGACGGTTTGGGGGGTAATCGGTGTCGAGCCGCTACTGCAACCGTCGATCATCGATACCGCAAACGCGAGAATCGGCAAGGCCAAATATCGAAACGCCATCTCACTGCCTCCCTAACGGCGAAGTAACGAACTATCCTGAGGCGGGGTCGCCTTTCTTGGGCGGCTTACCGGAACGCAACTTAAAGGCCAGCTCCGGACGATGCTGCATCGGCGGGTACACGTGGGCTCGAATTTCGAAGCCCTTGCTCTCCAAGCCGAGCCGGTACGCCGCTTGCTGA
The DNA here is from genome assembly GCA_036502885.1 of Candidatus Tumulicola sp. GTDB lineage: Bacteria > Vulcanimicrobiota > Vulcanimicrobiia > Vulcanimicrobiales > Vulcanimicrobiaceae > Tumulicola. The sequence continues at coordinate 2,007 of DASXXU010000143.1, forward strand.
ATGCCGTGCAAGATCTTAGCACTTAACTGCTCGTCCGACACGCCCAAGTCCATCAGGCTATGCACGTGTTTCTTGCTCAACAGCGTGGCGCGAACTTCCGTGTCGTCGCGCGGCGACTCGTCGTCTTCGTCGATTGGGTCGTGGAAGACGACGACGTGCGAGTCTTCGAAGATGATCTCGCTGTCGCCGACGACTTTATCCCAAGGTTTGGGCTCTTTCGGCCAATCGGGCGGACCCCCGAGAATGTCGCTTGGCGAAACGACGGATTTACCGTCCTTGAAGTCGGCCATACGCCGCGCTTTGAGCGCGATGGGCCCGCGACCTGCTGGAAGGAGCAGCAAGCGTGCGTCGAAATGCGCCTGCTTCGCACCGCTTTGAGGAGCCTTCGATGACGCAATGGATTTCGCAACGTATTAGCGGTCCGGAACAACGCACGTGGGAGAAGCCGGATCCGGATCATACCTTCCGTGGTCGGCTCGACGGCTCGCGCGCGAAGGCCGACGAGATCGTCTACGAAGACGACGACGTTTTTGCGTTTCGTCATAACGTCGACCGTAGCCGTCCGGAGTGGTGGGAGATCCACGTCGTCGTGATTCCGAAACAATGGGTGCCGACGATCCTCGACTTCGGCTTAGGCGATGCAGGGTTGTGGAGCCGGTTGCTGGCCGGCATCCAGAAGGTCGCGATAAAGCTCGACCTGTACGAGCAAGGGTTCATGATCCGTATGGGCGTGCTGCCGCCGTACCAGCACACCGAACACGTGCACATTCACATCTTGGCCGGAAAGCACACCTCGCCGGTCGTCGACGGGCCGCTGCCCGATGTCAGCTAGCGGGGCACCCGTCCTGGCCGTACGGCCGTCCCTTTGGAACGTCGCGCTCGTGTTCGCGACGATTTCCTCGACCTCGTTTGGCGGCGGCCAGAAAGCCTCAATCCGTCAACAAGTCGTCAAGCAAGGCTGGATGGACGCGGATGCGTTTCTGGAAGGCCTGGAGCTGGCCCAGGTCCTGCCCGGCCCGAACATTCTCAACCTCGCGATTTTCTGCGGGCAGCGCGTTCGCGGTATTCCCGGTGCGATCGCCGCGTTTTTCGGCGCGAGCTTACCGCCGCTAGCGATCGTCCTCATTGCCGGCGCGCTCTACTTCAAATATTCCGACAACCCGTTCGTGCGTGGCGGCTTGCGCGGATGTGCGGTGGGCGCGCTCGGGCTAACCGTAGCGAACGCCCTCGAGTTAAGCTGGGACGAACGTGGCGACTGGATACGGCTGTTGCTGCTCGCGATCACCGCGGTCGTCGTATCGCTGTTTAAAATGCCGCTGCTCTTGGTGTTGGTCGTCTTCGGCGGCATCGGCGTATTGCACGAATATTTGCGCGCTCGCCGGCAAGCAGCGATATGAACGCAACGTTCCATACCGCGCTGCATCTGCTATGGACGTTTTCACAACTGTCCGTGCTGGGATTCGGCGGGGGCAAAGGCATCATCCCGCAGATGCATCGCGACGCAGTGCAGACCTATCATTGGGTTACGTCGGCGCAGTTCACGCAGTTCTACACGATCGGCAAACTCGTCCCGGGCCCGACCACGATTTTCGCCGCGCTGATCGGTTACGCGGCGATGCCCAAGACGCCGCTGCTCGGTGCCGCCGTCGCTACAGTCGGAATGTTCGTCCCCTCGAGCGCGATTATGATGGGCGCCGATATGGCGTGGGACCGGTTCGCAAACTCGCCGTGGCGTCCGATCCTGGCGCGCGGTTTGGCGCCGGCGATCGTCGGATTGGTGTGGGCGAGCGTGCTCACAATCGCGCGCGGCGCACCCGCCGGAGTCCTACCCTACGCCATCACTGGTGTGGTGGCACTACTGACGTTGCGCACGAAACTTGGTGCCCCGGTGCTAATCGTGCTTTCGGGCATTGTGGGGATAATTGCGCTGCGTTAGCGAAGCGAGCGGGCATGCCCATCGATCTTCATGAGGCCCGTCAGCGTGCATTTAGTGGGACGAAACGGCGGATCTATCATCTATTAGAAGAGATGGGAACGTCCGGCGATCAAATCTGGCCGTTCGCATCCCAGCCGTTTATGCGCTCGCCCGGACCGTTGTCACCCGGCAAGACCGAGGAGTGGCACCTGGGCATTCACGCCTTGCTCGAAGAGGCCGTGCACGAAGAACGCATCGTGTGGCGCATCGAGAACGAGGGCATCGAGGGCACGCACGGATACTACCTCTCGACCGAAGGCAAGACGACGACCGTCCTCTACCGCGTCGACGCGGTACTGTCCGATACTGATGGACGGCTCTTCTGGCGCCGCTTCGAGGATCAGTTCGAGCGCTCGACCGAGGCGCTCTTCGACAAGCTCGCGCGCGTACTGAAACGCTAATCGCCGCCGGGCGATTATGGCGCGCATGAAGCAGCGACGACTTGGAACGAATGGCCAGCTCGTGTCCGAACTCGGGCTCGGGTGCATGGGCATGTCGGATTTCTATGGGGCGCGGGACGACGACGAGTCGATCCGCACGATTCATACGGCGCTCGAGCTCGGCATCACCATGCTCGACACGGCCGACATGTATGGTTTCGGCAGGAACGAGCAACTGGTCGGAAAGGCCATCGCCGGAAAACGCGATCGGGTTTTTCTGGCCACAAAATTCGGCATCATTCGCGATGAGAACGACCTGTCGGTTCGTGGCGTAAAAGGAAGCCCCGAGTACGTGGCAGCGGCCTGCGACGCTTCGTTGCAACGGTTAAACGTTGATACGATCGATCTGTACTATCAGCACCGCGTCGATACGTCGGTGCCGATCGAAGAAACGGTCGCAGCGATGGCAGGCCTGGTCGATGCCGGTAAGGTGCGCTACCTCGGACTGTCCGAAGCCTCGGCCGAAACGGTCCGCCGCGCTCACGCCGTTCACCCGATCGCAGCGGTGCAGAACGAGTGGTCGCTCTGGTCGCGCGATCTCGAAGAGAACGGTCAGTTGCAAGCCACCCGCGAGTGTGGCGCGGCCCTCGTCGCCTACAGCCCGCTCGGGCGCGGCTTCTTGACCGGCCAAATAAAAGGGCCGGCCGATTTCGATCCGGACGATTTTCGCTTGAACAATCCTCGCTTCGTGGGCGACAACTTTCAGAAGAATCTCGCGCTGGTGGACGCCGTGCGCGCCTTAGCCGAACGCAAAAAATGCACGGCTTCGCAGATCGCCCTGGCATGGTTGCTCGCGCAGGGCGACGACGTCGTACCGATTCCGGGAACCAAACGCGTAAAGTATCTGGAAGAAAATGCCGCAGCCGTCGACGTGCGTCTAAGCGCCGAAGATGTGGCCGAGCTCGATGCGATCTTTCCGCCGGGCGCCGCTAGCGGCGAGCGCTACGCGGATATGAGCGGGGTCAACCGATGAGCGTCGCGCCCGCACGTCAAGCCCTCGACCCAGTCGACTTCATCGGCGTTTCGGGGTTACTTTCCGACGAAGAACGGCTGATTCGCGACAGCGTGCGTGCGTTCGTGCGCGACCGCGTGCTTCCATACGTCGCGGATTGGTTCGAAAGCGGAACGTTACCGCGCGATCTGGGCCGCGGGCTCGGCGAGTTGGGCGTGCTCGGCATGCATCTGCAAGGCTACGGTTGTCCCGGCGCAAGCGCGGTGGCATACGGATTGGCGTGCTTGGAGCTGGAAGCCGGCGATTCAGGCGTGCGCAGTTTTGCCTCGGTGCAAGGCTCGCTCGCGATGTACGCCATCTATCGATACGGCGACGAGGAGCAGAAGAACCGTTGGCTGCCGTCGATGGCCCGCGGCGAAGCCATCGGCTGTTTCGGTCTGACCGAGCCCGATTTCGGCAGCAATCCGGGCGGGATGCGCACGTCGGCACGTCGCGACGGTTCGGACTGGATTCTCGACGGAACCAAGATGTGGATCACCAACGGATCCATCGCCGATCTGGCTATCGTTTGGGCGCAAACCGACGACGGCATCCGGGGCTTCATCGTGCCGGCCGGCACCAAAGGCTTTAGCGCTAACGATATCCATAAGAAGCTCTCGTTGCGTGCGTCGGTCACCAGCGAACTGGTATTTCAGAACTGCCGTTTGCCCGCCGACGCGGTGTTGCCGAACGTGCGCGGCCTCGCGGGCCCGTTGGGTTGTTTGAATGAAGCGCGCTACGGCATCGTGTGGGGCGCGATGGGCGCCGCCCGTTCGTGTTACGAAACCGCGCTGGACTACGCGAAAACCCGCGTGCAGTTCGACCGCCCGATCGGCGGATTTCAGCTGACGCAAGAAAAGCTGGTCGACATGCTGCTCGAACTCAACAAAGGCACCTTGCTGGCGCTACACTTAGGCCGCCGCAAAGACGCTAAGCAGCTCGCGCCCTCGCAAGTCAGCTTTGGAAAGTTGAATAACGTGCGCGAAGCGTTAAACATCGCGCGCAAAGCGCGAACCGTGCTGGGCGCGAACGGCGTGACCCTCGAGTATCCCGTGATTCGCCACATGAACAATCTTGAATCGGTTCTGACCTACGAAGGCACGACCGAAATGCACTCGCTGATCGTCGGCAAGGAAATCACCGGCCTCGACGCCTTCATGTAAGGCCGGCGATTCCCAGAGGTCAGCGAACGGCGATCGCCCAGGCGTAGGTACCGTTGAGTTTGGTCTTTTTGCCTTTGATCGTTTGGATCGGCTTGACGTTTTTCTTCGTTCCGGGAGCGTAGACGGTTACGCTGCTCGAGTTCGAGCCGTTGGCGACGTAGATATTTCCGGTTGCGTCGATCGCGACGCCGCGCGGGCTATCTAGCTTTGTCATATTGCCGGTTATCGTGCGGATCGGTGTGACGTTGCCGTTGGCACCGGTCGCGTAAACGGTGACGCTATCGTTGGTATTCGCTACGTACATATCGCCGGAGGCATCCAAGGCGATGCCTACCGGGTCGTGCAGGCCGGTATTACTACCGGAGATCGTTTGCTCCGGTGTAACGTTGCCGTTCGATCCCGCTGCGTAGACCGTCACGCTCGAGTTACTCACATTCGTGACATAAATTTGGTTCGTGTTGTCGACTGCGATTCCGTAGGCCTCCGACAGACCGGTATTGGCGCCGGCGATCGTTTGCAACGGCGTGGCGTTGCCGTTCGCTCCCGCTGCGTACACGGTCACGCTCGGCGAGGAAGAGCCGTTGTCGGAGTTGGCCACGTACATGTTACCGCTAGCGTCGACCGCGATCTTCTGCGCGTAACTTAACCCGGTGCTCGCTCCGGTGATCCTTGCGATTGGCTTTGCATTGCCGTAACCGCCGGCAGCGTAAACCAGGATTTGCCCGCCGCTCGCGTTTGTGACGTACAATTTGTAGCTGCTGTCGACGGCGATACCTTGCGGTCCATTAAGTTGCGTTCTGCTCCCGGTTGTCCGCCCGAGCGGCTCGACGTTTCCCGTCGCGTTGCCGGCAAACGTGAGGACCTGTGAGCGTTGCCCTTCGACGCCTGACGTCGACGCGTAGATACAGGGAGAAGGCAAGCACGACGAGGTCGCGTTCTTTTCTGCATGGACCGCGACGCTCTGCACCGATGCCCCCGGCGCGAGCGAGGGCGTCGAGCTGCCGGCACAAGCAGCAAGGGCAAGAAATGCGAAGACGACCATCGGTCGAAAGGTCGTTGCGGAGGGGCGAGCCTTCATCTTTAATAGTCCCTTCGAATTAGTGGCTGCGATCCCGGTAAACAGGCGTGCGGCAACGCGCTGCATTTACCTCTGGTACAACGCGCTTTTCGCCACGAACGTCGCGCGGAGCCGGCCCCGGTTTGGGGCGCTGCTCCGAAGAGACCCCTTTCAGGGACTGTTCCGAGTGAATCGCGCATGCCGCGCGCGTCGCTTGGCGAAGCGTGAGGGAAAGCTGGAAAGGGGTCGATCATCCATGAGGTTGCACGGGACGTGGAAGCATGCTCTTAGCGCAGCGGCCGCCGCAGCGATATTGGCAGGCTGTAACAGCGCTTCGAGCTCTCAGTACTCCCCATCGACCAGCGGGAGCGCGTCACACGCAGCGCATCTGCACGGCATAAGGCCGAACTGCTGCATCACCTACGGCAGAACGCTATTCATCACCGACTATGCAGCTAATGCAGTGCAGCTGTTCGACTTCCCGTCCAACACCTATATCGGCCACCTGTCGCCGCCGCCCGAAGGATTCTCCGCACCGGCGGGAGCCTGCACCGATGACAAAGGCACCGTCTACATCACGAACAGTCACAATGAGAGCATCGACGAGTACGCGCACGATGGCAAATATCTGAAGACCCTGCACGATGCCGGTTGGTATCCGATCGCCTGCGCGTTCGATCGATCGAGCGGCAAACTTGCGGTCTCCAACATCAGCACACCGAGCGACGGCCAGGGCAGCGTCAGCATTTACGGAGACGCCAAAGGCCGACCGAGCGTTCATATCGACCCCGAGATCCAGCAGATGCTTTACCTCGGCTACCAGGGCAACACGGGCGTTCTCTACGTCGATGGCCAGGGCGCCGGGCGCGGATTCGAATACGCATCGCTGGTAGATGGAAGGTTCACGAACATCAAGATACGCGGCGCGAACATCGAATTTCCGGGAACCGTCGCCTACTCGGAAGTGACCCGGTCGATGAACGTCGGCGATCAAATCGCCAAGGTTCTGTATCAAGTCTCCCCGACCGGCCACGTAACCGGCACAACCCAGTTGATCCAATCGGGCGATATCATCCAGGGGACGATCAAGGACGACCGGTTCATCGGACCCGACGGTGGATCGGAGGGCGTCGAAACCTACCGCTACCCGCAGGGCGGCAACGCCGAGTCAACCATCTATGGTTACTTCACCGAGCCGTTCGGTTCGGCCATTAGTCAGACGGTTCTGAGCAAGTAGCTTGACGCGCCGCAAGGCGCCTGATAAACTGCCAAGGTTGTGGTCCAGGCCGGTCCGCGTTTCTTTGCGTGTGCCGGTCGAAAGTAATAAACGATACGCCTGGGCCCGTGTACTAACAGCAACGCAAACAGCTAGTCAAATAGGACGAGGATCGATGAAAAATATCCTTGGCCGCAAGGTTGGGATGACGAGCGTTTTCACCGACGACGGCAAGTCTGTGCCGGTCACGGTGATCGAAGCCGGTCCCTGCACGGTCGTGGAACGCCGGACGAAGGAGAAGCACGGGTACGATGCCGTGGCTCTCGGCTTCGGCACGCTCAAAAAGCGCCGCGTCACCAAAGCCCTTGCCGGACATTTTAAGAAGCAGAACGTCGAGCCCGCACGCTTCGTGCGCGAGTTTCGCAACGATATCGACGGCGTCGAGGCCGGTCAGACGGTCACGGTCGCCGAGTTCGCGCCGGGCGACCGCATCGATGTGGTCGGCATCTCGAAGGGCCACGGCTTCGCCGGCGGCATCAAGCGCCACAACTTTAGCGGCGGCGGCGCGAGCCACGGCTCGATGATCCACCGCCAGCCCGGCTCCAACGGTGACACCAACGCCGGCCGCACCGTTAAGGGTAGCCGCCGTCCGGGTCACTACGGCGTCGATCGTACGACGACCCAGAACCTGGAAGTCGTCCGCGCCGATGGCGAGCGCAATCTGCTTCTCATCCGCGGTCCGGTTCCGGGAGCCAAGAACGGCCTCGTGATCGTCCGCAAGAGCGTCAAGGCCAAGCCGGCCGCGACGGCGGGGGCGTAACAGCATGCCGAACGTTATAGACGCCAAGGGCGCAACGGTCCGCCAGGTCGACGCTCCAGAGATACTCCAGCGCGATTACTCGACGGCCGCTCCGGTCGTCTTCCGCGCCGTGCACCGCGAGATGGCCAATGCCCGCGCCGGCACGGCCTCGACAAAGCGTCGCGACGAAGTTCGCGGCGGCGGTAGAAAACCGTACAAGCAAAAAGGCACCGGCCGTGCGCGCCAAGGTTCGATCCGTTCGCCGCAGTGGCGTCACGGTGGCGTGGTGTTCGGGCCCAAGCCGCGCAGCTTCGTCGAAAACCTCAATAAAAAGGAACGCCGTCTCGCGTTTCTGGCCGCGCTGTCGGATCGGTTCCGCAACGACGCGGTCGTTCTGCTGGACCCCACCGGCTTCGCGATCGAAAA